>NZ_LIQQ01000113.1 GCF_001418565.1 Streptomyces graminilatus | reverse complement strand
CAGTGGGAAAGCAGGGACGACACCGACCCACACTCCCTCATCGCCTCCGCCGTCCAGACCGGCCACCACGCCCACGCCGACACCCTCGCCGCCCAGTGGCAGCAGACGGCCCGCCACACACACGGCCCCGCTTCGGAGGAAGCCCTGCACTGGACCGAAGTCCGCGCCGACCTCGCGATGTTCGCCGGCAATCCGGCCCGCAGCTGCCGGCTCTGGCTGACCGTCGCCGACGCGCGGCTGGGCGCCGGCCAGCCCCCGGACGCGCCCGCGGTCGAGGCCGCCGTCGACCGTGCCCACCACCAGTGGACAAGCCTCGGCGAGAGCGCCGACGCCCGCGAACTCGGCCCGGCGGTCGTCGAGTCGAGGCGCCGGGTACCGGGCCGCCGCGAAGGTGCCGTGCAGCATGCCGAGCGCCGGTTGGAGAGGCTGGAGAAGTTGGAGCGGGCCGTCCAGCGCGTGGCGGGCTAGGCCGGCGTCAGGACAGTCAGCGCCGCCGACACCAGGGTCCGTACCCCGGGTGTGACCGTCGACAGGTCCGGGGCGAACAGCGGACTGTGGTTGCTCGGGACGGCCGCGAGCTTGTCCATGATGTCGCCGCTCCCCTCCGCCGCGTCCCACACCTCACCCGGTGTGGTCGTCACGAACCAGTAGGCGTACGGGAGTTGGCCCGGCGCCAGGTGGGCGAAGTCCTCGCTGCCCATGGCCGGGCCGGGGTCGAAGACCGTACCCGCGCCGAAGACCGCGCGGTGGACGTCGGCCACCCGCCCGTCGAGCGTGGCGTCGTTGACCGTCACCGGGAAGGCCGCCCCGACCTCGATCTCCGGCTCGCGCGGGCAGCCCGCCGCCAGGCACTCGCCCGCCGCGATCCGCCTGATCGCGGCCAGCATGCGGTCCCGTACGTCGGTCGACTGGGTGCGCAGATTCAGGCCGATACGGGCCGTCGCCGGGATGATGTTGTGCCGGGTGCCGGCCTCGATCACGCCGACCGTGAGGACGGCGGAGTCGCGCGCCGCGACCTCGCGCGAGACGACCGTCTGGAGGCGCGTGACGATGTACGCGGCCGTCACCACCGGGTCGACCGTCGTCTCGGGCCGGGAACCATGGCCACCCCGCCCGTGCACGGTCACATCGACATCCGTCGACGCCGACATGATCAGGCCGGGGACGTGCGGGTAGAGGCCCGCCGGGCCCGGCGCCGCGTGTTGCGCCAGCAACGCGTCCGGGCGCGGGAAACGCTCGTAGAGGCCGTCCGCCAGCATCGCCCGCGCGCCCTCGCCCGTCTCCTCGGCGGGCTGCCCGACCACGACGAGCGTGCCGCGCCACGTGTCCCGGCCCGCCGACAGGGCCTGGGCCGCCCCCACCAGCCAGGTCACGTGCAGGTCGTGCCCGCAGGCGTGCATCACGCCGGGGACGGTGGACGCGTAGGGAAGCCCCGTCTCCTCCGGGACGGGGAGCGCGTCCATGTCGGCCCGGAGCAGGACCGTCGGGCCGTCACCGTTGCGCAGGACGCCCACGACGCCCGTGCCGCCGACGCCCTCGGTCGTCTCGTACCCGGACTTCCGCAGGGCCTGGGCCAGCACGCCCGCCGTACGGTGTTCCGCCAGCGAGAGTTCCGGGTGGCGGTGCAGGTCGCGGTAGAGGTCCTCCAGGGCCGGGACCGGAAGGTCTGCGGTGAGGTCGAGCGCGGCGCGGGCGGCACGGGCGGCCGCGGAAGAGGTCACGGGGGCAGCGTATGCCGCCGCCGCTGGTGTCCACGTGGACCGGGTCCTGCGCAAGGTCGGTTCGGAGCGGCCGGCCGAACGGGCGGGTGCCACGCGGTTGTTGCGCGACTCCGCGTACGACATGACCGGCATCCTCCGCAAGATCGTCCACCACACGCTGATCAACGGCATCGTGGCCTGGCTGCCGCGCGGCATCGTGGCCGTGGTCCTGATCGTCGTGACCATTAGCATGACCATCGCCGTGCGCGGGATCGTCGGCGGCGCGCTCTCGGCCGTCTCGTACGGGCGTACGGTCGCCACCATCAGCTGGGCCCGCATCCTGGCGCTGGGCGTCATCGCCGCCCTCGGCCGGGCGGGCATCGCCCGTCACGTCACCCGGCCGGTGCTGTACGCGGCGCTCGCGGTGGTCGTCGGCATCCTGGTCGGCGGCGGCATGATCGCGCCGACGCGCCGGCGCTGGGAGCGGATGCCGACGGAGTTCGAGCGGGAGACGGTGACCGCCAAGGGGAGCGCCGGCGCGTACCGGGCGGGCCGCGACGGCGCCCTCACCAACGAGCCGGTCCAGGAGCGGACCGACCCGCCGCCGCGTACGACCGACATGTAGCCGGCCCCCGCCTCTGCTGCTTCCGCGCCCGCGTGTCAAAGTCGCGTCGCCGTGCGCACCAGTCCGGCCAGGGCGAGGGAGCGGCTGTGGGCCGGCCACGCGATGTGGGTGACGACGGGAGGCGCGTCGGTCAGCGGGACGGCCGCGTGCTCGGCCCACAGCCAGGCGCGGGCGGAGACGGGGAGGACGGCCACGGTGCGTCCCAGGGCGATGAGCTGGGCGAGCTGTGTCTGGTCGCGGATCTCGGGGCCGGGGCCGGGCGCATACGTGCCGTGGCTGGGCCAGCGCGCGGGCGGAAGACCGGGGATGTCGCCGACCTCGGCCAGGGACAGGGTCCGGCGCTTCGCGAGGGGGTGTCCGGCGGGCAGGACGGCGATCCGCCCTTCGGACATCAGTTCCTCGCTGTCGAACCCGGCGAGGGAGTTGTACGGCGTGTGCATGAGCGCCACATCGGCGCGTCCGTCGCGCAGCATCTCCTCCTGCTCGCACATGCCGCAGGGCAGCACCTCGATCTCGGCGGCGTCGGGCTCGGCCGCGTAGGCGTCGAGGAGCCTGTGCAGCAGTTCGTGGGACGCGCCGGCCTTCAGCGCCAGCACCAGGCGATCGCGGTGGCCGCTCGGCCGTCCGGTGGCACCGGCGCGACGCGTGCGGCGGGCGGCGGCGGCCGTCGCGTCGAGGGCCGCGCGGCCCTCGTGCAGCAGTACCTCCCCGGCGCCGGTCAGGGATACGCCACGGCGGTTGCGGCTCAACAGGCAGACACCGAGGCGCCGTTCGAGCTGCTGGATCGCCCGGGACAGCGGCGGCTGGGCCATACCGAGCCGCTCGGCGGCACGACCGAAGTGGAGTTCTTCGGCGACGGCCAGAAAGTACCTCAGCTCACGCGTCTCCAAGGTGGCCGTGGCATCCGTGGCATCCGTGGCATCCGTGGTGTCCGTGGCATCCGTGGTGTCCATGGCCACACAACATAGCCCGGGTGATACCTGCCGGGTATGACAGAGCACCTCATCGGTGTTGGATGCGCCGCTCGTCCGCGAGCGAACATCAACGGCATGAGCGAAACGAGAACCGCGCTGGTGACCGGCGCGAACAAGGGGATCGGCTACGAGATCGCGGCCGGGCTGGGGGCTCTGGGCCACCGGGTGGTCGTGGGAGCCCGGGACGACATCCGGCGTGAAACCGCGGTCGAGAAGCTGCGTGCCGCCGGGGTGGACGCGTACGGTGTGCCGCTGGACGTGACCGGCGACCAGAGCGTCTCCGAGGCCGCGCGACTGATCGAGCGGCGGGCCGGAGTCCTGGACGTCCTGGTCAACAACGCCGGTATCTCGGGGCCCATGGGCCCGGACTGGACGCAGGACCCGAGCGCACTCGACCTCGACGTGGTCCGCGCGGTCGTGGACACCAACGTCCTCGGCGTCATCCGGGTGACCAACGCGATGCTTCCGCTGCTGCGCCGCTCACCCGCTCCGCGCATCGTGAACGTCTCCAGCGGCGTCGCCTCCCTGGCCCGGCAGGCCGACCCGGACATCGAGATCGGCCCCGTCATGGCGGCTTACGCGCCCTCGAAGTCGTTCCTCAACGCCGTCACCGTGCAGTACGCCCGGCAGTTCGCCGGTACGGGCATCCTGATCAACGCCGCCTGCCCCGGCCTGGTCGCCACCGACTTCACCGGCTTCTTCGGCTCCCGAACCCCGGAACAGGGCGCGGCCACGGCGATCCGCCTCGCCACGCTGCCGGACGACGGCCCGACGGGTTCGTTCTTCGAGGACGAGGGCGTCATCCCCTGGTGAGGCCCTGGTGTGGCCCTGGAGTGGCCCTGGTGCGGCCCTGACGAGGTGCGCTGCCACTGAGTTGCCATTCCGGAAACTCGTCTCTTTCCATCATGGAAACCATCGGCTACTCTTTCCGTCATGGAAACAAACGGGGTACACGGCGACGGGCACGGGATACGACTGACGCAGGAACAGGCCCGTTCCGCACTCGCCGACACCGAGCAGGTCCGGGCCTCGGCCGCCGCACTGTCGGCCACACCATGGCCGACCTGGTTCTTCGTCACGCTCACGCTCTACACCGCCGCGCTTCCGATCATGTGCGGAGGCATGCTGGCGGAGTCGGACTGGCTGCTGCCGGGCCCCGCCTGGATGGGCGTCATGCTGGCGGCCACCGCCGTGTACGGAGTGCTCTCCGCCGTCGCGTCCAAGGGCTGGCGTGAGCGGACCGGGGTGGCCCTGCGGTACGACGTGCTGCCGAAGCGGGCGACCGTGCCGCTGGCGATCGGCCTGCCCGTGGTGCTGGTGGGGTCGGCGCTCGCGTTCCGCTCCACGGGGAAGCCGGCGTGGCTGATCGCGGCCTCGCTGGCCGGCGTGGCTGCCTCCGTCGGCTTCCACCTCACCTTCGTACGCCTGCACAGGAAGACCACGTGAGCGCCGGGGCCGACGCCGGGGCCGGGGTCGATGACGGCCTGGCGGGCTTCGACACCACCATCCACGCCCCGATCCGGCTGCGCGTCTGCGCTCTGCTGGACGCGGCGGGCGAGGCGGAGTTCGGCCTGGTCCAGAAGCAGTTGGGCCTCTCGGCCTCCGTGCTGAGCAAGCACGTCACCGTGCTGATGGACGCCGGTTACGTCGAGCAGCGCAAGGCCGTCCGCGACACCCGGCAGCGTGTGTGGCTCCGCCTGACCGCGCGGGGCCGGGACGCCTACCGGGGCCACCTGGCGGCCCTGCGCGCGATCGTGGGCCCATCGGACCCACCAGCCGCTCCCTGATCTCCGCGACACGGGGGCTCGCGTTCGTCAACCGGTCAGGATGACGAGCTGCTGCGTAGCCCGGGTCATCGCGACATAGCGGTCCACCGCCCCCTCGATGCCCTCGCCCCCGCCGAACGACTCGGGGTCGACGAGGACGACGAGGTCGAATTCGAGCCCCTTGGACAGTTCAGGGGTGAGCGAACGGACCCGGGGCGTCGGCCGGAACCCGGGGGCGCCGATGACGCAGGCGATGCCGTCGGCGTGTGAGGCGAGCCAGGTGTCGAGGACCGAACCGAGGTCCGACACCGGACCGTGCACGACCGGGACACCGCCGCTGCGGATCGACGTCGGCACGTTGGCGTCGGGGAGGGCGGCCCGGATGACCGGCGCGGCCTCCGCCATGATCTCTTCAGGTGTCCGGTAGTTGATGGTGAGCGAGGCCATCGTGACGCGGTCGAGGCCGACCCGTCCGAGGCGCTCCTCCCACGACTCCGTGAACCCGTGCCGGGCCTGGGCGCGGTCCCCGACGATGGTGAAACTCCGCGACGGGCACCGCAGCAGCAGCATCTGCCACTCCGCGTCGGTCAGTTCCTGGGCCTCGTCCACGACGATGTGCGCGAACGGGCCGGCGAGCAAATCGGGGTCGGGGACGGCCAGTTCGGACTCGTCGACCAGGCTGACCTTGGCGTCCTCGCCGCGCAGCATCCGTACCAGGCCCTCGCCCTCGTCACCGTCGGCGCCGGAGGCGCGGGCGGCGTCGATCAGGTTGTCGACGACCTGGGTCATCCGCTCGCGCTGGGCCGCGAGGACGCTCTCGTGCCGCCGCTTGCGCCGGGCTGCCTCCGGGTCGCCGAGCCGCTGCCGTGCCGCGTCCAGGACCGGCAGGTCGGACACGGTCCAGGCGTGGGCGTCCGCGCGCCGCAACGCCCGTACCTCGTCGGGGCTCAGCCAGGGCGCGCACATCCGCAGGTAGGCGGGTACCGTCCACAGGTCTCCGACCAGGTCGGCCGCTTCGAGCAGCGGCCAGGCGCTGTTGAAGGCGGCGACCAGCTCCCGGTCCCGCACGAGCGACTCGCGGAGCCGGTCGGGAGACGCGCCGAGATCCTCTTCGTGCTTCTCGGCGAGGATCGTGAGGATCTCCTCCCAGACCTGGTCGCGGGCCTCGTTGTGCGGCACACCGGGTGCCGATTCGAAGGCGACGGCCCAGTCGGCGGCGGTCAGCCGTACGTCGGACCAGGGGGTGGAGACCGTGAGCCCCTGGGTGGGCGGCTCCTCGTAGAACCGGACGGCCTTCTCGACCGCCTTCACCATGTCCGCCGACGACTTCAGCCGGGCGACCTCCGGGTCCGCCTCGACCGCCGCCGAGGCCCCCTCGTCGACGAGGTCCCGCAGGGTGCAGGTCTGCACGCCCTCCTCGCCGAGACTGGGCAGGACGTCGGCGACGTACGCCAGATAGGGCCGGTGCGGGCCGACGAACAGGATGCCGCCGCCACGCCGATGATGGCCGAGGCGGGGGTCGGCGTAGAGGAGGTAGGCGGAGCGGTGCAGGGCGACGACGGTCTTGCCGGTACCGGGGCCGCCGTCGACGACGAGCGCGCCGCGCGATCCGGCGCGGATGATGGCGTCCTGGTCGGCCTGGATGGTGCCGAGGACGTCCCGCATGCGCGGTGAGCGGTTGGTGCCCAGGCTGGCGATGAAGGCGGACTGGTCGTCGAGGGCGGCGGCGTGCCCGTCGAAGCCGTCCGGGGCGAACACCTCGTCCCAGTAGTCGCTGATCCGGCCGTCGGTCCAGCGGTACCGGCGGCGGCTCGCCAGGCCCATCGGGTTGCCGTGGGTGGCGCCGAAGAACGGCTCGGCGGCCGGGGAACGCCAGTCGAGCAGCAGACGACGGCCCGTGGAGTCGGTGAGACCGAGCCGGCCGACGTACACGGTCTGTTCGGCGCCGTCCTCCTCCGTACCGCCGACCATGTGTCCGAGGCACAGGTCCAGCCCGTAGCGGCGCAGGGTGCGCAGACGGGCGGTGAGCCGGTGGATCTCGGTGTCCCGGTCCATCGCCTCGCGGCCGGTGCCGCCGGGTGCCCGGCGCTCGGCGTCGAGCCGGCCGGACAGCTCGGCGATCGACTGCTCCAGACACTCCGCGATGGCGGCGAAGTGCAGCTCGTCGTGGGCGATCAGCTTGGGGTCGGCTTTGCGGGAGAGACGGTCGGGAAGATCGAAGACGGCATCAACTCCCGTCTGTGGGACGGCGGTTGACGTTGGTGGAACACGCACTGCAGGACTCCCCGTATCCGCGGATTTCGGCTCAGGCGGGAGATTCTGCGGCACACCGGGGGCCTTGCCGCAAGCCCCCCGGTGCGCTATATCTTGAACATGGCAAGGGGTGCGCGACTCCTTGCTTTTTTGTTTTCCCGGGGCATCCGCACGGTCCTGCTCAGCCCTCTGTGGCCCGCCTGGCCCATCGCGTCCTGACGACATGAATGGCCAGGACGAGTGCGGTGATCGTCCCCAGGCCGAAGGCCAGGCGCACGAAGGCATCGATGACCTTGCCGACGGAGAAGCCGTGGAAGAAGCCGGAGCCGAGGGCGACCAGGAACTTCACGAGCGCTTGGGCGTAGAGCACGAGGGCCACGTGGGCCAGGTCGAACCTGCGTCGCTTCTTCTTGGCCGGCTCTTCCGGATCCGGGGGTTCCGCTTCGTTCTCCACTCGGAGGACTCTCGGTCGGCGGTGTGCGGAAAAGCAACCAAGAAGGTGAAAAGTCCACAGACGTGCCGTACGAGTGGATCACGACGATCGGTACGGGCGCGTTTCGCGGAGTGGAAGGAAACTTCCATTGACGATTCGGTTACGTGCGTGGCACTTGGGTGAAACATCCGGGACGTTCCCTTTAGGCCATCCGGCGCCATCGTGGCGACCCGCGCAGGAAGAGAAACCCGATGACGGACACGGTCAGAGACACGGGCGGCGGCCCGGAGGTCACGGTCACGGACACCGAGGGCTACTCGCCCCGCCTCTACAACGAGGACCTCGCCCCGGCCACCGAGCGCAAGTGGGGCGCGTTCAGCATCTTCAACGTGTGGACGTCCGACGTCCACAGTCTCTACGGCTACTTCCTCGCCGCCAGCCTGTTCCTGGTCGCCGGCAACACGTTCAAGTTCCTGATCGGCATCGGCGTCGGATCGCTGGTCATCTACTACCTGATGACGCTGATCGGCAAGGCCGGCGTGCGTACGGGCGTCCCGTACCCGGTCCTGGCCCGCGCCTCGTTCGGCACCTTCGGCGCCAACGTTCCCGCACTTGTACGGGCCGTCGTCGCCACCTTCTGGTACGGAGCCCAGACCAGCGCGGCGGCCGGCGCGATCGTGGCCTTCCTGACCCGCTACAGCGGCCCGAAGCACCTGCACGAGACGACCCACCTGTTCGGCCACAGCGGCCTGGAGGTCATCTGCTACCTCGCCGTCTGGGCGGCCCAGCTGCTGATCATCAGCAAGGGCATGGAGACGGTCCGCCGCTTCCAGGACTTCGCGGGTCCGGCGGTCTGGCTGATGATGCTGGTGCTGGCCGTGGCCCTGTCGGTGAAGGCGGGCACGCTGTCCTTCTCCGTGGACATGCCGGCCAAGGACCTGGCCGCGCTGGCGAAGAACGCGACCGGCCTGGACGTGACGCCCGGTTCGTTCGCCGCGATAGCGGCCATCGCCGCGACCTGGGTGACGTACTTCGCCGCGCTGTTCCTGAACTTCGGTGACTTCGCCCGCTTCACGGCGGACGAGAAGACCCTGAAGAAGGGCAACGTCTGGGGCCTGCCGGTCAACCTGATCCTGTTCTCCCTGGTGGCGGCGCTGACGACCGCCTCCGCGAGCAAGGTGTACGGCCAGGTCATCCTCGAACCGGCGGCGATCTCCGCGAAGTTCGACAGCGCGTTCCTCGTCCTGCTGGCCGCCCTGACCTTCGCGGTCGCGACCCTCGGCATCAACGTCGTCGCCAACTTCGTCAGCCCGGCCTTCGACTTCGCCAACGTGGCCCCGAAGCACATCACCTTCAAGAAGGGCGGCCTCATCGCCGCCGTCATCGCCCTTCTCCTCTACCCCCTCCACCCGTGGGACAACGCCCCGAGCTTCGTCAACGCCATCGGCTCGACGATGGGCCCGATCTTCGGTGTGGTGGTCGTCGACTACTACCTCCTCCGCAAGGGTCAGCTGAACATCCCCGCCCTCTACAAGGAGGACGGCGAGTTCCGCTTCCAGGGCGGCTGGAACGTACGCGCCTTCGTGGCGGCGGCGGTCGGCGCGCTCTTCTCCAGCATCCTCCCGACGTACGGCCCGGCGGGCTACGGGGCGACGCTGGGCCCGTACTCCTGGTTCATCGGGGTACTGGTCGCGGGAGTGATCTACTTCGGCATCAGCGGCGGCAAGAGCCCCCTGACGGCGGCTCCCGCAGAGGCCGCGGAGGCGACCTCCGAGACCCCCGCGGAGCCGGTGGCCTGACAACGGACGGACCGACTCACCGACTCACTGACTGACTGAGGGTCGGTCCCGTCGGTGCCCTGCCCGGACATGTTGTCGTCCGGGTGGGGCACCGTTCTCGTAGGTGGGGACGAGGGTTATCGCGCCGCCGGGCTCACAGGCTGTGTGGCTTGGTGGTGGCTCAAGAGGGTGGTGTGGTGGGGTTCTGCCGCGCGGGCCGGGCCCACGTTCGCCGCGAGGACCAGTGCGGCTGCGGCGACGATCGCCGCGCAGATGGCTCTGGAGTATGAGAGCACGGCGACCTCGCAATGACAGCGACGTATTAAGCACGCTTAACCCGTGGCTTAACGTAGAGGCTGACGTACCTCAACGGCAAGTAGGCACAGGGGAGTTGGGCGATGGCGGAGCGGGACGACCCGGAAGTCATCGGGCGCAGGGTGCAGCGGCTGCGTATCGAGCAGGGGCTGACACAGCGGCAGTTGGCGGAGCCCGCCTACACCCCCGCGTACATCTCCACCCTGGAGGCGGGACGGGTTCGCCCCTCCGACGACGCGCTGCGGCACATCGCCGAGCGACTCGGGGTGGAATACGAGGAGTTGGTGACCGGTAGGCCTGCCCGTCTGGCCACTGACGTCCGGCTGCGCCTCACCGACGCCCAGCGCACCCTCGCCACCGGCGAGACCGAGGCGGCGGCCCGGCAGTACGGGGAGCTGCGGGAGGAGGCCGCGCGGCTCGGGCTGGTCGGGGAAGAGGCGACCGCGCTGCTCGGGCTCGGCGAGTGCGGCATGGAGACCGGGGATCTCGCCGCCGCCCAGGAGTACTTCGAACTCGCCGAGCGGTGCCTCGCCGACGAGCCGCTGACCCGGCGGGTCCCCGCCCTGCGCGGCCGGGCCGTCGCGCACTATCTGGCCGGTGAACTCCGGTACTCCGTATACCTTCTCGAGTCCACCATCGACGAGCTGAACCGTGGCGGACTGCACGACCCGGACGCGCTCCTCCCCCTCTACGCCAGCTCCATCGCCCCCTACATGGACATGGGCGCCCACGCGCGGGCGGCCCAGGCGGCCGAACTCGCCCTCGCGCTCGCCCCGCAGGTCAGCGATCCGGCACTGGTCGCCCGGATGCACCGGCAGGTGGCCCGCACGATGCTCGCCGAGGGCCGGTACGCGGAGGCCGACGCCTCCCTGGCCAAGGCCGCCGAGCTGTACCGGCAGCTCCAGATCCGTACCGAGCTGGCCAACTGCCACTGGATGCGCGGGTATCTGCACGCCCAGCAGAACGAACTCGCCGGTGCCGAAGCGGAGTTGAGGGAGGCGCTGGCCATGCTGTCCGCCAGGCGCGCCGCCCTCTACAGCAGCCAGGTCGCGGTCGAGCTGGCCGACGTACTGCACCGGCGCGGCAAGTCCGACGAGGCCGCCGCGCTCCTGCACGACGTCCTCGGCGACCTGTCCTCGGAGCGCGGTGCCGTCCACTCGGCCGCCGCCCACCGGCTGCTCGGCATCATCGCCGAGGACGCCCGCGACACGGACCGGGCGGAGGAGCACTACGTCCGCGCCCTCAGCGTCCTGGAGCGCGCGGGCGCCGCCGGTGACCTCGCCGACCTGTGCCGGCTCCTCGGCGACCTGCTGCGCCGCACCGGCCGGGTGGAGGCCGCGCTCGACGCGTACCGGACGGGACTGGGGCACCGTACGGCCCCCGGAACCACCACCCTGGGCCCGGCCCCAGCCCAGCCACCTCTCTGACGGCATCCTGTCCGGCAGTTTCCTGTCCGGCGGGTGAAAGGATCCCCCCGGTGCCGGACAGGTCGGGGCGTGGAATCCATGACGGAGAAGAGGGGCGCCCGGGATCAGCGGGCCCGTTTCGAGGCGTTGGCGCACATCGTGACGGTGCCCCTGCACCGCTATCTGCTGCGCCGCGCCGACCCCGACCAGGTCGAGGACGTCCTCGCGGAGACACTGCTGGTGCTGTGGCGCCGCGTCGAGGACGTACCGGGTCTGGCGGAGTCGCACCTCCCCGGCCTGGACCCCGACGCCGTACTGCCCTGGTGCTACGGCGTGGCCCGGGGCTGCCTCGCCAACGCGCGCCGCGCGGAACGCCGTAGACGCTCGCTGCTGGAACGCCTGATGTGGACGGCGGGCACGGCGGCCGGGGTGGCCGGGGCGGCGGACGCCGACCACACCGACCTGCACGCGGCGCTCGGCCAACTCCGCGCGCTGGACCGCGAGATCGTCCTGCTGTGGGCGTACGAGGAGCTGCCGCCGGCCCGGATCGCCGAGGTGACCGGCCTGACCGCGAACGCCGTGAGCATCCGGCTGCACCGGGCGAAGAAGAAGCTGGCGGCGCGACTTGAGCGAAAGACCGGGGCACGCCCCGGACATGAGACGGACGAAGGACAAGAAACCGAAACCGGAAACGGAAACGGAAGGAGCAGTCGGTGAACGACGACGAGTTGCTGGCCCACCTGAGGGCCACGGACCCGGCCCTGACCTCGAAGGCTCCCCGACCCGACGTCCCCCGTCTCGTGGAGGCCACGATGAACACGACCACCCCGACAACCACGACCACGACCACGACGACCGCGACCAAGGCCAGGGGCGCGGGGTCGCGCCGCTTCCTCGTACCCGCCCTGGCGTTCACCGCCCTGCTGCTGGTGGGGGGCGGGATCACCTGGGGCGTCGGGGCGAGCGGAGACGGCACACGGGCCAAGGCCGCCGCGCCCACGGCGACGGGCGCGCCCGCAGCCAAGCCCCTGCCCCTGAGCCTCACCGGCGGCGCGTCGAGCGCGAAGTGTGCGGCACCCACCCCTGAACTGCTGCGCCATCACGAACTCGCCTTCGAGGGCACGGCCACCGCCAAGCAGGACGACGGTGTGGACCTCAAGGTCGACCACTGGTACCGCGCCCCCGCCGACCGTGCTTCCGCCGACCGCCCCACCGAGGTCCACCTCAGCAACGACGAGGCCAACTCGGAGGCCCCGGCCTTCGAACCCGGCGCCCACTACCTGGTGACCGCCGAGAACGGCGCCGTCCCGATCTGCGGCGGCACCACGGCGGCCACGGACGAGGCGAGGGCCATGTTCCAGGAGGCTTTCGGGGCCTCGCAGAAGTAGGGACAGGGAAAGGGAAGCGCACTTGAGGCCGGCTCAGCGCTTCCCGCCGCCACTGCGGTACGTCGAGATGCCCAGGGCCAGCAGCCAGTAGCTGAGGATCGCGCCCATCAAGGCTGTCGTGCCCCAGCCGTTCGCCGCGTAGAAGTCGGCCGGGGTGTTGCCGAAGAACAGGGACGGTACGAAGGCCAGGTTGACGACCGCCAGGGCGTAGGCCGAGCGGGCGGTCCAGCGTGGGAGGAGGTTCGTGCGGGCGATCGTGCGGCCGGTCGCCGCCAGGAACATGGCGAGCAGGAGGCGGCTGATCGAGCCGTAGAGGATGTACGTGCCGTTCACGTCGATCGTCGGGTCGATGGAGTGGTCGGTGGCGATCACCGCGCCCGCCTCCAGGCCCATGGAGACCAGGGTGATCGTCGCGTAGGCGAGTCCCGTCGAGCAGGCCAGCGAGGCCACCCACTCGTGGGCCGGGTCCACCCGTTTCACCAGTTCGCGGAAGCTCGTCACGAAGACGATCAGGAACGCCAGCGCGACGATCCCGACCAGAAGGCGGGCCAGGACGTTCGCGTCCGGGGGCGGGCCCGAGTAGACGAAGTACAGGGGCACCTGGACGATCAGGGCGACCGCCGCCGCGATGCACGCGGCACCGGTCAGACGGCGGAAGGTCGTCTCGCTCGGACCGGAGGTCGTCTCGCTCGGACCGGCCGTGCCTGTGCCGGTCGCGTCGGTTGTGCCGGTCGCGTCGGCCGCGTCAGTCGCGTGCTTGGTCTCTGTCGTCTTGTTCGTGTTCGTGTACTTGTTCTTGTTCATGCAAGCGATCGTGCCGCTCGCGGTGCTCTTCGTCCCTGGGCCTGGGCGGCGGATGTGGGGGTGGTGTCAGGTACACCATCCCCGGCCGCCGTACGTCGCTCAGTACAGGTCCTGGTCCGCGTTCTGGTCCTGGTCCGGTACCTGGCCGTCCTCCTGCGCCTCCTGCTCCTGTGGCTGCGGCTGGGGCCGGGGCTTGACCGGGCCCGTCGGGCTGGGGTCCTGGCTCTCGGCCGGGGGCTGGGACGGGGCCGGGCTCACGCTCTCGTCCTGTACCGGGGTCTGCGGTGCGGCCGCGGTCTCCTGAACGGTCTGCTCCAGGCGGTCGGCGCCGACCTCCACCGCGTGGACCGTGTACTCCGTGCGCGGCTCGGTCAGGCCGCCGTTGGTGACGACGATCGTGTCGTCGCCGACCCGTACGGCGGCCAGATCCAGGGTGAGCGTCGCCGGCGCGCCGTCCAGTTCGCCGCGCGTCGACAGCCGCAGGCCCTGTCTGGCGTCCCCCGCCTTCGGCAGCCCGATCGCCGTGACCCGTACCTCCTGGCGGGCGCCGCCCGGTCCGACTGCCGTGAAGCGGGCGCATTTCTTCGGCATCGACTTCAGCCAGGCGAGCTGCTTGTCCACGTCGGCGCGGTGGGCGGCGCCGACCTGGTAGCGGAGCTGCCCGCCCTCGTCGTTGTCGTCGAAGGCGGCCACGGCACGGGCGCCGGCCGGTTCGCCCAGCAACTCCTCCGTGTACACGGCGTCGAGGAGCCGTCCGCAGTCGGCGTTGTCCGCCGTCGCCTTCAGCAGCGCGTCCCGCCAGAGCGCGGCGCCCTGGGTACGGGTCCACGGGGCCCCCAGGTCGGCGTCGGTCAGCAGCGCACCCTGGGCCTGCGCCTCGGTGAGGGCGGCCGGGTCGACCGGGGAGGCGGAGGCCTGCTGTGCGGCGGGCGCGGCCGGGGCGGTGGGGGAGGCGGCGGCTCTGGCCTGGCGGTGTCCCGAGGTGTCCCCGGCGCCGCCGTCCCCGTCGTGCAGGAACACGGCCAACGTCAGCAGGGTGCCCAGCCCCAGGGCCGAGGCCAGCAGACGTACCGCGCGGGGAGAGGGCCGACGGGTCATCAAGGAGTTCCTCCAGAGGTGCCGGTACGTCAGATTCCTCCTCCGACGGCACCATTGACCGGGCACTCCCACCAGCGGGCCGGTCCGTACGGGTGAGCGGGGCCGGTGACGAGGGTGAACCGGCGGGGCGTGGCAGTCCGTACGGCCGGGAAGGAGCCCTCACCGTGACGATTACGGAACCCACCACCCAAGCCCGGCCCGAGGCCGCTTCAGCTCACCCCGTTCACCCCGTCCCGGTGATCATCGACTGCGACACCGGCGTCGACGACGCCCTCGCCCTGCTGTTCGCCGTACGCCACCCGGGGCTCGACCTCCGCGCGGTGACCTGCGTCGCCGGGAACACGGACGTCGACCAGGTCGTTCGCAACACCCTCACCGTTCTGGACATCGCCGGTGCCGCGCCCGGTCTGCCCGTCGCGCGCGGGGCCGAGCGGCCACTGATCGAGCCCGCGCGATTCGCCGAACATGTGCACGGGCGGGACGGCATGGGCGACCTCGGCCTGCCCGCGCCCGCCACCCGGGCGCCCGTGGACGTGGACGCGGTGACCCTGCTGCGCCGCGAGATACTCGGCTCGCCCCGCCCGGTCACCCTCATACCGACCGCGCCGCTCACCAACATCGCCCTGCTGCTGCGTACGTACCCCGAGGTGACCCGCAACATCGAGCGGATCGTCTTCATGGGCGGCGCGGTGGCCGTCGGCAACGCCACTCCCGTCGCCGAGTTCAACGTGTGGCACGACCCGGAGGCCGCCGCGATCCTGCTCACCGCCGGGGTGCCGATCACGATGTACGGCCTGGACGTCTTCCAGCGTGTCCTCGTGCCGCCCGCCGATGTCCAGCGGCTGCGCGCGAGCGCCGAACCGGGTGCGCGGCTCGCCGGTGACCTGCTCGCCCACCGCGACCCGGCCGCCTCCGGCGACCCCACCCCGACCGGCAACCTCGGCGACGCGGGCACCGTCTGCGCGGTCGCCGACCCGGCGGGGCTGACCACCCGCCTGCTGCCGGTCGAGGTCTCCCTCGCTCCCGGCCCGACCCGGGGCCAGACCGTCGTCGACCGCCGACCGCGCCACGGCGAGTCCGAGATCCACCACGGCGCGCGGGAGAAGCCGCTGGTGGACGTCGCGCTGGACATCGACGTGGAGCGGTACCTGAAGCTGTATCTGGGGACGGTCGAGAAGAGGTAGGGCCGCCGAGGGACTGGTGACGACGTCCGCCCCGGTGCCCGC
Source organism: Streptomyces graminilatus (assembly GCF_001418565.1). Lineage (GTDB taxonomy): Bacteria > Actinomycetota > Actinomycetes > Streptomycetales > Streptomycetaceae > Streptomyces > Streptomyces graminilatus. Next base: position 224 of record NZ_LIQQ01000113.1, on the reverse strand, counting down.
TCGCGAGGAGCGGTACCGGGGCGGACGTGCGTACGCCTGTACTTCTGTGCGTCTGTACGTCAGCGGATCACGAACCGGCGTGAGCCGACCTGCGTCGCTTCGTCGCCACCACGATCGCCGCGCCGCCGGCCAGCAGCGCGGCGGCGCCCCCGGCGATCGGGCCCGCGGAGCTGCCGCCGCCGGTCTCGGCCAGCGGGGGCTGGGTGCCGCCCGGGGTCGTCGGG
>NZ_LIQQ01000112.1 GCF_001418565.1 Streptomyces graminilatus | reverse complement strand
AGATGTGTATAAGGGCCAGCCTTCCCCGTCCCCCGCCCCGATGTCGTTGCCCGTGCCGGTCACCAGCAGGGACCAGGTGCGCGGGCCCGGCAGTCCGTCCGCCGCCGTGCCCTGCCAGCCCTGGGCCCGCTGGAACGCCCGGGTCGCCCTGCGGTCCGCGTCCGACCAGCGCGGGCCGGGGCCCGAGGTGTAGAAGCGGGCGCCGCCGCGCTGTACGAGCATCCGGCCGAGCCGGGTCACGTACTTGTTGCCGGCGCCCGGACCGAAGAACGCGCGCCCCGGGAACCCGTTCGCCGTGTCCGGGTCGGCGCCGGGAGCCGAACCTCCCGTGCCGCCCGTGCCTCCCGTGCCCTCAGCGCCCTCCGATTCGTCCGTGCCGCCGGTGTCGGCCGGGTCCGGGATTCCGCCGGTGTTCGCGGCGAGGCCCTTGTAGCGGTAGGCCTGATAACGGTCCGAGTGGCTCCAGTAGGAGAGCGGGGTGGCCTGCCTGCGGGCGTGCGGGCGGGTCTCCTCGTAGGCGATGTAATAGGTGTGCGTGTAGTCCGTCCAGCCGCCGAAAATGACGACGTGCGAGCCCTTGTCCGGGTCCTGCGGATTGTGGAACAGGAGAATGTCGCCCGGTTGGAGATCCTCCTTGGGAATGCGTACGCCGTACTTGTCGAGGCTGCCCGTCCATTCGTTCCCGGCGAGATTCCAGGCCATGGAGACGAAGCCCGAGCAGTCCTGCCGGTAACCGTCTCCCCAATAGGTGCTCATGCTGTACGGCACCCGGGCGGCGACCCAGGTCCTGGCCCGGTTGATGATCTCCGCCCGGGTGGTCGTACGGAGCCTGCCGAGCGCCGGTTTCCCGGCTGGGCCGTGCAGCGGGGCCTTGGCGCCCTGCGGGGTGTCGGGCTCGTCACCTGCGGGTACGCCCGGACGGTGGGGGGCCTGCGGGGCGGCGGCGGCCGGCAGGGCGTGCCCGGCGCCGAGCACCGTGGAGGCCGCCGCGGCGACGACGAGGGTCCGTCTGACCGCCGTACGGGCGGGTCCCGGGCCCGTTGCCGAGACCGGTCCGGAATACGGGACGGCCCGTCTCCGGAGAACGCATCCGGGGCATTCGCAGTCGCTCGCGGGATCGAATTCCTCGAATACCGGAGTCGCCATACGAATCCCCTCACGTCCCAGGCGATGACTTGCGCGCGTCTGCACACTCGCAGTTTCTCAACTGTCACCCGCTGTCGCATGTTGACGGTCCGAATGATGTACGGCCGGCGTTCGGCCCGGCGCCGGCACCGGGCGGTTCGGAGCACTCCCGGGAGTCGGGTAGAGTTGTCGACGTCACCGCGCGCCGCTAGCTCAGTTGGTTAGAGCAGCTGACTCTTAATCAGCGGGTCCGGGGTTCGAGTCCCTGGCGGCGCACAGACACATCGAGCAGGCCCTCCGCAGTAGCGGGGGGCCTGCTCGCGTATATGGGCGTATCCGCTCTGAACACTTCGGAAGCATCCGCGCACAAGCGATCCCAAATACACCAATCGGACTCAACAGCCGTCACATTGTGCGCGTATGACCGGTAAACACCGTGTTTCGCATCTTGCGATCATGCGACCGGCATAGAACCCTGGGCTGCAAGATGCCGCGCATACGCGGCCATTGGGGGCGGTACCGGTTGTACGGCACGGGGATGGGGCCCCGTTCATGAACAGATGCCGAGGGGGGCATCATGCAACCGGAAGGGCACTCTTCCATGTCTATAGAGTGTGGATTATGGATGACGTGGGGGAAGTGGTCCATTACTGATGCGTCTGTGACGGCCGAGGGGGGCCGAGCGGACGTATAGGAACCGACACAAGCACGCGTTGACGCGCGTGTGGGGGGATGACTCATGACGTCGACGCCGACGGGCGCCCGGCATAACTTCGACGCGTCACGGACGGCCCATTCCGGGCCTCCGTCGCACCACACCGGGGGGTTCCGCAGGATCAAGAAGAGCCTGCCGAAGTACGACTACGAGCACTACAGCCGACTGGCCGGACCCCTCACACAGCCCGACCCGACCCAGCCGTACACGGTCAAGTACCGGTCGCTGCTCTCACAGGAGCCGCACCGTGTCCGGGCCGCGCTGATGCTGGGCGCCGCGCCGCTGCTCTCGATCGTCCTGCTGGTCTGGCTGCTCCAGCCCTCGCACTGGACCCATCGCGACTACCCGGCCTACGACTTCCTGCCGGCGCTCGACATAGTCATGCTCGTCTCGATCGGGCTGATCGAGCTGTTCCGCTGCCTGAACGTCCTGTCGAACGCGCATGCCACCCTGGTCGCCCGCGACCCGATCCCGGTGGTGCCCGAGACCGGCACGAGAGTCGCGTTCCTCACGTCCTTCGTCCCCGGCAAGGAACCGCTGGAGATGGTGACGAAGACACTCGAAGCCGCGGTGCGGATCCGGCACCGCGGCCTCATGCATGTCTGGCTGCTGGACGAGGGCGACGACGACGCCGTGAAGGCCGTCTGCGCCCGCCTGGGTGTGCACCACTTCTCCCGCAAGGGCGTCGCGAAGTGGAACCAGCCCAAGGGCCCGCACCGCGCCAAGACGAAGCACGGCAACTACAACGCCTGGCTCGACGCGCACGGCGACGACTACGACTTCTTCGCCTCCGTCGACACCGACCACGTGCCGCTGCCCAACTACCTTGAACGCATGCTCGGTTTCTTCCGGGACCCGAACATCGGCTTCGTCATCGGCCCGCAGGTGTACGGGAACTACGACAACTTCGTCACCAAGGCCGCCGAGTCGCAGCAGTTCCTCTTCCACGCCCTGATCCAGCGCGCCGGCAACCGCTACGGCTCGCCGATGTTCGTGGGGACCAGCAACGCCGTACGCATCAGCGCGCTGAAGCAGATCGGCGGGCTGTACGACTCGATCACCGAGGACATGGCGACCGGCTTCGAGATCCACCGCCACAAGAACCCGGCGACGGGCAAGAAGTGGCGCTCGGTCTACACGCCGGACGTGCTCGCGGTCGGTGAGGGTCCCAGTGCCTGGACGGACTTCTTCACCCAGCAGATGCGCTGGTCGCGCGGGACGTACGAGACGATCCTCACGCAGTACTGGAAGGGCTGGTACTCGCTGCCGCCGAGCAAGCTCTTCAACTACACGATGATGATCATCTTCTACCCGATGTCCGCCCTCAACTGGATCCTGGCGGCGCTGAGTTGCGCGCTGTTCCTGGGCCTGGGCGCCTCGGGTGTGAACATCGACCCGACCGTGTGGCTGATGCTCTACGGCAACGCCTCGGCGCTCCAGATCGGCCTGTACATCTGGAACCGGCGGCACAACGTCTCCCCGCACGAGCCCGAGGGTTCGGGTGGTGTGGCAGGCATGGTGATGTCCGCGCTGTCGGCGCCGCTCTACGCGAAGGCCCTGATCGACTCCGCGCTGCGGCGCAAGAGCAAGTTCGTGGTCACGCCCAAGGGCGACTCGGCGAGCCCGGACCGCTGGTTCGGGACGTTCCGCTACCACTGGTACTTCATCCTGATCTTCGGCGGCTCGATCGTGGCCGGCTTCGTCCTCGGGCACTCGCACCCCGCGATGATCACCTGGGCCACGTTCGCCACCGGGATCACCGCGACACCGATCGTCGTCTGGCGGCTCATGCTGCGCCAGGAGAAGAAGAAGCTCGCCGCGGGCCCGGCCGCCGAGCCACAGGACTCCGTACCCGTGCCGCAGCCGTACGTGCCGGCCCAGCCGACGCCGAACGCGCCGCACGGCTCACTTCCGTCTCACGCCCCGCACGCCCCCCACTCCACCCACGCGCCCCAGCACAAGCCCAAGTGGGCAGCGTCGGGCGGGACGAGCGGGGGCAGCGTCGGGAGCGAGGGCAACGACCAGACAATGCAGATCGCCCTTGGTGGACTTGGGGGACGTAAGGAATGAAAGACCGTGCAGGCCGCCGCCGCGCCCGTCGACTCGCGATAGGCACGGCGGTGGTCCTCGCGTTGGCGGGGATGAACGGGCCGTGGGTGTACCGCTTCAGTACCGAGAAATACCACGAGTACAAGATCAACAGACCGGAGTACAAGGCCGACAACGGCAAGTGGGAGGTGGTGAACTTCCCGGAGAAGTACCGGCAGAACACCATTCACGCCGCTCTGCTGCACACCGGCAAGGTGCTCCTCGTCGCGGGTTCCGGCAACAACGCGGACAACTTCAACGCGAAGAAGTTCGACACCCGTATCTGGGACCCGGTCAAGGGCACGATCAAGAAGATCCCCACACCCGCCGACCTGTTCTGCACCGGCCACACCCAGCTCTCCAACGGCAATCTGCTGATCGCGGGCGGCACCAAGCGGTACGAGAAGCTCAAGGGTGACGTGACGAAGGCGGGCGGCCTGATGGTCGTCCACAACGAGAACCCGGACAAGCCGATCACCCTGCCCGCCGGCACCAAGTTCACCGGCAAGGAGAACGGCAAGACGTTCGTGTCGAAGGACCCCGTCGTCGTGGAGCGCGCGACGAAGGTCTTCGACGCGACCGGCAAGTTCCTGCGCAACGACCCGGGGCTCGGCCGGATCTATGTCGAGGCGCAGAAGAGCGGTACCAAGTACCAGACCGGTACGCAGGACAACTACCGCGTGCAGGGCCTGTCGGGCGCCGACGCCCGCAACACGTACGGCATCGCCGAGAAGATCGCCATGGACAAGAAGGACTTCCAGGGCATCCGGGATGCCTTCGAGTTCGATCCGGTCGCCGAGAAGTACATCAAGGTCGACCCGATGAACGAGGCCCGCTGGTATCCCACGCTCACCACCATGTCGGACGGCAAGATCCTCAGCCTCTCCGGCCTGGACGAGATCGGCCAGCTGGTGCCGGGCAAGAACGAGCTGTTCGACCCGAAGACCAGGAAGTGGACGTACACCAAGGGTGTGCGCCAGTTCCCGACGTACCCGGCGATCTCGCTGATGCAGAACGGCGAGATGTTCTACTCGGGCGCCAACGCGGGCTACGGCCCCGACAACGTCGGCCGTGACCCGGGTATCTGGAACGTGGCGACGAACAAGTTCACCAAGCTGAAGGGGCTGAGCGACCCCAACATGCTGGAGACCGCCGGTACGGTGCTGCTGCCGCCGGCGCAGAACGAGAAGTACATGGTGATCGGCGGGGGCGGCGTCGGCGAGTCGAAGCTCTCCAGCAAGAAGACCCGCGTGATCGACCTCCTCGACCCCAACCCGGTGTTCAAGGACGGCCCGTCCCTGGAGAAGGGCACGCGCTACCCGCAGTACTCGATCCTGCCCGACGACACCGTGCTGATCTCGGGCGGCTCGGAGGACTACCGGGGCCGTGGCGCCTCCAACATCCTCCAGGCCCGTATGTACGACGCGAGGACGGGTCTGCTGAAGCGGGTCGCCGACCCGCTGGTGGGCCGGAACTACCACTCGGGCTCGATCCTGCTGCCCGACGGCCGGGTCATGTTCTTCGGGTCGGACTCCCTGTACGCGGACAAGGCCGACACCAAGCCGGGCAAGTTCGAGCAGCGCATCGAGATCTACACGCCGCCGTACCTGTACCACAACCCGCAGCCCTCGTTGTCGGGGGGCCCGCAGACGATCGCACGCGGCGGGTCGGGCACCTTCACGTCCCAGCAGGCGTCCGCGGTCAAGACGGCCCGGCTGATCCGCCCGAGCGCCTCGACCCACGTCACGGACACCGACCAGCGCTCCATCGCCCTTGACCTGAAGAAGACCAAGGACAGCATCACGGTGACGGTCCCGAAGAACCGGAACCTGGTGCCGTCGGGCTGGTACATGCTCTTCGTCACGGACAACCAGGGCACACCGAGCAAGGCGCAGTGGGTGAAGGTGCCTTGATGGATTGTTGACTGGAACACGCGTTGAACGGCTCGGGGCGCTTCTTCTTCCGAAGGGGCGCCCCACCCTTTTCCCCAGGTGAACCTCTGACCTCTGCCTCGGGGCTGACGGCCCCTCGCTACGAACCAGTGGGCTCGGCCTGGAGATGGCCACGCTGCCGTGCGGCACGATCGTGGGCCACGGCGGCGGCACTCCCGGCTACCGCACGATCTCGTTCCACACCCTCGACGGCGCCCACCAGGTCACGGTGGACTGGACCGACTGGAGCACCGACGCGGATGCCGACGCCGGCCCTGCGGCTTTCGTCCTGATGACCTCGGCTCTCTGCCCGTCGTAGTCACCGGCGCGTATTCACCAACGGTCTGCCCGGCCTCACTTACTCGCTTTCGCGAGCTTCAGCGCGTACGGGGCCCACCACTGCCCGGCCTTGGGCCCGCCCTTGCACTCGCCGTCGGACTCCCCGGGCCGCTTGACCCACAGGTACGCGTCGACCAGCGGGTCCGCCGTCTTCACCGTCGGGGCCTCCCCCAGCGCCCTCCCGGGAGGATTGCACCAGTTCTCGGCCGCGTCGCCCCCGGTGTACGGCCCGTTGCCGTTGCGGGAGGTGTCCACCACGAAGTGCTTCCCGCCCACCTTCGCCGACAGTTGCCTGCCGTAGGCGATGGAGTCGGCGGTCGAGTAGAAGTTGGCCACGTTGACGGAGAACCCGTCCGCCTTGTCGATGCCCGCCAACTTGAGCGGCTCGAAGATCTTGTCGGGGTGCGTCCAGCCCGCGTTCCCCGCGTCCAGGTACACCTTGGTGTTCTTCAGCGCCGACAGTTTGTCGATCGCGCCGTTCAGCAGGTCGTACCGCTCCTCGTGGAACTCGTCCTGGGTGCAGCCGTCCGCCAGGTGGAGGATCGCGTCCGGCTCCAGGATCACCATGGCCGCGCGGTCGCCGATGCCCCTGGCGACGCCGTCGATCCAGGCACGGTAGCTGTCGCCGTCGGCGGCGCCTCCGCTGGAGTACTGGCCGCAGTCGCGGTGCGGGATGTTGTAGAGGACGAGGAGGGCGGAGCGGTCCGCCTTCTGCGCGGCCTCCGTGAAGCCGCGGGCCTCCGCCTCCGGGCTCTCCGGGCTGATCCACTCGCCGGTCGGCTGCTCGGCGATCTTCCGGATCTGCTCGGCGTCCGTGTTCTCGCCGCCCTTGACGTACGCGGCGACCTGTTCCGCCGCGTTGCCGTCCGGGTTCACCCAGAACGGGTTGGTCCCCTTGGGCTGTTGGGTGATCGTCGCGTCCACTTTCCTGTCCGGTTCGTCGCCGCCCCCCTTGCCGGACGACCCGGAACAACCGCCGAGCAGCAGTGCCGCCCCCAGCACCGCCACGGACGCCCGCCCCCAGGTCGCCCCCTTGCTGCCGAACATCGAACTCCCCCTCGGATGCACTGTCCTGGTCCCCCCTGGATGCAGTGTCGTAAGCCTCAATCCTGACATAGGTGGCCGGGCCCCCACGAGATCACCAAAACCTTGTCGGCCGGCTGTTACAGCGTGGTAGGCCGGGGCGGACGGGGACCCGGAACCCTGAACACCGGGACGTGGTCATCGGCTTGGGAGCGACTCGTAGAACTATCTATTACCTGCGTGGATAACTCAGAGCCACTGGCCCGGGACTTGGCGTCAATCTCCTCTAGGCCTGGGCGCTCATCCGTTCTACAGTCGTCTCAGACGGCCCCAGCCCCCGGCCACCAGTTCACCGTTCGCAATCAACGAGCGGGCAGAACCTCCCGCGTCGGTCGCCGGGTTACTCCCGCAACCCGTGCGCCCGCGGTCGAGGACCGGCCCGGTCGGCGGCTCTGGGGGGGGAGCGGGTCGTCGACCGGGCAGGGTGGGTGTGGCGGGCATGCGGCGGAAGAGGCGTGCGGTCAGGTGGCCGTGCCCGTCAGGTACGCCGACACGATCACGTTCGCCGTGTAGGTGCGCGAGGCCCGGTCGAACGTACCGCCGCAGGTGATGAGCCGGAGTTCCGCGCGGCCCGACTGCCGTGTGCCGTAAGCCTGTTGGGCGTCGAAGTGGTCGCGCGGCACGACCCGGACATCGTCGACGGTGAACTCGGCGACCTTGCCGTCGGCGCGGGTGACCCGGATGGTCGCGCCCGGCCGCAGGGTGCTGACCTTGTAGAAGACGGCGGGCCGGGCCTTGGTGTCGACGTGTCCGACGAGGAGCGCGGTGCCGACGGCGCCGGGCCGGGTGCCCGACCCGTACCAGCCCACGACGCCCGCCTGGTCGAAGGGCGGCGGGTCGATCGCGCCGAGCCGGTCGAGGCCTCGGGCCACCACCGGTGCCTGCACGCCGAGTTGGGGGATGTCCACGCGCTGCGGCACCGCGCCGTTCAACGGCTCGTGCTCGGGCGGGAGTCCGGGGTCGGGCGGGCGGCCGACGGCGGCGATGTCGCCGGTGGTCGGCGCGGACACGCCATGACGTACGTCGGTCATCTCGCGGCCCCACAGCCACAGCCCGAGCAGCAGCAGCGCCCAGGCCACGCCCATGGTCAGGCGCCCGGTACCAGGGGGTCGTTCGCGGTCGTCGTTCTCGTACATCGCGGTTCAGTCCGTCCCACGGCCCCGGCGGAACCCGCGCACCCCGACGACGATCGCCGCCACGCCCGCGAGGACGAGCCCGACCACCGCGTGCAGGGTGCCGGGACCGGCGCTCCGGGCCTCGTCGGCGGCCAGTTCCTCCGCCGCGCCACCACCACCGGCGGGTACGGGGGCGACGGGCGAGGACGCGGCGGCGGCGGCCGGCGAAGACGGCACGGACGGCGAGGACGGCTTCCCGGCCCCGTTGTCCGCGCCCTTGTCCGAACCCTTCGCGGCCACGGAGATCACGCCCCTGACCTTGCCCTCCTGCCCGCCGCAGCCGACCGTGACGTCGTACGTGCCCGGCGAGAGCGTGGAGCGGACGCGGGACCCGCCGACGAGCACCCCGTCCTGCCCCCGCACCGCGAGCAGCGCGTCGGCGACGAAGGCCTCCGACTTCGCGGTCCCCGTCTTCCCCGTACAGCCGCGCACGACCAGCCGTACGTCGCTGCCGGGCCACGGGGACGCCGGGGTCACCGAGACGCCTCCGTCGGCGGCGAACGCCACCGCCGCCAGGGGTACGGGGGTGAACGCGGCGGCGACCACGGCACCGGCACAGAGAGTGAGTCGCACAGAACTCATCGTGAACCTCCAGACACCTGGAGACTCCTCCCCCGGCCCCCGGTCCGCATCTCAGGAGCGGGTACGACTGCTCCGTACGGGTCGAGAAAGGTTTCGTGGGGTGCTCAGACGTACTCGGACGTACTCAGACGCGGTCGACGAGGTCCGCGATGGAGTTGACGATCTTGGAGGGGCGGTACGGGAAGTTCTCGACCTGGTCGGGGCCGGTCAGGCCGGTGAGCACCAGGAAGGTCTGCATCCCGGCCTCGATGCCCGCCAGGACGTCGGTGTCCATGCGGTCGCCGATCATCGCGCTGGTCTCGGAGTGGGCGCCGATGGCGTTCAGCCCGGTGCGCATCATCAGGGGGTTCGGCTTGCCCGCGAAGTACGGCTTCCGGCCGGTCGCCTTGGTGATCAGCGCGGCCACCGCGCCGGTCGCGGGCAACGGGCCCTCGGCGGAGGGGCCGGTCTCGTCCGGGTTGGTGGCGATGAAGCGGGCGCCGCCCTCGATCAGGCGTACGGCCTTGGTCATGGCCTCGAAGGAGTACGTGCGGGTCTCGCCGAGGACCACGTAGTCGGGCTCGTGGTCGGTGAGGATGTACCCGATGTCGTGCAGGGCGGTGGTCAGCCCGGCCTCGCCGATGACGTACGCGGTCCCGCCGGGGCGCTGGTCGTCGAGGAACTTGGCGGTGGCGAGCGCCGACGTCCAGATGTTCTCGACGGGCACCTCAAGGCCCATGCGGTTCAGCCGGGCGTGCAGGTCGCGCGGGGTGTAGATCGAGTTGTTGGTGAGCACCAGGAAGGGCTTGCCCGACTCGCGCAGCTTCTTGATGAAGGCGTCGGCGCCGGGGATCGGCACACCCTCGTGGATGAGCACACCGTCCATGTCGGTGAGCCACGAGTCGATGGGCTTGCGGTCTGCCATGTCCGGTCTCCTGCTCCTGCACTGCGATCTGTGCTGCGGGCTGTGCTGCGGTCCGTGCTTCCGTTCACACACGCGTACGAGATGCCGCGTGCGCCCAGCCTGTCACAGCCCGGATCTTGGGGGAATGGCCGGTTTATGTCCGTCCCACGCCTCGGACCCGGGCGAGCAGCATGGCCGCGCCGCCCGCCAGCAGCAGGGCGAGGGCGAGGCCCGCGAGGCGGCGGGCGGGGTCGCGCCGACCGGTGCCGGCGAGTTCGCCGGTGTGCGGTGGGGTGTCCCGTACGCCGGGCAGGGGACGGGCCGACGCCGGACCGGCGGAGGCGAGGGCGGGAGCGGTGGCAGTGGCCGGGGCGGAGGCGGGGCCGGAGG
>NZ_LIQQ01000111.1 GCF_001418565.1 Streptomyces graminilatus | reverse complement strand
GGCACAACCCCACTCAGCAGAATCAACCGAGCCGCCCGATGCCGCTGCCCCGCATACGGCTCCAGCAACGACAACATCACCTCGTCATCCGCATCCCGATCCCCCGCCAACGCGAACCCCACGATCCCCGGCAGATGCAGATCCCCCACAGTCACCGCGTCCGCCGCCCCATGACTCCGCTGCACAACCTCCGCCGAGGTCCACGGCCCCACCCCCACAACCAACTCCAGCCGCGCCCGCGCCCTCTCCGGATCCAGCGCCACAGCCTCCTCAAGCCGCCCCGCGACCCGAACCGCCCGCAGAATCGTCGACGCCCGCTTGTCGTCGACCCCGGCCCGGTGCCACTCCCAGGACGGAATCAGGGCCCAGTCCCGTGCGGCGGGCACCACGAACAACCCCTGGGGCATACCCGCACCTTCGGGCCCAGGCGCCGGCTCCCCGAACTTCCGTACGAGCAACCGCCAAGCCCGATAAGCCTCGTCGGTCGTGACCTTCTGCTCCAGCACGGACGGAATCAGCGACTCCATGACGAGCCCTGTCCGCGTCAGCCGCAACCCCGGCCGCCGATGCCGTGCGAGCGCGACAATCCGGTGCCGGGGCGCGAACGCGCCGGGATCATCGGCTGCCCCGAGCAACTCGGGCAACCGCTCCAGCAACCACTCGGCCCCGGGCCCCCACGCCTCCCCCAGGACCACCCCGTCCCGCAGCGCGACCCGCAACGTCCCGGCCCCGACGGGCGTACGGCAGGTCCGCCACACGGACCCGTCCGGCGCCGCCCGGAAGGTGGGGTCGCCGGGCCCTCGCCGCAACGGCCCGAGAACCAGCCCGAGATCGAGCGGCACACCGGGAGTCCAGGTCCGGCTCCGCCCCGCCACGCCGGCCTGCCGGGGCACCCCACCGGACACACCACCAGGCAGAGCGACATGCCCACCCCGCACGGTCGTACGAGGGGACCGCGAAGGCTGAGAGGCCTGATAGGGCTGAGAAGCGAACCGTCCTGCCACGAAACCGTTCCTAGCACGGAAAGAACCAAGCCGGGGAAAACTGCCCGTTCAGACAGGGGAGAGGGGAAGGCGAGACACCCGCCCCAAACT
>NZ_LIQQ01000110.1 GCF_001418565.1 Streptomyces graminilatus | reverse complement strand
GGAACGGGGGGTTTCTTCGTGCCGCGTGGTGTGCGCGTGAGCCCGTTGGCTCAGTGCGAGTGGCCGTGGCTGTGGCCACCGGCGGCCGGCTCTTCCTCTTCCTTCTTCTCGACGACCAGGGTCTCGGTCGTGAGGAGGAGGGAGGCGATCGAGGCCGCGTTCTCCAGGGCGGAGCGGGTGACCTTGACCGGGTCGATGACGCCCTGCTTGACCAGGTCGCCGTACTCGCCGGTCGCGGCGTTGAAGCCCTGGCCCTTGTCGAGCTCGGCGACCTTGGAGGTGATGACGTAACCCTCCAGGCCGGCGTTCTCGGCGATCCAGCGCAGCGGCTCGACGGCGGCCTTGCGGACGACCGCGACACCCGTCGCCTCGTCGCCGGTCTTGCCGAGGTTGCCCTCGAGGACCTTCACGGCGTGGACGAGCGCGGAGCCACCACCGGAGACGATGCCCTCCTCGACCGCGGCGCGGGTCGCGGAGATGGCGTCCTCGAGACGGTGCTTCTTCTCCTTCAGCTCCACCTCGGTGGCGGCGCCGACCTTGATCACGCACACGCCGCCGGCCAGCTTCGCGAGGCGCTCCTGGAGCTTCTCGCGGTCCCAGTCGGAGTCCGTGTTCTCGATCTCGGCCTTGATCTGGTTGACCCGGCCGACCACGGCGGCGCTGTCGCCACCGCCGTCGACGATGACCGTGTCGTCCTTCGAGATGGTGACGCGGCGGGCGGTGCCGAGCACGTCGAGGCCGACCTGGTCGAGCTTGAGGCCGACCTCCTCGGCGATGACCTCGGCGCCGGTGAGCGCGGCCATGTCGCCGAGCATCGCCTTGCGGCGGTCACCGAAGCCGGGGGCCTTGACGGCGACCGCGTTGAACGTGCCGCGGATCTTGTTCACGACCAGGGTCGACAGGGCCTCGCCCTCGACATCCTCGGCGATGATCAGCAGCGGCTTGGAGGAGTTGGTCTGGATGACCTTCTCCAGCAGCGGCAGCAGGTCCTGGATGGAGGCGATCTTGCCCTGGTGGATCAGGATGTACGGGTCGTCGAGGACGGCCTCCATACGCTCCTGGTCGGACACCATGTACGGGGAGAGGTAGCCCTTGTCGAAGGCCATGCCCTCGGTGAAGTCGAGCTCCAGGCCGAAGGTGTTGGACTCCTCGACGGTGATGACACCGTCCTTGCCGACCTTGTCCATCGCCTCGGCGATGAGCTCGCCGACCTGGGTGTCCTGCGCGGAGAGCGCGGCCACGGCGGCGATGTCGGACTTCTCCTCGATCGGGCGGGCGGTCGCGAGGAGTTCCTCGGACACAGCCTTGACCGCCGCGTCGATGCCCTTCTTCAGGGCGGCCGGGGAGGCGCCGGCGGCGACGTTCTTCAGGCCCTCGCGGACGAGCGCCTGGGCCAGCACGGTGGCGGTGGTCGTACCGTCACCCGCGATGTCGTTGGTCTTGGTCGCCACCTCCTTCACCAGCTGGGCGCCGAGGTTCTCGTACGGGTCGTCGAGCTCGACCTCGCGGGCGATGGTGACGCCGTCGTTGGTGATGGTGGGAGCGCCGAACTTCTTGTCGATGACGACGTTGCGGCCCTTGGGGCCGATCGTCACCTTCACCGTGTCGGCAAGCTTGTTGACGCCGCGCTCAAGGGCGCGACGGGCGTCCTCGTCGAACTTCAGGATCTTCGCCATGGGAGCGGTTCAGCCCTCTCGGAAATTTTGGGAGAACGAACTGCGCCCCCGGCACCCGGCTGTTGAAGGTCGCGGGGGCCAGGGGCGTAGTTCACACTGCAATGCTGGTCATGCCGGCAATACCGGTAGTGCCGGTATCGCCGGTAATACCGGGTGAATTACTTCTCGACGATCGCGAGCACGTCGCGAGCCGAGAGGACGAGGTACTCCTCGCCGTTGTACTTCACCTCGGTGCCGCCGTACTTGCTGTACAGCACGATGTCGCCGGTCTTCACGTCGAGCGGCAGGCGCTCGCCGTTCTCGAAGCGGCCCGGGCCAACGGCCAGGACGACGCCCTCCTGGGGCTTCTCCTTGGCGGTGTCCGGGATGACCAGGCCAGAGGCCGTGGTCTGCTCGGCTTCGAGCGGCTGGACCACAATGCGGTCCTCGAGCGGCTTGATGGCAACCTTGGAGCTGGTGGTCGTCACGATCCGACCTCCCCCTTCGGAGATCTCACGGGGTTAACTGTCTGAGGTGGCGACCAGGTCGATCCGTCGTCGCGGGTGCCGGACCTGCCCGTCGCTATTGGCACTCTCCAGGGGGGAGTGCCAGACCTGAGACTATGACCGCGATTAGCACTCGGTCAAGCGGACTGCTAATCCCGGCGGCGGTTTCGTGGGGTTTCCGGTGATCGTGGGTTCAGGTGAGGGGCTGTGACGTCCGGCCCGGCCCTGAAAGGCGCCGGACCGGCTGTGGGTGCGGGTACAGGTACGGGTACGGGTACGGGTCAGAGGTAGTCCTCCAGTCTGCCCACGCTCAGGCCCCGCTCCCCCACCTCGCGGAGCAGGGTCACCGTTCGTTCGACCAGGGGTGGGCCGTCCAGGTCGTCGTCCGGGCCCACCTGGAGGATGTCGCCCGGCCCGGGGCTCCGGTGCTCGCCCTCGGTCCACAGGACCACCGCCGAGACTCCGCAGTCCCCGGCCGCCCTCAGTGTCGTCGGGTCGTAGGTGCCGTAGGGCGGGCGGGGACTGCGGAGTCTCGGC
>NZ_LIQQ01000011.1 GCF_001418565.1 Streptomyces graminilatus | reverse complement strand
AGTAGCGAGCTACGTCTCAGCACTGCCTCGGGGGTAGACGCTGCGACGAGTCGTCCGAGAAGGTCGGGCGCCGGCACATGAGTCCGGGGTGCCGGAGCCCGCGCTCGTCACACGTCCTTACGCGGCGGGGGCCTCTCGGGCCAGGACACGCATCATCTCGGCGCGCGACGGGGTGATCACCCTCGGCAGGAGAGGCCGCGTGCGCCATCCCGGCAGCGACACGACGGTGCGCCGCAGAAGGGCCTCGACGAGCTTGCGCTTGGACACCTCGACCACGACAACGTCGTGGTCGCTGAGCCCGTCCATGGGGATGATGTGAACCGCCTCCACCGCCTGGACGGTGAAGGCGTCCATGTAGAAGCGGTCGATCCGGGTCGGGCCGCCCTGGTCCGGGCGGGCCCGGCCGGCCGTCGGGGCCAGCGCCGCCAACTGCCCGTGATGGGCGGCCCACCGGGCGGCGTCGTACATGCGGCAGCCGTGCATGATCTCGTCGACGTCTGTGTAAGAGCGCCAGGACCCGTCAGGCTGCAGCTTGGCGCGGTGCATCCGGTGGACGTCGTCGGTGACCTCGGGAGCGGTCCAATCGGGGTGCGGGACCAGCTCCCCCTCCTCCTCGGGGTTCTCGTTCGTATCCCCCAGCAGCCAACAGCCCGCCCAGCCGGGGTCAGCCGGATCGGCAGCAAGGGCGTCCAGGGGAGTGGCGGAATCCTCCGCCGCGTCGCCGGACGGCAGCCGATCGGCCTTGACCTTGTCCACCAGCGAGGTGAGCTTGAACGCCTCGTCGGGCCGGGACGTCGGCGCGTTGAACGAGTGGTGGAAGGTCCCGACATGGATCGGCGCCGCCGCCCCCGGCACCCGCAGGGCGAGGACGGTTGGCGGAGTCCGGACGCCCCTGAAAGGACGCTGGGCGTCCGCCCCCGTGATGAACGAGCCGGGGCGCACGAAGCAGCCGGTCGGGTTGTTGCCGAGGCCCATCTCGGCGCGGAACCCGACCATTTTGAGGTACTGCTGTGTGGCATCGAAGCGGCGGTTCGCCGCCTTGACTTCCTCCGGGCTGGCACCGGGGTGGAACTGCGCGTACGTCAGCTCGGTCATGCCGAGCAGGTCCAGCTCCAGGGGGACGAAGACCTCGGTGTGTACCTGGCAGAAGGTCGGAGGCAAGACTCCCGGCTCCAGCTCCGGGCCACCGTTGCGCTCCACATTGGCGAGCGCGAGACGAAGCGTGTCGTCCTTCTTCGATTTCACTTGATTCTCCTGCGAGACAACGGACTTCGGACGGGAGAGACGGTCAGAGCGGATTGCCCTGGTGCCCCAGGGCAATGGCCGTCGACGGCGGACCGGCGGGCAGAGCCTGCCCCGACTGCCCGGGGCGGGCCGGCAGGGTTGTCATGCGGCCTCCGCCGGCGGATCGATGGGACTGCGCAGCAGCCGAATACCGAGCCGGACCGGCAGGTGATCGGAGAGCTTGGTCAGGTCCGGGGACTCGGGCTTGAGGGTGCGGTAGTCCACAACCTCGATGCGGCGTCCGGTGACGAGGATCTGGTCGAGGCGCAGGGGCACCCTCTCGTTGTCGTACCAGTAGCCGACGGTCGGCTCCCGCTGCTCGGGCACGTCGTTTTGCGGATCACGCCATTTGGACTTCAGAAGCAACCGGCGGGCGTCCCGGTCCCAGCCGCCGAAGGAGCCGTCCGGGAGGATTTTGCGGTAGCGGTGCCACAGGTATTCCGGCACCCGCGTCCAGTCGTCCATCTCCGGGTCGGTGTCGTCCGGGGCGTTGGCGTCCATGAGGAGGATCTTGTCCTCAGGCCAGCCGGGGAACTGTCCTCCGTAGTCGGCCAGGTGGTGGGCCTCGGCCAGCCGGGCCGCCCCGCTGACGTAGGACAGGTGTGTGCCGAGGGCGAGCAGGGGGATGCCGTCGACATCGAACACGTCGCGCGAGACACCGTGGTGGAAGGCACCGCGCGCGAGTTCGGTGTGCGGCCGGCTCGGGGTGAGCCTCTCGGCGTTGTAGAACATGATGCTGAGATTGCGCCCGTCACCGACGCGGGACGTGACGGGCGGCAGCGCGGTCAGACCCGTGACGCTCGCCACGTCATTGAGACGACGGCCTTCATGCCAGCCGACGCCCTCCATGATCCACAGCAGGTCGAGCTCCGGGTGCGACTCAAGAAACTCCAGTTGCTGAATACGCCGTTCCTCGCGGTCGCCGTCGATGCCTCCGTCCTTCACGTTCCACTCAAGTTGAGTGAGCTCAATGGCGGTGTCCGCCGTCGTCATACGTTCTCCGGGTGAGGTGGCGTGCGCGAGATACCGGGCTGCTGAACTGGCGGGACAGGGACTACAGGAGCGCGATCTCCCGCCGCCGTTCCTCGGGGCTCACCACGCCGCGGTGAGCTTCCACCTCGTGGTGCGCCGCCACGGCGTAGTGCTGGACGACCTCGGCGGTGAGGAGTTGCGCCGGGAGCTCGCTCATACACATGAGCTGCAGTGCTTCGTCCAGCGAGCGGGGGACAGGGGGCAGTTCGGTGTCGGCAACCGCGTTGCCGGCCGTCGGCGCTGGCGGTTCGAGCTTGTTGTCGAGGCCGTGGCCGGCGGCCGCCAGGACTGCGGCGAGCGCGAGATAGGGGTTGGCGTCGGCGCCGGGCAGCCGGATCTCCAGATGGCGCCGGGCGCCGGTGCCGACGACGCGGATCGCGCAGGTGCGGTTGTCGAATCCCCAGCTGTAGTTCACCGGTGCACAGGTGCCGGGTACGAGCCGCTTGTAGGCGTTGAACGTGGCGGCCCACAAGGGGGCGAGCGCGGGCATGGCGGTCAGGAGTCCGGCAACGACATGGAGGGCGGCCTCGGGCAGGTCCTTCCCTTCGCTGTCGAAGAGCGGCCGTTGCCCTTCGGTGTCGTGGAGGGAGAGGTGGATGTGTAGGCCGCTGCCGACGCCGGTCTCGGGGGCGGACATGAACAGCGGCAGCACCCGGCGTGCCGCGCCGATCTCGACCGCGGCGTGCCGCAACAGCATGTGCTGGTCAGCGGCTTGCAGGGGCTCTCCGTGGGGGAAGGTGATCTCGACCTGTCCGGAGGCGCCTTCCCCCTTGATCGCTTCCAGCGGCAGCCCGCTCCCGGCCAGCGCCGCGTGCAGGTTCGCCAGGTACTTGCGCAGCAGCGGCGGCTGATGGAGTCCGTAATCCAGGCTTCCCTCGAACAGAGGCCTCAGACCCTGGTACTCCGCTCGGGCCGCGTCTTTCCGGGTGCCGTGGTAGAGAACGAACTCGGCCTCCAGCCCGACGTCGGCGCTGATCCCGCGCCCGGCCAGTGCCTCCAGCTGCCGCTTGAGGACGTGGCGGGGAGCGACGGCCAGTGGCTGGTCCTCGGTGACGGGATCTGCGATCACCAGTGCCGTGCCCGGCAGCCACGACGGCATCCGAAGCGTTCCCAGGTCAGGGACGAACCGTATGTCGCCGTACCCGGTGTCCCAGGAGGCGATCCCGAATCCGTCCAGGGGGCGCATCTCAGCGTCGGTCGCGAGCACGTACCCGCACATTGACGCTCCGTGAAGAGCGACCTCCTGGAGGAAGTGCGCGGCGCTGTACGTCTTTCCTTTGAGGCCGCCCTGCATGTTCGGCGTGGCGAGCACCACCGCGGTGACGGCGCCGCCTTTCACCAGAGCGGACAGCTGGTCGAGGTCGCGGACGGAAGCCGTCGCCGGGATGCCGGGCACCGTGTCGGGCACGTGGGGGACGGGGGCGGTCATACGGCGTCCTCCGCCATCTGGTCTCGCTCGCCGGCCGTGCCGTACTCGGGTGTGAGGTTGTGCCGGGGCCCCCAGTGCCAGGTGATCCAGGCCAGGACGATCACAGCGGCGAGCGCGACGGGGGCGTAGTTGAAGGTGTCGACGGTGACGGGGGACACCGAGGGCAGGCAGAACAGGGCGGTCACGAAGACCACCCAGATCACGGCGATCCAGCCGACCGGCTTGCTCCAGCGGCCCAGCTGCCATGGACCCGGCTTGAAGTGACGGCCTGCGCGCAGCCGCAGGTAGATCGGGATGGCGTAGGCGGGGGTGATCCCGATGACGTTGACCGTGGTGATCGCGGTGTAGGCGGTCGTGGAGTACAGCGAGGGCGCCGCCAGCACGAGAGGGACGGCGACGGCCAGCCACACGGCGTAGACGGGGGTTTTGGTGCGGGGGCTGAGCCGCCGCCAGGTCCTCGCCATGGGCAGGGCGCCGTCGCGGGAGAACGCGAAGATCATGCGGGAGGCGGAGGCCAATCCGGCGTTGGCGCAGAAGATCTGGGCCATGATCACCACGAGCAGGAGGGCCTTCGCCATGGTCCCGCCCAGCGCGTCGAGGAGGATCTGGGCAGGGGGGACACCGGTCGCGCTGTTGACGGTTCCGTTGTAGTCCTGGATTGCGAAGAGCAAGCCGCCGAGCAGGAAGAAGCCGGCGACCCACGACCAGAGGATGGAGTGGACGATGCCTTTCGCGGCGGCGGTCTGGGCGCGCAGGGTCTCCTCCGACAGGTGGGCGGAGGCGTCGTAGCCGCTGAAGGTGTACTGGGCCAGGAGCAGTCCGAGGAGCCCGACGTACCAGTGGCTGCCCCAGCCCGTGTTGTTGGCGAACTCACCGAAGACGAATCCGGTCGTCTGGTGGTGGTCGGGCACGACGACGAGGGCGCCGACGATGACCGCGACTCCTATCAAGTGCCACCACACGGAGATGGAGTTGAGGATCGAGACCAGGCGCACGCCGAAGAGATTCATGACGGCGAGCAGGAGCAGGAGGGCCACGAAGATGAGGAAGATCTTCGGGGGAGTGGGAGTGAACCCGAAGGTGAGGTTGAGCCAGGCCCCGATGAACAGCGCGCACCCGTAGGGACCGGCGGCCATTCCTCCTAAGAGGCCGAGCAGGTTGAACCATGCCGTGTAGTGCCCCCACCGGGGGCCGCCGAGTTTGCCGGCCATGAAATACAAGGCCCCGGAGACCGGGTAGGCGCTGGTGACCTCGGCGAGGCCGAGGCCGACGAAGAGCACCATCGCACCGACGATGGCCCAGCCCCACATCATGACGGCAGGTCCGCCGGTGTTGAGGCCGAAGCCGAAGAGGGTCATGCAGCCGGACAAGACTGAGATGACGGAGAAGCTCAGCGCGAAGTTGCCGAAGCCGCCCATCCGACGGGCGAGTTGCGGTGTGTATCCCAGTCTTGTCAGGACCTGTTCGTCAGTGGACGCGGGCGCAGACACGGGGGTTACCTCCAGGTGGCACGGTGGCGGGGGACGGACTGCTGTCGTGCGACGGGCGCGGGACATGCGGTGGGTGGGTCATGTGAGGCCTCCTGCGCGCGGCAGCCCGCGCTCGTGGAGCCTGAGGTGGCGGGCCTGGAGAAACTCCTCTTGCCAGCTGCGCCCGTCGGGGGCGATGTCCTGCCACGGGGTCCGGGTGGCGCAGGAGCCGATGGCTTCGAACACGTCGCGGGCTGGGGTGCCGCCGTGGTGAAGGGCCTGGGCAAGGTGGTTGAGGTCCAGAGGCGACCAGGTGGTCTTGTCTGTATGGGGAAACCACTCGTTGGCGGCGCGGAGCGTGTAGAAGGAGATTCCTGAGCCCGCCCAGTGCAGACGTGGGGTCTCCGCACGGTTGTGCCGGCGGCGGAAGCGCTCCACGTGGACGTAGAGGGGAAGAAGCCTCACTGCGGATTCACGCGGAGCGGAAAGTGACGCCCACCGGCTGAAGTTGACGGCACCCTCGGCGCTGACCTGATAGGCGAGCAGGGCCCGGAGAGCGTGGTGCCAGGCCTCTCGGTTGAACGCGTCCCGCTTGTCGGCTTCGTGGAGCAGTCCCCAGGGACCTTCCGGTATGCCGGGCTCCCAGCACGTCTGCCGGTTCTCGGGCAGCCGCTCCCGCGGATGCGGAGAGTCGAGCGGCGCAAGGGCGAGCAGCGCCACCCACGGCAGCGGGCTCTCGGGCATGAAGGTGATCGCGAGGTGGCACGCCTTCCGCGCCTCCTCAGCGAGGGCGTAGGCGCCGTGCTGCCCGCGACGGTGGGTGTGAAGAGTCCGCTGGACGAGAACGCGGGCCCACATCATCCGGTACTGATGGTCCCGGCTTTCGCGGCCCCAGGCCTCAACGGCGTCGCACTGCGCTGCGGCGGAGGCCAACACCTGGCTCCGTGCGGTGAGTTGAGCCCATGACTGTGAGGCGTCCAGAAGTGCGCGCATGGAGCGCCACCTGCCGGCGCGGACATCGTCGAGCACTGGGCGCAACTCGGTGTCGAAGCCCGCCGGATGAAAATCAACGACCCGCATCAACACCACCCGCCAGCCTGCCGAAGTCGCAGTGGAGGTGATCGCCGTGGCCTGCCGCAGAAGTACGGCAGCGCCTCGGACTCACGTCGAACCGCACCCTGCCCATCCCGTGGCCCGCCAGGGCGCGGCTCTGTGTGCGGAGGCGGGCCCTCATGCTGCTCCATCGGGCTCGCTCTGGGGGCGCTCGACGGCATCTGCGCTACCCGTACCGAGGAAGCCCCAGGTGTGGCAGAGGCCGATCAGGTGGGTGTCGTTGGCCGCCCCCGCCTTCGCCACGAGGACCCTGATCTGCTCGCGTACGTCGGCTGCGGCGATGCCTGAGGCCTGGGCGATTGCGTAGGTGCTTGAGTGCTCGGCGAGCGCATGCAACAGCCGCCGTTCGTCAGCGTCGAGTTCGGGGGCGGGCACGGTTGTGGACGGCGGGGGTACCTGGCCACTGGCGAGGACGGCGTGCGCGCGGGCCGGACGGGCGGCGACACCGAACTTGCGGCCGATACCACTGAGATGTCCGCTGAAGGAAGCCGCGCTCATGCCCAGAACGCCGGCTCCCTCCGCGTTGGAGCGGCCGGCAACGAGGTGGTCGGCCACACGCTTCTCGGTGTCCGTCAGGCGGAGGCGCGTGGAGACAGAGCGGTCGGAAACGATCGTGCTGTCGAGGGGCGGGAAGGCGAGTACCGGGAGGGGGGCGTGGCGTCCGCCCGTAGTGACGGCCGGGGACGCGAAGGCACGCCCGGTCAGAGCATCTCGCAGGGCTGCTGGCGTGGTTGTTCCCAGGCCGGGCAGCACGATCCAGCGGACGTCGAGACCGTGCGTGACGAAGGCCGGGGGGATGCCCAGGAGCGTCCCTCGGCGCAGGAAGCGTGTTCCGGGCACATCCCAGGGGGGAGGGGTGCCCGTGGTCGGGTCGAGCAGGAAATGCCAGGTCTTCGTGTATGTACAGGCGAGGACGGGTCCGCTGGCCGGGCCGAGCACTTCATGGGCGCGCTGGGCTTCGTTCGCTGGGGCACGTATCGCGTCGAAGTGCTCGCCGCACGGGATCCGGATGGTCCGGACCTGGGGCACCCAGAGCGGCAGGAGCTGCCGGGTCGGGGCGTCGTGGGCCTGTGCGGCGGGGGCGTCGGACATCATGAGTGCTCTCGTGAGGGACAGGCAGGGGGAAGCGGTGGAGGATCAGGCGGCCGCGACGGGCCTTCGGGTTCGGCGGATGAACTCCTCGGACCACTCGGTGCGGTCGGCTCCGAGCGCCTTCTCGGACAGCCGGTATCGCTGGACGTCATCTGGGCCCGCCGGTGCGCCGACGAGCTGGATGTCGCGCATCAGTCGCGTGATCGGGTGGTCGGCGCGGGCGGCGTAGCCGCCGTGGAGCGAGCTGGCGTCCCTCAAGGACTCCCCGGCCGCCTGGTTGTTGAACAGCTTGGACTGGACGAGTTCCGCGTCGCACGCTTGTCCCTGATCCAGCAGGTGCACGGCGTCGTACGCCAGTCGTTCGGCGGTCATGAGGCGGGATTTCATGTCCGCGAGGCGGTACTTGACGACGGGGTAGTCGGTGAGCTTCCGCGTCTCGCGGTGGCGTTTGCCGATCTTGCGGCGACGTTTGCCGAGGAAGCCGAGGGTCTCGTCCATGACCCTGCGGTGGAGGCCGAGGGCGGTCGCGGCGAGGTTGGGGCGGCCGCAGACGACCGAGGCGGTGTACGCGGCGGCGAGGCCGTCGCCCACCTCCCCGAGGAGATGGGTAGCGGGCACATGGACGTCACGCAGGCGGACCTCGCCGCAGGCGAAGCCGTGCATGCCGACCAGGTCCGGCTGGCTCACCTCGATCCCGTCCCATCCGTCTTCGACGAGGAACGCAGACAGGCTCCGCGGATCGCCGGGGCGGCCGGTTCGTACGACCACGACGTGGAGGCCGGCTATTGCGGAGTTCCCGATGAAGCACTTGCGGGCGTTGATGATCCAGTGTTTTCCCTTGCGGCGGGCCGTGCCGTCCATGCCCAGGACATGGCTGCCACTGTCGGGTTCAGTCACCAGGATGGCCGTCCACAGGCCTTGGGCGATCTGCGGCAGCCACAGCTGCTTCTGCTCCTCGCTGCCCAGGTAGAGGATCGCGGCGGTCGGGATGAACGAGGCCTGCAGGATGCCGCCGGCGGCACCGCTGAAGTAGCTCGCCTCCGAGATCAGGATCGTCTTGGAGACGTGATCGAGGCCCATGCCGCCGTACTCGGCGTCGTCGATGATCACTCCGCACCAGCCCAACTCGCCCATCAAACGGGGAAGCACTCGGTCGGCGTGTGTTCCTTCTGCTTCCATGCGCGGAACGTGGGGGGCGATCACTTCGCGGCCGAACTCCTGCGCCTGCTCGCGCAGGCGCAGATGGCCGTCCGTCAGGTACGTGTACGTGGTGGACATCGGTCCGTCCCCTCCCTCTGGTCTAATGGGGCTGTGCTGGACGACGGGCAGTGGCGCTAGTGCTCCGAGGGCGGCGGGGGGTTGTCGGGCAGTTGGTCGATGTACTCCATGGCCTGGGCCGCGTAGTTCTTGATCAGGCTCACTCCCTGGCGGCCCCAGTTCGTCGTCTCCCGGCCCACGAAGCAGACCGTGCCGAGGACGATGTCGGTGGACTCGTCGATGAGGGGGGTTCCCAGGTAGGTGCGGGCGCCGAGCTGGTGGACGGCCTTGCCCAGCCAGCGCGGTTGGTCGAAGACGTTGTTGAGCGGCAGGGCCTTGCGGCGGTCCATGGTGTGGACGCACCACCCGCTCGTGCGTTCCATGTACCGTTCCTCCGGCGCCGTATCGGCTGCGGCGGCCTGGCTCTCACCGCCGCCGGTGCCGACGGGCACGTACATGCCGGCGAAGTACTGGTAGCCGTCCTTCATGATGTTGACCATGGCGAGGAGGCCGCGCGGGTTTCCGACGAGGTCGGCCGCCTCGTGTGCAGCGTCACGCGCGAGGGCGTCGAACCGCGCAATGGGCCGGTCCACGAGCAGGCCTTTACGCTGCAGCAGCTCCAAGCGTGGGATCCGCTCGTCATCCGCCGGAACACGGTCGTGGCGGCCGGTTGCAAGGTCAAAGGTGGGCATCGTGGACTCCAGAGCAGAAACAGCAGCAAGAAGCGGGCTAGGCGGAAGGGACGAGCTGGGCACGGGCACGCGCGTGCGCGACCAGGTCGACCAGGACGCCGTGCGCTGAGGTTGCGTCACGGGCGTCGCACCAGACGAGGGGAACCTCGGGGCTCACCCCCAGGGCAGCGCGCACCTCCTGCTCGGTGCGGGGGCGCGCATCGGGGAACTTGTTGACCGCGAGCACAAAGGGGATCTTTCGGCGCTCGAAGTACTCGACGGCGGCGAAGCAGCCCTCCAGTCGGCGGGTGTCAACGAGGACGACCGCGCCGACGGCGCCCTGCGACAGGTTGTCCCACATGAACCAGAAGCGCTCCTGGCCCGGCGTGCCGAACAGCAGCAGCTGCACCTCATGGGTCATCTGCAGCTGGTGGTCACTGCGGAGGGTGATGCGGCCGAAGTCCATGGCCACGGTGGTGGATTCCTTCTGCTCGATGCCCGCGAGGTTGTCGGTGTCGACCCCGGCCTCCGTGAGCGTCTCTTCCGTCCGCAGGGGCTCGATCTCGCTCACCGCACCGACGAAGGTCGTTTTCCCAACACCGAAGCCGCCCGCCACGAGGATCTTCAGCGAGAGCGTCAGCTCAGATTCGGCGTAGCCCAGCAAGGACTTCTCCCAAGATCCGTGGGTCGGTGGCTGCTCCGCCGCTGTTGTCGGGCATCGCATTGATCAGGTAGCCGTCGTCAAGGAGGTCGGAAAGCCAGATCTTGACGATCTGTAAGGGGTGCCCGAGCCTCGCTGTGATCTCCGCGACCGAGACCGCGCCGGCCCGGCAGAGGTCGAATGCCTGCGCGTAGTGCGACTGCAGAGGCTTGGACGGCAGGTTGGGTTTGGCCTTCACCAGGGATGCGCGGTCGAGTTCCTGGGAGGGGGTAACCCGTCCGTGTACCAGCGCGTAGGGCCGGACCGGCCCGTAGCCTTCGTCGACCAGGGCTTCGTCACCGGCCACCTCACTGGACCGTCGTGCCCGCTGCTACCGGCTCGGACCGTGGGGCGACGTACAGGTATTGAGGAACCTGCTTGACCAGCAGCGTCATCTCGTAGGAGACCTGCCCGACATCGCCGTCGGCACCGACCAGGACGGTCAGCAGCGCGCCCTCGCCAGCCGCCTGGACGAACAGGTGGCCCCCGTCGAGCTCCACGATGACCTGACGGACCCCACCGGCACCGTTCAGGAGACGGCCGGTTCCAAGAGCCAGAGAGTGCAGACCGCTGGTGATGGCGCTCAGTGTGTCAGCCTCGCCCTTCCTGTCGTGGTTGAGGCTGGCGACCTTCATGCCGTCGCGCGAGGTCACCAAGGCACTGACCGCGCCGGTCGTCCTGTTGACGAAGTCGGTCAGCAGCCAGGTCAGGTCATTCTTCGTGGTCGCCACTGTGGGCCTCCAGGGAGTGGGGGGGATTGGTCGGTTCAGCGGACTGGGAGGCATCCGGCGCGGCGTCCTGCTCGGCGCGGAGCCGTCCCTCGGCGAGCCGGGACATCAGGCTCGGGCTGGGCGGGGCGGACGGTTCCGTATATCCACCGGACCCGGGAGCAGCGTCTTGCAACTCTGGTGCCAGATAGGAGCGTGAAAGGTCCCGTTTCGGCAGTGGAGCACTGTCGCCGGACACGGAGGTGTCCGGCGCTTCGGCCGCTGCGTGCCCTGCAGCGGGTCCGGGTATGCCGGAGGCGCGGCGTGAAGGCAGGGGCGCAAGTCCGCTGCCCGGAGGGAGCGCCCCACTGGCGCTCGGGTCTGGAATGCGAGAGGCCACCGGGCCGCGAGTTACTGCAACCCTGGCGCGGGTACTTGCGGCAGGCACTCCGCGGCCGTCGGCGAGCACCGGTTCGGGCGACTGGAGGTTGGGCCGAGCGGCTGGCTCCTGCCTGTCCGGTGTGGTGCTGAAGAGATCGAGGGGCACCAGGACTTCTGCCTGGTTGGAACCGTAGACATTGCTCTGGAGCCTGACACTGAATCCGAGCCGGCGGGCATACTCCGCCACCACCCACACCCCCATGCGACCGTCCCGCAAGTAGTCGCCAGCCCGGTGCCGGGACGGCTCGGACAACAGGCCGTTCAGCTGCGTCAGGGTGTCTCGCGGCATGAGCTTTCCACGGTCGTCGATCTGGATGACCACTCCCGAGTCGACCGTGTCAACCCGGACCAGAACCTCTGTCGTGGGCTTGGAGAACTTGGCAGCGTTGTCGAGGAGTTCAGCCACTGCATGGACGAGCCCGGGCGCGGCCCGCCCGTCGATCATGCCTTCGGCGGGGGACACCAGTTTGACCCGCGCGTATTGCTCGATCTCAGAGATCGCATGGCTGATCACATCGGACAGCTTCATCGCTTTGCTGTTGCGTCGGGGAAGCGCGCCGCCTGCCAACGTCAGGCTCTCCGCCAGGCGGCGCAGCCGCGTGACCGCGTGATCCAGCTTGAAGATTGGCTGGAGGACATCGGGGTCCTCCATCTCGCGTTCAAGCCCGTCGAACGCCTGCAACGTCTGGTTGATCGACGTCAGGATGCGCCGGGCGATGCTGAGGACAGCGGCCTTCTCCTGACGGGCCGAGCTGTCGGTGAGAGCCGTCTGCACACCGTGCACGAATTCGAGCAGTTCATGTTCCAGGGCAAGGAACGGATGCGGGGCAACGGGCGCCGGCGGGAGCTCGCGCACCTGGAGCTGCTCACCGCGCTGCAACTGATCCAACGTCGACTGGACCGCTTTGAGACCGTCGGCCAGAGCAGACCGGAGGAGGGCGATCCACTGGGACACTGCCTGACGGTCAGTCGCTTGCTCTCGCCTCAAGGCCTCAACAGCATCGGCACCCTGCTGTTGTGCCGCCTCAACGGCACCGACGCGGTGCTGGTGCACCGTATCGGAGGTTGAACGGGACGCCCGCCAGGCGACCACCAGCACCGCAGTGCATGACACAGCAACCGCTGACCACACCAACCAGCGGGTACCGGATCCGGCACGCTCTGCCCGCAGAAGGTACGCGGGCAGGACGGTCAGCACCAGCACGGCCAACGGCGGGAGAACGGCAAGCTGCCCCAACCGCGCGCGCAGCCCCTCGGACGTGCTCATCCTGCGCGCCCACGATCTGCCGTGCCGTCGGCGCTCGGAGCGTGTGGCGGGTGGAGAATCAGACATCGGGAGACCTCGGGGACGTGGACGCGGGGCGTAAACGCGGTCCGGTTACAGGGAAGTGCGCAGGAGATGGGCCGCCGGGGCAGGCTGGCTGATGCGGGGGAACAACTGCCGCCCCCGCCCCGGCGGCCGGCTACAGGGGCGGTCGGACGGCGAGGTCGGACGGCGGCGGCAACGGCCGAACCATGCTGGTACCTCCTCCTGAAGGAGTCGTCTCCCCAGGAACCGGCAGGGGAACGGAACCCTCAACGATCGCAGTCACGGGCAACGGGTCCTCGGAGAGTGAAACCGGAGCTTCAGAGGGCAGGGTCATCACGGGATACCTGACCTCCGAAGCCCCGGTGGCCAGGGGGAACGGGGGGACTGAGTCGAAGTACTCTGTGCTACTGCGTGGCCAGTCCGGCAACGCCGGCATGTCGAACTGCAGATGTGTCTTGACCACTTGGCTTGGAAGCTGATCACCAGCCTGCCCTGTCCGCCATCTGTCGGGCCAGATGCACCGAGGCTCATATCGAGGGTCACCCAGATACGCCTCCGACTGCACACCCCGCAATCTCAAATCTGGGCATTTCTGGGCTAATTGCGTGCTGGTGTGGTCGCCTCTCCATGCAAATGACCCTCGATATGAGCCGCTGGGCAACTGGACTTCCCGTTCGGACAAATGCGACGGTGAGAGCGGGGCTGACAAGAGCCGCGCTCCGCCCCTCTCCCCTTCAGATTCCCGGGCCCGTTGCCTCGTTGCTGTGCCGGATTACGGCGAGCCGAGTCGGCGCCCTGTCCTTCGCGATGAGAGCGAGCCCCGTCGTGACCGCTTCACACATGCCCCGGCGACGCCTGGTCGCCGGATGGGACGAGCATCCTCTCGGCGCCGGTTGCCGCCCCATCGGGGGACCGGCGACCAACCTGAGCCACGCCGCAGGATGGGCACCCGTGGACGACGACAGCGCGGTCGATGCCCTCTTGCGCGCCCGCGCGGAGGGAGCGACTGTCTTCGACACGTCGGATGTCTACGGTCTCGGCCACTCCCAGAGGCTGCTGGGCCGCATGCTTGCCCAGGTGCCCCGCGAGAGCGTCAGCATCACCTGCACGGTCGGGGCCTTCAAAGGCACCGGCGTCAACGCCTACAGCTCCCTCAACCTGCATGGGCAGGTGGAGCAGAGTCTGGAAAACCTCGGCGTGGAATCGCTGGACGTCCTGACGCTCCACCACACCGACTTCGGCCCACGAGACCGGTATCTCCAAGAGGCACGGGAGACACTGGAGGCCCAGCGTGACCTCGGCAGAGTCAAGGCGCTCGGAATGCGGGCGCCCAACCGGCTGGCGGCAGGCACCGCAACTCCGGGCGATCGCAACCAGGTGAGCGCGGCTCGGTTTGACTTCCTCGTCCAACAGCTCGGCCCCAAGGTCATCACCACGCCCTTCAACCCCCTCAGCCGTCCTCCCGAACCCGAGGCCGCCGACAGCGAAGAGAACGAGGACATCTTCAGCTTCGCCCGCCGTCACGGCGCCGCCACCATGATCTACAAGCCCCTGGCTCAGGGACTGCTCACCGGCAAGTACCTTTCCGACGCTGCCTTCGGCCCAGGCGACGTCCGCTCCCGCCTCACCACGCCGGTTCTGGAGACTGTCGAACGAGGCTTGCAGCCCCTGCGAGACCGGTTCGGAGCCACCCCGCACGACCTTGCCCGAGTCGCCCTCCTCTACTGCCTCAAACGCTGCCCCGACTCGATCGTGCTGACGGGATTCACCAGTTCAGAACAAGTGGCTGCGAACTACGCGGGTCTGGAAACCGAACTGAGCGACGACGACTTCGACTTCGTCAACACCACGTATGCCGGCCTGCGCGCCGAGCTGGAAGCCCTCGGCCAACTCCGCGCACCTGAGGCATCTGTGCCCTGAAGTACCTGCCCGGGCGAACCCCGTCCGCCCCAGCGCTTCCGAGACGCGGGCCCACTACGACCTGGAGAGCACATGACAGCCCTGTCCCTGAGCCAACGCCCAGCCAGGCTCCCCGAGCTCCTCGTCTCAGAGACCTTCGGACCGACCTTCCAGGGCGAAGGCCCGAGCCTCGGCACTCTGGCTGCCTTCCTGCGCCTGTGGGGATGCAACCTGGCGTGCTCCGACCGTATGCCCTGCGACACCGCCTACACCTGGGACACCTCGCGGTACAGCCCAGGTGAGCACATGAGGAAGCGCAGCATCGCCGAGACGGGCGACGAACTCCTGGGCTTCGGCACCCCCCTTGTGGTGATCACCGGAGGCGAGCCGCTGCTCCAGCAGAAGCGCCTCCTTCCTCTGGTGGACCGGCTGCTTGCCGAAGGGCGCCGCGTCGAGTTCGAGACCAACGGGACGATCCCCCCGCTGCCGGAGCTCGTGACCGACGGCGTCCAGTTCAACGTCTCGCCCAAGCTCTCGAACGCCGGCGGGGAGGAGTGCCAGCGCATCGCGCCGGACGCGCTGCGCGTCTTCGCGGACAGCGGCCAGGCCGTCTTCAAGTTCGTCGCCGAGCGGGAATCGGACCTGGAGGAGATCCAGAACCTCGTCGACCGCTTCGGCCTGACCCCGGTGTACGTGATGCCGGAGGGCACCAGTCCCGAGACCGTCATCGAACGGGCCCGTGTGCTTGCCGATCCCGTTATCGCCCGCGGCTGGTCCATGACCACACGACTCCACATCCTGCTCTGGAAGGACGAACGTGGCCGATGACTCGTCCACCGCGTCCGTGACAACTCGATCGTTCTGACCGGATTCACCAGTTCACAACAGGTGGCCGTGAACTACCAGGGCTTCAAGAACGAACTGAGCGAACCGGACTACGAATTCGTCGACGCCGCGTAGGCGTTGCGAGCCGAGCTGGTAGAGCTCGTCCAGCTCCGCTCAAGGGATGCGGCGTCCGTGCCATGTATCCCCGGACCGAGCCGATCTGCCCACGTCCCCGAGGAGCGATGACGCCCCCCGTGCGTGCCGCGCAAGGTGAGACATCGAGGCCCACATGAGCCCAAACAGTACCTATTGGATGAACTACGCCATCAGCGTCGCACAAAAGGCGCCACAATCAGGTCGGCGAGTCGGCGTTGCGCTCGTTTCTGAACACAACGAGCTGATTTGCTCCGCCTTCGAGGGAGAAGTACGCGGCGCATCCTGGTATCGAAGTCTGCGGCGCAGGATTCAAGAACTCGGAACATCCAGCGCGCACAGCGTATATCTAACGATCAACACCCTGTCAGCGGCCTCGTCGTTTGAGCTCGCCGAACTCTTGAAGGAAGTACGCATCGACAGGGTCTATATCGGTCTGCCAGACCCCGCGCTGACGAGTTACCTCGATGACGATCCCGTCACCGCGCGACGTCATGCACGCCGCTTCCCCGATGATTTGCAGCGCGAGATCCTCGAACAGAATCGACACCTCTACGCAGTGAGCGAGCAGAATATCGAGTGCAACCCCCACTACTCCACACATCGCATTAGTGAAGCCGTCTCCACCGGGCTGAGGTCGAGGGGGTTCGCGCTTTCCAGGAATGATGTCAATGAGAACAGGGGGAGGATTGCGCTCGCTTCTCTGATCTGCCAGAGGTATGGGATCGAGTACAAAGAAGCTGATCGCGCCGTAAACGACGCACTGTCCGAAGCGTTTGACGCGAAGTACGGTACCTATGACTACGCGTACGACGCTCGTGCCGCCAACGTGAGGTGGATGGACGACTTCATATCGGTTTACAGGAGGTCGTCCACAAGGTCGCTGTCTGCCGTCAACATCCTCAACGTCGGCGTCGGAGCCGGTCACGAAGCAGCGGCTTTGTTTTCCGATTGCCCGCAGATCACCTTTGTTGACATCGCGGAAAGTGGCCTTGCGAATATAGGCGGACGCATTCCCTCGTCGAGAACTGTCGTCTCTAGCGCCGAAGACCTGTCTGCCCTACCGGAGAACAGTTTCGACCTGTATGTGTCCTTGAGAACGTACAACTCGTCGTTCTTTGACACGTCCGCGGCGGCCTCAGAGGCGCACAGAGTACTGAAGCCCGGTGCCGTGATTATCGTCTCCGTGGCCAACGGATTTCTGTATACTCAGCGGGGCTGCGTCGTGCCAGGACTGATCATCCCCGGCACGGAGTTCGTCGACCTCTATCGCGGGATGGACACAGCCAATCTGATTGGTGCGGAGCTCGACTGTACTGGATTTAAAGATATCCGAATATTCCCAACAAGTACCGAGATTTACCTGTCGGCTGTCACCGCCTAAAGGTTCCCACCGCCCCTCCAGCCAGCCACGTTCACGACGTCCCATCAGTTCTGCGGGAAGGCTGAATCGCAGACGGCCGGGAGGGAGCGACCGGACTATCCAGAGCGACCAGCGCGAAGGAAGGACTTCTGTAATGAACGGGCCAGTGACTGTTGCCCGTCGGATTCTGCAGTTCAACGAGGAACTCGCGGAAACGACGCTTGAACTGCCTCCCGGATTCACGGTCATCAATCCGTTCACCGGACCCCAGCAGGAGCGTGTCCGCGAGGTGACGACCGCGTTCTACCACAAGTACTACGACGACGATAAGCCGCGCCGTCTGGTACTGGGGAGCTCGCCCGCCCGACGCGGCACGGCCGTGACCGGGGTCCCGTTCGAAGACGCCAAGCTCCTCGAAAGCGAAACGGGCGTCGATGTCGACGGCTATGCGGTGAGCCGGCCTTCCGCCGGGTTTCTGCACGACGTCATCAGGCGCTACGGGGGCCGCGACAAGTTTTATGCCGACTTCGTAATGAGTTTTGTGTGCCCTCTTGGCCTGGTGAGAACGAACCACAAGAGGAACGAGGTCAACTGCAACTACTACGAGAACAAGAAGCTGCTGGAGCTCCTGCACTCTTTCCTCGTGGACACCCTGGAACGCCAGCTGGCATTCGGTACCGACACCTCGGTGTGCTACTGCATTGGCAGTGGCGAGAACTTCAAGTTCCTCTCGAAGGTAAACGAGGGCCAGCGCTTCTTCCAAAGGATCGTGCCCTTGGAGCACCCGCGTTTCATCACTCAATACAATCGGGACAGAGAGGAAGAATTCGCCGAGAAGTACCTCAGCGCTCTGCGCGGAGAAGGCGATTAGTCGTGGTGTCCTCCGGAATGCTCGTCAACCTCTCAGCTGATTCGACGAAGGCCGTGTGCTCCCAACGCGCTGGAACGAGAAGGAGAACATTACATTGGTGACAGAAGGCAGGGTCCTGGTCCACTTCGACTCGGAACGCGTTAGTGTTTACCGCTTCCAGAGCGGCGAGTTGAAGCTACTCAAAAGGGAGCGGCTCGCGTATGGAGACAGCCTCGTCGGCGAGGTGCTGGCAGACAGGGTCGGCGAGTTTTGCGCCGGGCTCAAGGAGTTCAGCGAGGTTGTTGACAACAAGGGAACGCGACTGTACGCCACCGGGGTCTTCCAGCGGCTCCCGCAGCCGGAAGCGGTCGCACTGGTCAACAGCATCTATGTCGACACCGGCCTCTATTTCAACATAGTGGGGCCGGAGCTGGAGCGGTTCTACCTGGAAACGGGCTTGTCCGCGTGCGGTTCGAACGACATGGTGGAAGGCCTGATCCGGCGGGAGTTCCGGACTGCTGTTGTCTGCGGCAGCTTCCAGCAGTCCCTGGGGTATATCGAGGGCACTATCGCCCGTCTGCGAGAGAGCGGCACCGTGGTGCTGAGCCCTCGGAGTACAAGGATCAAGCCGGAAACCGCGGGCTCCGACTTCATCCTCTTCGACTACCAGGATTTACTGAAGAACGAACGCGACACGTGGCGGCACAAGTACGTGCACATGGACGCGTTCCGGAAATCCGACGCTGTTGTCGTGTGTAACCCGGGCGGTCTCGTCGGGAACGGCACCATCTTCGAGCTCGGCTTCATGTCCGCGCTTTCCAAGAGGGTCATCTTCACGGAGGAGCCCCGGGGCGTGTCTGTCCTGTTCCCCTGTGAGGTGGGCCTGGGTTCTTGAGCACACCCGCTGAGGGCTGCAGCATCGCACCTCGTTCCTGCATCCCCGACCGGAACGAGTCGGCGTTTCGGCGAACGGCGCGCAGTCTCGGGAGCAGGTCTCCGGCTCATCCTCTTTCTGTCCACCCAGATCTCGCTTCTCGGATACGAAGATACGGAAAGGACCCTCGCCGGTGGAACCCATCGACATAGTGCGCGACAGGCTGCGAGAGATCGTGGCGTCTGTCCTTGAGGTGGAAAAGGAAGCTATCGAGTCTGGTGCTCTGTTCTATGAGGAGCTCGGCATGAGCTCCTTGGAGAAGGTCGAGATCGTGGTCGCGATCGAGCGCGAGTACGGAGCCCTGTCCGCCGAGGAAGCGGCAGCCCTCACCAGCCTGGATGCCGCGCTGTCCGTGCTCGGCGAGCGGGCGACAAGCCCCCAGGGCGTCGACCTGATCGACCGCCTAGTGGCGTGCCATGTCTCCGCCGGCCGCGGCGAAAGGGCCAGCTACCTCGACCCCCAGGCCGGGGAAATCACCTACGCGGGCCTCCTGGAGGCGGCACGTGGGTACACCGGCGCCCTGCGGGCAGCGGGCGTGCCCGAGGGCGCCCGCGGCCTCCTGGTCGCCGACGATTCCGTGGCGACCGTGGTCGCCGTCCTCGGCCTGTGGTGGCACGGCTGCGTCCCCGTGGTGATCAGCCCGGTGCTCACGGACGACGAAGTCCGCTACATCGCCGCAGACTGCGCCGCCGCGATGGTGCACCTGGACGCAGCAGCTCCCACGCGGCAGCGTGCCCTGGAGGAGCTGTTCGCGACGACAACCCGGTTCGCCGGCGCCGACGTCCGCGCTGCTCTGGAGACGGCCGAGGCCGGACCCGCACGGCGCCCGGAGGAGGCGGGGCCCCCGGTCGCATGGAGTGCGGAGCGTGAGGCGCTCGTGCAGTACACCTCTGGAAGCACCGGCATGCCCAAGGGGGTGCGGCACTCGGCGGGAGCGATCGCGGCCATGGCCGACGGCATCGGCACGGTACTGGCGCTGACTCCTGAGGACACCGTGCTGTCCAGCGCCCGGATGTCCTTCGGCTATGGCTTCGGCAGCTCCGTCCTGTGCCCTCTGGCGGCCGGCTCGTGCGTCGCGCTCATCAGCGGCACGGTCGACGTGCACTCACTCGTCGCCGCGATGCAGCGCCACCGGCCTACCGTGCTGTTCTCCGTCCCACGGCTGTACGCCGCGCTGCTGAACGCTTCCGGGACGGCGCTCGCCTCCGACTCCGTGCGGCTGTGCGTGGCGGCGGGCGAGAATCTGCCGGGTCCGCTTAGCGAGCGGATCCGCGCCGCCTTCCGGGCCGAGCTGCTCAACGGTCTCGGCGCTACGGAGGTGCTCTACATCGTCGTCGGCACGCCGCCGGGGGAAGACCGTCCGGGGAGCTTCGGGGTCCCGGTGCCGGGGATCACCGCGACCGTCCGCGCCGCGGCCGGCACGCCCGTCGCCGACGGTCAGGAGGGCCGACTGCACATCGCCGGCCCGACCGTCGCGCTCGGCTACATCGGCCGGCCGGAGGCCGCGGCGGTCACCTTCGCCGACGGTGGCGCCTACACCGGCGACGTGGTGCGCCGTGCGCCGGACGGCACGTTCACCCATCTCTGCCGCGCCGATGACCTGCTCAACCTGGGCGGCTACAAGGTCGTGCCGAGTGAGATCGAGAGCGTCATCCGCGGTGCTGAAGGGGTCCAGGACTGCGTGGTGGTCGGCGGCCGCGATTCCGATGGCCTGGAGCAGGCCGTGGCCTATCTGGTGGCCCGGCCGGGATCCGACAAGGCCGTGGTGCGGCGCACGGTGACCGCCGCGATCCGTAGCGGCCTTGCCTCCTACAAGCGGCCCGCCCGTCTGGAGTTCCTCGACGAGCTGCCGACCACGTCGACCGGCAAGCTGGCCGCCTTCGAGCTGAGGAAGGCGGCTGCACAACCGTGACCTGGGATATCACGGGCATGGCGGCCGTTGCCAACATCGGTGCCAGCCCCCAGGAGATCTTCGCCGCGCTGTGCGCGGGCCAGGAGAGCCGCAAGCCCCTGAAAGCGTTCGACCCGGACAAGTACAGGGCGGCCTACGCCTACGAGATCGACGACCGCCCCAAAGGCGGCGACATCCCGCGGCGCGCCACCCGCTGGCTCACCACCGTCGTTCGCCAGGCAGCCGCCGACGCGGGCCTGGGCGAAGACCTGTCCCAGGTTCCCGTGCTGGTCGGGACCACCATGCGTGAGCAGCGCAGCCTCGAACTGTGGTGGCGTGACGACGCGGAAGTTGCCCTCGAGGACCTGCACTTCGGCACCGCCCTGAAGGCGGTCTTCGGCGCGTCCACCACGTACACCTTCGCCAACGCCTGCTCAGCCACGCTATACGCGCTCGGCATGGCCACCGACATGATCGACCTCGGCATGGCCGACACGGTCGTCGTCGCGGGCACCGACGCCGCAACCGAGAGCGGCTTCGGCACGCTCGACCGGGTGCAGAACGACATCCCCGACGCGCTGCGCCCCTTCGACGCCACGCACAAGGGCATGCTGATGGGCGAGGGCGCGGCCGCCGTCGTCGTCCAGCGCGCTGGCACCGGCAACGGGCCCGTGCACGCCCGGGTGCGCGGTGTGTCCATGAACTGCGACGCTCACCACGCCACCGCGCCCGACCCCGACGGCATCACCCGTGCGGTGCGGGACGCCTACAGCAGAGCAGGGGTGCGGGCGGAGGACATCGACCTGGTGATGCTGCACGGCAGCGGAACCCCTCGCAACGACCTGACGGAGTCGAGCGTCCTGCGCCACATTTTCCAGGGCGCCGGAGCCGGTCCGCGGATGACCGCCATCAAGGCGATGACCGGCCACACCCTGGGCGGTTCGGGACTGCTCAGCCTCGTGATGGCGGTGCTCGCCATGAAGGAAGGGACGGTACCCCCGGTCCTGGGACTCGCCGATCCGATCTCCGAGGCCGCAGGACTGGGCCTGGTGCAGGGCTCCCCCGCAGCCGGCGACCTGGCCATCGCTCAGATCGACGCCTTCGGCTTCGGAGGCATCAACGCCGTCGCGATTGTGGAGGCAGCCCGATGAGCGCGACGAGCACCACGCACACAAGGAACCCGAGCGCCCGGGAGGTCGTCGTCACGGGCATCGGACTGGCGCTCCCCGGTGTCGCGACGTACGGCGACCTCCTCGGACCCCTGCCGGGTAAGGGCGGCTTCGACCCCGCAACCGGACTCAGCGGACGCGAGCTGCGCCACAAGGACCGTGCCTCCCGGCTCGCCCTGCGCGCCGCCGAGTTCGCCCTCCACGACGCCGGTCTTACCGACGCCGACGCCACGTTCACGGGCGCGGCTGACTCGACCGCCGTCGTGGTCAGCACCAACCTGGGCAACGCGGACAGCGTCTGCGAAGCCACCGACACGATCGCCAGAGCAGGCGTCATGGGCCTCAGCCCCCTGGGCCTGCCACAGACATCAAGCAACGTCATCGCCGGCTGGGTGGCCATCCGCTACAGGCTGCGCGGCCCCAACCTCACCGTCTGCAACGGCGTCACGAGCGGTCTGGACGCCCTCTCCTGGGCCCGGAACCTCATCGTGGCCGGACGCGCCGAAGCAGCCGTCGTCGTCGGCGCCGAACCAGCCAACGGCGTAGTGACGAAGGTCCTCGGCGAGCAGTCCACCGACGCGGCGGTCGCGGTCGTACTCGAACCCGTAGACGCAGCCGCTTCCCGCGGCGCACGGCCCCGCGCCACGATCACCGGTTACGCACGGGCCCGGAACCTCGCCGCGGCGCTGGCCTCCGCCGGCGTGACCGAGGAGCAATCCGTCGGACTGTGGCTCGTGGACGAGGCGGGTGCCGGGGCGGGCCATCTGCTCGCAGCCACTCGCCGGATCGACCTGGAATCCCAGCTGGGCCCGCTGTCCGGGGCGCTCGGTGTCCTGCAGTGCGCTGCCGCGGCTGCCCATCTGGAGAGCGGCGCCACCGGGAACGTGCTCGCCACGGCCGGAGGCCCTCGCCACGACGCGACGGGCGCTCTGCTGCTGACCCCGTGGCCGGCCATTCGTCCATCCACGCAGGAACGAGGACAACACCCATGACCACGGCGCTGAACATCGAGGATCTCCGCGCTCTGATAGCCGGCGTCCTGGAGACCGATCCCGAGGAGGTCACCGACGCGGCGCACTTCGCTCACGAGCTCGACATCGACTCGCTGCTGATGCTCGAGATCTCAACCCGCGTGGAGAATGCGTACGGCGTCCCGGAGAACGCCGTGGCCGTCAGCGGTGCCACCACCCTCGCTGAGCTGCACGCCTTCCTCACTTCCAAGCTCGGCGGCGAGACGCCGGCTAGCCCGCTCATCCGCCCGAGGCCGCTGAGCGAACCAGCGGCGCGCCTGTTCATGTTCCACCACGCCGGCGGCTCACACCTGCTCTACCGGGGCTGGGCGGAGCACTTTCCCCAGGACTGGGAACTCTGCCTCTTGGAGGCCCCCGGCCGAGGCCACCTGCAGGCACTGCCGCTGATCGACGACTGCGACCGGCTGGTCGACCACTTCCACACCGCCATCGCACCACTGCTCGACCGGCCCTTCGGGTTCTTCGGCCACAGCATGGGCGCACTCATTGCCTACCAGCTCACCCGCCGACTCCTCCGCCAGGGGGACCCGCTCCCCACCTGGCTGGGCATGTCCGCCTACGGCGCCCCGCGAGGTGAGGCCGACGCAGACGGCCGCCCTCACCTGATGTCGGGCGACGAACTGCGCCGCTGGCTGCGGAGCGTGGGCGGCAGCCCACCCCAGCTCCTCGACAACGACGCCGTCTGGCACAAGTTCGCCCCGGTGTTCCGCAGCGACTTCAAACTCGTGGACACCTGGGCCCCTCCCCGCAACCCCGAGCCGCTGCCCGTTCCTCTCTCGGTATTCGGGGGCCGCCGCGACAAGCTGATCGGCGAGGACCGCCTGCTCGCCTGGCGAGCGTTCACGACGCACTTCCGCGGACTCGAGAGGTACGAGGGCGACCACTTCTACTTGATGAACCACCAGCAGCCTCTCGCTGTCGCCATCACGGCCGCGATGCGTTCCGCCGCTCCTTGAGCTCGCTCTCACCACCCCGCCACCCGCCAAGTGATCAATCCCAAAGGGGTGCCCGCGGAGGGTGTGGGGGTGGGCCCTCAGGCGTCGGGGTCGACTTCGGGGTGCGTGAACCGCACGGGCTTGCCCAGCGACCGGGCGTAGGCGATTTCGGCCCGGGTGCTGTCTCCGATGTAGTCGCCGACCACGAGCACCTCATCAGCGAGCAGGATCTTCGACCGGTGCAGCTCGTCGAGTCGAATCTTCAGCGCCTCGGCCTCGACAGGATCGGACCAAAGTTCGTGCGGCGACTTCAGGTCGCAACCCGGCTTGACGACAATCCTTCCAGCCTTGGTCTCCCGCACATCGGCCTCGGTCATCTCGGCCATGAAACGAGTGGAGCCGCAGATCGCGACGATACGCGGGAAGCTCAGCTGCTTCTTCGCATCGGCGAGCTTCTCCTCGGGGGTGATCAGCTGCGGGGACGACACTGGTTCCTCCTGGTGGTGCGGCCCGAGGAAGGCCTGCGGAGACGAGAACAAGGGTGTCCAAGATCGTCTCACGGCGAACGCCATGGCCACCCTCGCGCCAGCACTCTATGCGACGAGCATCCCGACCCGACGTCGTGGCGCCCGCCCGTCGGCCTTACACCACCCCGCCTGAGAGATGCCGAACTGGTCACCTCGCCACGAACGGTCCAGTGTCGGTTGCCGCGTGCACCGCCTCGATCAGCCGAGTCACGCGGCAGGGGGTCGCGGTGTCGGCTTGGTCGGCCGGTCCGACCGCGAAGTCACCGACCGCGTTGCCCGTCTCGCCCGGGACGGTGACAACTCCCGTGGCCAGCACCGCGACAACCCGAACGAGGGAGGCGCAATCAGATGACCGCATTGACGGAGCGTTGTCCGTCGGCGATCTTGCGGCCCCGCTGCACCCGGCGCGGCCCGCCGCAGCTCGCTGAGCACCTGGCGGCCACGGTCCGGTCCTGGGACCGTCACGTGCGCGCCGAGTACAACCGCCAGCACGTCGATCCGATCCTGACGGTCCATCCGGCCGGCACGCCCGACGATCAGGTGCCTCCAGTCGACACCCTGGACAAGGAACACTGCCGCCTGGTGATCCGGTGGCCCGGACGTGACGCCCAGCGGGTCGCGCTCGGCCAGCTGCTGCAGGGCCTGAAGCAGAGGTGTCCACCCCACGCTCACCCCGCACATCGCCCGCCGGGCCGAACACCTCACCGGCACCCCCGTGCCCGCGTCCTGATCGACCCGACCACCTGCCGCCCGCTCATCATCTGACCACTATCGCTGTGCGCTTCGACGAGGAGACCATGTCCACCGCATCTCACCAGCCCGCCACCAAGCCCGTCGCCGCGCCTCCCACACCCGGCCGCACCGCGGAGGAGGAGCAGATCATGGCGGTCGCCGACACGCTGGTGCTCGCGTACGGACTGCACCCAGCAGAAATAACGCGAATCCCGGAAGGCACCGCGACGGACAACTACGCCATCGTGGACCAGACGGGCCGTCGGCACTTCGTCAAGGTCTATCGCACTCGAAATAGCTTGGATCTGGAACGGGCATCGGTCGAACTATCCGAGTACGCCGCCGACGGAGGAGTCGCGACCGCGCGGGCAACCCGCACGCGCGAGCACGAACTCCTCGCGACCCATGGCCGCCTGCCGATGTCCCTGTGGTCGTACGTGCCGCACACCGAGACTGCCGAGGGCACCCTGACCGGTGCACGATGGGCAGCCGTCGGCACAGCGATGGGCCGCCTCCACAGCCGACTCGCCACTCACCCCGCCGCCGTACCCACCCTGGAACCTGGCACTGCGGTGTGCGACGTAGCCACCGCACGTGACAGCTTCGAGAGTCTGATTCTCGCGTTCCAGAAGAGGCCCAGGCTTGGGGAGTTCGAGACGTGGGCGCTGCAGGCGGCGCGTGAGCGGCAAGCCCTCTTGGGGGGCGTCGAGCGCATCCTCGCTTCGCTTCCACAGCTGACGGTCCAGGTCCTGCACGGCGACCTGGCCGGCCCCAACGTCCTGTTGAAGGACGACGAGGTCGCCGCGTTCGTGGACTTCCGACCGCCCACACCCTGGTACCTCGCCTGGGAAATCGCGCGTCTTGGCTGTGACCCCAGCAGCGTGTTGGCCAACGGTGTGGAGAGCTGGCTTACCGGATACATCGATCTCGCCCTGGCTTATCGAGACGCCAACCCCAAGGTGTCCGCAGACGACCTCTTGTCGTCGCTTCGTGTCGGCTGTGCAGCCGTGCTCTGCTCGACCTTTCCGTTTTCGGCACCAGTGAAACGACCGCACATCGTCGACGCCGCACTTGAGTCCTACGGGCGGGCGCGGCATGAGGCAGATCTGATGCTGCTGGACCGGCTACCTGTCTTGGAGGAGGTCCTGCGTGACACTCTTCGCTGAATTCATGGCCCTCATGGCCACGCACCGCCTCGCCGTGCGACAGCACCCGACACCACCGGCTGCCCTACCGGATCGCGATCCTGTAAGTCCCGCCCAACTCGGCCGCCGACAGGGCGGGAGATCCCGGCCCGTAGGCGGTGCTCCCGGCTATGGTTCGGTCCATGGCCGAGAAGGAACACGCCCTCAGCGAGACCCGCATCAACCGGATCGGCCGGGAAGTACAGGCGGCCTGCCCCGAGTTCGACGCGGAAGCCTTCGCACACGATGTCCTCGGCGACCTTCCCGGGCTCGGTCTGAAGGCGAGGATCGCCCGCACCAGCCAAGCCCTGCACACCCACCTCCCGGTCGGCGGCCTCGAAGCCGCCGACGTGCTGCTGCGCTCGCTGCCGGCGACACCTCAGGACGCCGGGGTGGAGGTCGACTTCGGCCTGTATGTGTACGCCCCTCACTCGCACTTCGTCGCGGAGTACTGCCGCACGGGAGCGGACCTCGAGCAGGCGCTCGAGGCGCTACGGCGCCTGACGTCGTACTTCTCGGCCGAGGACGCGATGCGGTACTTCATCCGGGACTTCCCCACCGAAACGCTCAAGGTCATCCAGACCTGGACCGAGGATCCCGATCACCGGGTGCGGCGCCTGGCCAGCGAATCCACCCGTCCGCGGCTGCCGTGGTCCGTCAACATTCCCCTCGACGAAGACGCCGGGCTACCGGTGCTGGACCGCCTCCACGCCGACACCAGCCGCTTCGTGACGCAGTCGGTGGCCAATCACCTGCACGACATCGCAGACACCAACCTCGACCTGGTCCTCCAAACGCTCGCCCGCTGGCGGACCGCAGGACAGGCGACGCAGAAGGAATTCGACTTCCTCGCCCGCGAGGCCCTGCGCAGCCGGTTGAAGAAGGGCGATGACGTTGCCTATGAGTTCCTCGGCTACCCGAGCGACCCGCCCGTTGAGCTTTCCCCCATCCGCCTCGACCGGTCCGAGCTGCGTATCGGAGAGACTCTGGTGTTCGCTGCCGACCTGACCGCTCAGGGGGATGCGAAGGTGAGGGTCAACTATGTGGTCGACTCGCCTACGAAGACCGGCAAGCGGCGGCAGAAGGTCTATGTCCTCAAGACCACCGAGATCCAGGCCGGGCAGTCGATCGAACTCGGCAAGCGGCACGTGCTGAAGTCCACCGCCACCGTGGCGCTCGTGCCCGGGGACTACGCGCTCGAAATCCACGTCAACGGCCGCCGCTCCGAGCCGGCTGCCTTCCGGGTCACCGACGTCTGAACAAGTCCGCCTCGGCGGAGGCACCTTGCTGCGGGCCGAGGCGGATGCGGTGCAGGACGTCCCAGCGGTAGGCGCGTCGGGGCTTGTCCGTGCGGCGAAGCTCGACAAGGTCCACGGCGGTGATGTCGAGGAGCACGGGCTCGAGCGAGCAGAGGGACGCGACGCTCTCGATCACAGGACCTGCTGGTTGATCACGGTTGCTGTACTGGAGGCCCAGATGAGGCCGAAAAGCAGAGGTGGGCAAGCCGCCCGGCACACCGGCACGGCCCCCGAGATCACTGAGCGCCGCGTGCAGCCGGACCAAGTGGGTCCAGGGCGAGAGCGTGAAGCGCACCGCGCCCCGCGATCCGGCCAGCGGATGGGCACGAACCTGGAACGGGTCGAGGGGCAGATGCTCGGCCAGGGCGGCCAGGTTCCGGATCTGCGTGGGCGGGACGTGAGCGGTGTCGCCGATCCGCGTCATCGTCACGTGCAGCCCGTCGTCCGGAATCGGGTCCATGCCCAGGTGCGCCAATGCGCTCTGGCAGTGCCGCGCCCGGCTGACCAGACTCGGGGAATCGGCAAGGGTGAGCATCCAGTAGTACACGCGGCCGCCGTCGGGCCATCCCGGCCGGGCCCAGTGATCGGTCATCCGGGCGACGGCCGAGAAGGCCGCCCAGTCGTGTTCGACGATCACACGGGGGTCGTCAAGGTCAGACGGGGGTGCCGGCGGGAATGCCCGCTCGTCAACTACCAGCCGAGGCGCCACGGTTCTCCTCACTGCCCCAGGGCGAGACGACGAAACAGCACCGGCCGGCTCACCGGCGGGCACACAACCGACGCGGAGGCCGCCGCGCCGAGCTCGGGGCGGAGCCGGACGGGGTCACCGTGCCTCGGCCTCCGGGCTCGGGGCGAAGGTCAGAGTCGGGACGGCATGCGGTCCGCACAGCGGTCGCAGCATCTGAGGGGAGACGACCTCCTGAAGGAACATCTCCTGGATGAACTGCACCTTTGCCCGCAGCAGATGCGACACGCTCCCGGCGGCCGAAAGGTCCTTGCGCCCGACCGCGACATGGATGTGCGGGGCGAGGGAGTCCTTCTCCGGGCTCCAGGCGAGGGTGGCGGCGCCGACAGCCTCCACCGTGTGCAGGACCGTCTCGTCCCA
This sequence comes from Streptomyces graminilatus, assembly GCF_001418565.1. Classification (GTDB taxonomy): domain Bacteria; phylum Actinomycetota; class Actinomycetes; order Streptomycetales; family Streptomycetaceae; genus Streptomyces; species Streptomyces graminilatus. The sequence goes on along the minus strand of NZ_LIQQ01000011.1, from coordinate 50,823 downwards.
CACGGGAGCTTCCGGGTCATCCAACGGGCCGTTCGTCCCCACCAGGCTCACCTCCCGGAACCCGCCGAGGAACATCGGGATGATCGCCTGCCGGATGCCCATCTCCGCGCAGAACCCGGTCAGTTCCGCGACGAAGTCGTCGCCGTCATCGAAGGCCAGCGCGAAGGTGCGCCCCATCCTCAGTTCGGTGTGCTGCATCAGCCACGTCCCTCCTCGGTCGTCCCGGCGGGCGCGAAGGTGGCGACGATCTTCTCGCGGTCGGCGCCGCTGCGCAGCAGGACCGTCAGCAGATGGCGGGCTTTGTACGGGTCGAGGTACCCGGCCCCGATCAGGCCCCGGTCCAGCAAATCCTTTTCCGAGCCGGCGAAACCGTACGCGTGCGTGAGGGTGGTGCCGCCGCCGGTGCGGGAGGCGAGGACGACCGGGATCCGCTGAGCGGCCTCCTGGAGGACGGGGACCCAGGCCGCGGGCACGTGACCGACCCCGAAGCCGGCGACGACCATGCCGTCGACCTGCTCCAGGAGCGGCGCCAGCAGGGTGCCGTCGTCACCGAGGGACACGGCGTACACGCCGACGCGGGCCGGGCGGGTCATCGCCGCGGCCAGCGGGAGGGGCTTGTGCGCGGGGGTCGCGAGGAGCCGCAGGCGGCCTTCGGCCACGGTGCCCATGGGGCCGGTGTCGGGCGCGGTGAACGCATTCGTGCTGGTGCTGTGGGTCTTGCGGACCCGAGCGGCGTCGAAGACCTGGTCGCTGAAGACGACCAGGACGCCCAGGCCGCGGGTCTGGGGGCTGGCCGCGACGGTGACCGAGGCGAGCAGGTTGGCCGGGCCGTCGGCCCCGGCCAGGTAGGGGGCGCGCATCGCGCCCGTCAGGACCAGAGGCGTCTCGCCCGTGTAGAGCAGGCTCAGCAGGTAGGCCGTCTCCTCCAGGGTGTCGGTTCCCTGGGACACGACGAAGCCGTCGAAGGTGTTCTGGCTGTCCATGGCCCGCAGCTGGGCGGCAAGCTCCTCGATCTCGTCGAACGTCAGGGAGGCGCCCGGCTTGGTCGTGAAGGACAGCGTCTTGACGACGATGCCGGTGCCGGCCAGCTGCGGCACGGCCGCGAGCAGGTCCTCCGCGCTCAGCGTGGGACGCGCCTCGCCCTCCGTCGTGGTGGGGGTCATGGTGATGGTGCCGCCGAGGCTGACCACGAGCACCGTGGGCGGGGGGCTTGGCTTCGTCAACGCGTGTTCCTCGGATCGCGGGTGGAGCAGGGCGAGTTGAGCTTATCGGCCGTCATTTAGGCTGCCCAGCCTGCCGATGTAGCGCAGGGTCTGGTCGAGTGCCTTGAGCGTGAGGAGGCGGCTGCGGGGACGCAGCATGCTGGTGAGCCCCTCCTCGGCGAGGTCATGGCACCGGCCGGTAAGCCAGGTCCAGTCCAGGTCGAGGTAGTCGGCCAGGGCCTGCAGCCGTGCCTCCGGCGTCGGTCCGTCGACCAGGCTGTGGGCCCGCACGTGGCCGATCACCTCCTGGTAGGGGGCCACCTCGCGTCGCGCGCTGGTGGTCGCGACCCGCCAGACGGATTCCTCGCGTACCCAGTTCGCCAGGATGGCCTGGTTGCGTGCCAGGACGAATCCCTCGACCTCTTGGTACTCCTGCTCGGGGGTCAGCCACACCTTGACCCCGTACATCTCCATCATGGCGATCGTGAGGAACAGGAGAATGCGCTCGTAGCTCTCACTGGACTGCACGGCGGACTCGGGCACGCAGAAGGCGCGTCCCAGGGAGCTTCCCGGTCCTGCGAAGCGATCGGCGACATTCTGTAAGTAGTCATGTTTATGCCGGAATAGCAGCCATGGTGCGCATTCCTCTCCCGTGGCTTCTCGGGTCCAGAACGCTGGCACTTCAGTGAGGTCACCGAGGTGCCGGACGATGTACTGGGCGCAGAGACTGGAGCCCAGCCACGCGGCGCCGATCGGGGAGAGGTCGGGCATGTCGGATCGCGGCGGCGCCGAGTTGCTGATGTTGACGTAGTGGCGAAGTTCCTCGGCACGGTCGGAGAGCGGGTTGTCATCCGCCAGCAGACCGTCGTCTACGACGTGCAAGGCCCAGATGATGGCGTAGAGCAGGTCATCCAGCCGGTAGGCCAGCGGCACCCGCGGGTCCTGGCCCACGAAGAGGCTCTGGCGGGCGAGGGCGGCGTCCAGCACGTACAGGCCCGATCCGCCGACGGCGCCGGGCGAGGCCAGAATGACGCCCCGGCGCGAGGAGCGGACAAAGGTCTCCAGGTGGGGAAGGTCTGCGGAGCTGATCTCCATGACGTCGCCGCGGGGTTCAGCCTCGTAGATCTGCACACCGATCGAGGTGCCGTCGAAGTGCCGTCCGCCGGCGAGTTCCCAGCTGCCGAATATTCCCGCGTCCGGCTCGCCGGGGACGTGCCGGGACGTGGACCAGGTGTAGTCCCCTAGGCTTCGTGCCGCGGTGAGTGTCCTGCGGTCCAGCGGACGGGGACGGACAATGTCGCGTACGGGGACGAGCTGCAGCAGGGTCTCGACGCTCTTGCCGAAAAAGAACTCAAGGATGGTGCACAGGTCACCGCGCGGGACGTGGGTCCCGGCCAGCCACCGCTTGTACGTGGCCTGGGAGACCTGAACTCTGGCGAGTCGTGGATCTTGTAGCCCCTTTGCGGCGTCTTTTGCCATGACATTCCACAGGACCCGGAACTTGGGCCACGAAAGGCAATTGAGTTCCGGAGCATTGAGCAGGTGGTACAGGAGTGGCACGACAGTCCGGACTCGTGTCTCTTCCATCTGCGTCATGTCGTCCTCCTCGATGTCCAAAGAGCCGTGAGACGACTCGCGGGACGGTCGTAGGCCGCGTCGGGGTGCCCGGGGTGCGGCTCAGCCGGCCCGTGGCGGCGGGCCGATCGGGATCCCCCTCGACGCGGGGGCCAGCCGGTCACAGTGCTGGCTCCGGACGGACCAGCCACAGGGCCGCCCGGTGCCGGGCAAGCCAGTGGAGGTCGAACTCGTACTGCTGATCGCTTCCACCGATGGCGGCGCGGGACGAGGCGATGATGCCGTGCGCGCGGCCTTCTGCGATCGCGCGCTGAGCTGTTGCCCACCCGGGCCGGGTGCCGCCGGCGGTGTCGCAGAACCGCGCGTGGACCACGTAACCACGGGCGTGCGCGAGGGCCTGGGGTTCGGCCAGTTGGTCGCGCGGGCTCCCACCCGGATCCGTCAGTGCATACAGGACGACGTAGACGGTGACGGCGCTGGTCGCGGACGCGTCGGCGTTGACCCGCCGACGCAGCGCGTACAGGCGGGAGGCGCCCGCCAGAGCTCGCTCCTCCCGAGCGCTCAGGGCCGCAGGGAGCGACAAGGCCGTCGGCGGCCTTAGCTGGGACGCTGTGAGCACCGGACCTCCTTGGTGAAGGCGTCGCCGTCCAGGAACCCGGCAGTTGAGGAAGGCACGTTGTCGGTCGCGAACGTCGCGTAGCCCTCCTCGGCCCACGACTGTTCAAGGGTCAGGAGCCGCGCTATGGGCTGCAGAGGCCCATCTCCGTAACAGCCCGCCAGGAGGAGAGGGCGCAGGAGGGACGCTGCAAGACGGGCGCCCGCCAGCAGCAGATCCAAAAACCGGATCGTCATCGCAGCAGCCCCCCGTCACGCGCACCCAGGGCCGCGAGCTTGAGGGCCGTCTCGACCATGGCGACATGGGAGAACGCTTGTGGTGCGTTACCGACTTGGCGTTGTCGCCGGGAGTCCCACTCCTCGGCGAGGAGACCGAGGTCGTTCCTCAGACCGAGGAGCTTCTCGAAAAGGGCAAGGGCCTCGTCGGTACGGCCGATCATCGCGAGGGCATCGGCGAGCCAGAAGGAGCACGCGAGGAAGGCGCCCTCGTCGCCCTTCAGACCATCGACGCCCTCGTCGCAACCGGCGGTGGGGTAGCGCAGGATGAAGCCGTCCTTGGTGGACAGCTCGCGCTGGATCGCCTCGATGGTGCCGATGACCCGCTTGTCGTCCGGCGGCAGGAAACCCGTCTGCGGGATGAGGAGCAGCGAGGCGTCCAGTTCCTTCGAGCCGTACGACTGCGTGAAAGTGTTGCGTTCCTTCTCGTAGCCCTTCTCGCACACGTCCCGGTGGATGTCGTCGCGCAGATCGCGCCAGCGCTCCAGCGGGCCGTCCGCGTCCCCGGACTCGATCAGCTTGATGGTGCGGTCGACCGCGACCCAGACCATCACCTTGGAGTGCACGAAGTGGCGGCGCGGGCCGCGCACCTCCCAGATGCCCTCGTCCGGCTCCCTCCAGTGCCGCTCCAGGTGCTCGATGAGCCGCAGTTGGAGCGCGCAGGCATGGTCGTTGCGGGCGAGGCCGGCCGTACGGGCGATGTGGAGGGTTTCGGTGACTTCGCCGTAGACGTCGAGCTGGAGCTGGTGGGCGGCGCCGTTGCCCACGCGGACGGGGGTGGAGCCTTCGTAGCCGGGGAGCCAGTCCAGCTCGCTCTCGCTGAGTTTCCGCTCGCCGGCGATGCCGTACATGATCTGGAGATGTTCGGGGTCGCCGGCGACCGCGCGCAGCAGCCACTCGCGCCACGCCGAGGCCTCCTCGCGGTAGCCGGTGCGCAACAGTGAGGAGAGGGTGATCGCGGCGTCGCGCAGCCAGGTGAAGCGGTAGTCCCAGTTGCGTACGCCGCCGATCTCCTCGGGCAAGGAGGTGGTGGGGGCGGCGACGATCCCGCCGGTGGGGGCGTAGGTGAGGGCCTTGAGGGTGATCAGCGAGCGGATGACGGCTTCGCGGTAGGGACCGTTGTAGGTGCACTGGGCGGCCCACTCGCGCCAGAACGTCCCGGTGGCCTCCAAGGCCTGCTCCGGGTCGGGCAGCGCCGGCTGCTGCTGGTGCGAGGGCTCCCAGCTGAGCGTGAACGCGACTCGCTCGCCTGCAGAAACACTGAAGTCCGAGTAGACGGTGTGGTCGTTGACGTAGACCGGGGCGCTGGTGTCCAGCCAGACGGAGTCCGGTCCGGCGACGGCGACCGTACGGTCGCCGAGCTGGTGCACCCAGGGCCGCGTGCGTCCGTAGCCGAAGCGCGGGCAGAGCTCTGAGCGCATCCGGACCCGGCCGGTGAGCCCCTCCACCACCCTGGTCAACTGGGGAGCGCCGTCGCTGCGCGTCATCACGTCGATCACCCGGACGGTTCCGTGGGCTGTCGTCCACTCCGACTCAAGGATGAGCGAGTCCCCGCGGTATCGGCGGGTGTCGGCGGCCGGCGGCGGGGCGCCGTCGGGGTGCGCGGGGCCGATACGCCAGAAGCCGTGCTCCTCGGTTCCCAGGAGCGATGCGAAGATGGCCTCGGAGTCGAACCGGGGCAGGCACAGCCAGTCGATCGCGCTGTCCCGGCCGACCAGGGCGGCGCTGTGCATGTCGCCGATGAGTGCGTAGTCCTCGATGCGCCCGGGCATGAACATCCATCTCTTCAAGGGTGCCGCCGCGGTCGTGTCGGCAGGACGGCACAGGGCTGGTGTGCGGTGGGGAGGGGGCAGCGGATCCGGTCCGCTGCCGGATGAAGCGGTCAGACGGCCGGCGGACCGGCGCCCGAGGCCGCCCCGGGAGCGTCGGATGCAGCAATGGCGTCAGCCAGGAGCACGGCCTGCCCGGGGGAGGCACGTCCGAGTGTGATGCGGTGCGGCCGGCTGGAGATACAGCTTTGGCATGCCGGGTTGGGTGTGCTCGCGAGAAGACCCCCGGAGGCCTTGCTCACGACGGGACCCAGCAGTTCCGCCAGCGTCTCCACATCGCGCCAGCCCTCTGGATCCCAGCGATCCTCCAGGTCGAGCTCGTCGATTTCCTCGCCGTGACCTCCGTCGAGGACGGCGTAGAGGGTGAGGGCGTCCTGGATATCGATGCCACCCACGAGGACGGCCCCGTCGGCGACGAAGATGCGCTCTGCGCTGATCCCTATCCCGGTGAAGGCGGCCTTGAGCCGCAACGCGGCGGAGTGAGCGTCAGAGCGGCGGTCGATGACGAAGGCGGCGAGACGCACCGCATCGTCGCCCGTGTCGAGTTCGACCTTGAGCGCCGTTCCCGGACCGAACTCGACAACCGCGACCTGGGCGTCAACGCCGTGCTGCTCCAGCAGATGGCGAAGCGGTGCTGCGGCATCGGGAGACGGCAGCCCTCTGCCGATCAGGAACCGCTCGACGTCCGGCCAGTCCAGGGGAATGGTGACGGTGACAGCGGCCGAGCCCAGGGTCGTCCCGGCCTTGGGCATGGCGTTGACGCCGCTGTCTCGGAACGCTGTTCCCACAGCGCGGCATGCGGCCTGGCGTTCCTGTAGGGCGGCGTCGTCGAGGGGCGCGTCGACTTCGGCGTTCGGCATGGATTCTTTTCGGTCGGGTGGCGGGGCGCTGTCTGTTCAGCGCGGCAGTTCGGCGGCGATGATGACGGTCAAAGGGGCCAGGATCAGGACGCCGATGCGCAGGTAGAGCGTGAGTCTGGGAGACATGGACCGGATTTCAGGTTCGGGGTCCGGGCAGGGCCTGCGGGCAGGGTGCGGGGGTGAGCCCGACGGTGATGCGGCGTGCTGCCAGGGTCTGAGGGTCGGCGACCGGGTAGAGCTCGGGCTCCAACGGCGAGGCGTCATGGCGGTATTGGGTTCCGTACTGCTGGTCGTAGCCGTTCAGGACGCTCACGCGGTCCTGAAGGTGTGCCCACTGCGCCCACGTCGCCTCGCCGCACCCGGCGGCAGTTGTGAGCAGGCGGAGCAGCGCGCGTACGAACTCGTGATCGTCGTGCGGCTCGTACACGCGCAGAGCGAGTCTCAGCGCGGCTTCGGATCCGTCCTGGCCCACCAGGCTGAAACCGGGCCATCCGTGCTGGCCGGCGATCCTGCGCAGCGCCTCGGTGTTGGCCGCGTCGAGGAGTTCGTACGGCGAATAGGCCGGTCCGGCCGCCGTGTTCGAGGAGGCGAACTCCCACCGGCGATCGGCGGCCACAACCCTGTCGATGAGGTCGCGCACGATGTCCGGGCGGGAGGGCGCCGGGGCGTGCACAGACCACCGGCCCCCGGCCCCGTGCTCGGAGTTGTCGTGCACCGCCGAGGCGGAGAGGGCGGAGTGCAGCGGGCTGGTCAGGGTCATCGCGTGTCCGTTCATCGGCTCATGCCTTCGCAGGGCTTGTCGCGGCTGTGGTCTCGAAGACGCCGTAGGAGTGGCCGAGCGTGACCAGGTGGGGTTCGCTGTCTGCTCCGAAGCGCGACACGAGGTCATCGATGTTCTTGCTCGTAGTGGCCCTGGAGAGGTGAACGGCATCGGCCGTCGCCTGAAGGTCCGGCTGGGTGGCCAGGGCAACCCACAGTGCCCGGTCCTTGTCAGTGATCTCGGGGGCCGGGAGGGCGTCCGGCAGCGGGAGTTCGCCCGACAGGTAGGCGGCGTGCACCTTGGAGGCCCGGGTGGAGCGGTGCTGCTTGTGGCCGATGTTCCGCAGCGTCCGGTTGAAAGTGTCCAGGCCGATGCCCAGCTTCTTGAGCGCTCCGACGGTGTCGAGTCCCTCGGCGAGCGCGGACAGGGTGCGGATCTCGGCCGGCGTCAGGCGGGTGCTGTGCATCGGGGCGTGCGCGACGCCACGAGTCCTGCTCATGGGACTCCTTGTAGGTGTGGGCATGACAGTGCCGGTGGGGTGCGGAGCGTGTGGCGTCCGACGAAGCCGGCGCCGGAGGAAGGTCCTCACCGCATGGCCCTCCGAGCGAGATGTGCGGTCAGCGGCTCGTCGATGGAACAGCCGTTCAGGACCCGGACCATCTGGGCGGCGAGAACCCATGCCAACGCAGGGTCTTCGTAGCTCACAGTCTTGGGACCGATGGTGACCAGACCGTTGGGGGAGAGCCGGTACTCGGTTCCGAACACCCCGTGCAGGACGGGCTGTTTGACGCGGACGGCGAGACCGCCGACCAGGTGTGGACAGAACGCGGCCACGGGTTCGACGCACTCCTCGCACAGCGGCGGGTGACCGTTGGCCATCGTCTCCGGCCAGCCGGCCCAGTCCGCACGGGCATCCGGAAGGAGGAACAGCCAGCCGCGCGCGTCGTGCGCGGCCTCTTCGCGGCAGACCTGGCAGAGCATCTCCCTCATCAGCTCGCGCTGGCGCAGCGGATGGACGCGGGTGAACTCGGGCCGGCGGCTGCCCGGGATGCTCCTCATCCGAGGCCACAGGGCGCAGTCGTCGTCCCGGTCCGTGCCGACCTCGTCCCGGTAAGTAAGGCCGAGCCGGGGCCGGGCGATCAGCGCAGTCTTCTCGGGCTGCTCGTTGCTCCAGGCCGTGATCGCTGGGATCACGCTGGGCCTGCGTGGAGGAGGCGGGACCGCCGACGCGGGTCGCCCTTCGTCCAGGGCGGGCAGCGAGGATTCGTTCATGCTGGCCCCTCACCCCCGTGGAAGAGCACGGTGAGCGGCTCGCCGACGGTGAGGTTCCCCGTCTCATGCCCGCGCAGCACCGCGTGCTGATCCGAACAGGCCCCCAGACGGTGGCACAGGAGCTGCGCGAGCTCCTTCGCCTCCAGCTGGGTGAGGCCCGCTTGGCACTCGTACGACGGAAGCGACAGGCCGCCCGCCCAGGTGCGCAGCAGGTCCAGCTGCCACGGCGGCAGAGCCACCTCGGCGGTGCGGTTCACGGGGACGAGACCGTGTTCCACCGCGAGGTGCACGATCCGGGTCCAGCGGACCGCCTCTCCTCCGGTGAGGGTACGTCCGAGTGCCGCGACGCTCTGGCGGGCTTCGGTGCAGGTGGCGTACACACCTTGATCGCGCAGGACCCGCTCGTCCGCTCCGTGAGCCATCAGAGCGAGTGCATCGAGACCCGTCGGCGAGATGAGTGCCGAGGGGGACGGAGCGGTGATCACGGTCTGCTCACGGTGAAGGGCCGATTCGTGCACCGGCACATGGCGGTCGTCGTGGTGCTGGCCGGCCACTACACCGTGAACTCCCGTCGCGAGGACGACTCGACGCTCCTGGCGCGGGCCGGAGCCGGCGGCGCTTGTGCGGGGGAGCGGCATGAGGACCTCCAATGCGGCGGGAAGGGGGTGAGGTGGACGAAGGAAGGACCTTCAGGAAGGGCCGCGGTGGGTACGCAGCGCCGTGTCGAGGCTCTTGCGTAGGGCCCGGGCATGGGGGAGTTCCAGCGCCGTGGGGCTGTCGGCGTAGATGTCCCACGGCGGGGTGTCCCACCGCAGCCCCGGCGTCGGGGGCAGCTCCACAAGGGCGCCGGTCTCGATCCGGGCCTCGGAGATATCCGCGAGGCACGCGCCGGTTCCGGCCTCGACCAAGAAGGTCACGACGTCGTCCCCGACTCGGAGGCTCGGGAACGTGACGGGGCTGCGGTCGACGTTCAGCAGAACGTCCGAACCCAGGGCGCGCGGTACGGAAACCGTGTCGAAGCCCTCGCCGAAGGTCTGCACGACGGCGCTTGGGCCGTGTTCCATGAGCTCGTCGGCCTGCGCCCCCGTCACGAGGGCACCGTCGACGAGGAGCGGCCAGCCCAGAACGCTGACGTAGGCGTGCGCGAGCGTGGCCTTGTTACGAGTGGTCGGGGGCCAAGACATCGTCCTCATCACGTCCTCCTGGAGCTCTGGCGCTGAGCAAACGGCGCTGAATTGCGGGCTGCGTACAGCTGAGCTGGCCGAACTCCGCAGCACGAAGGAGTCGTTGGCCGATACCTTTACGTAGAGCGAACCTTGAATTGCCGCTCGCGGGTATGCCGGACGAGCGTCGGATACCGCTAACACCGCTAAAGATCATTTCGGAGACAGGGGGCGCATCATGGCACGCACCGTGCGCACGCCTAACACCCATCTGAGAGCCGTCATTCAGGAACTTGGCTGGTCGCAGGACCAGTTGGCGGCGCGGATGCGCGTGGTTGCGGCCGAGCACTCCATCCCGGAGCTGTCCCTCATCACACGCTCGCACGTGTCCCAGTGGGTCCGCGGCGTACGGCCCAGCGGCCGAACGCCCTCTATCTTGTGCGAGACGCTCTCGCGAGGCCTTGGACGCCGCGTCACTCCCGCCGAAATCGGGCTTGGCCCAATGGAGTTGACTGCGCCCAGCACCCCCGAGTGGGACGTCGACACGTTGACTGCACTGGCGGAGCTCGGGAGCATCGAAATGGACATAGAACGCCGACGGGTTCTGGCGAACGCCGCCTACACCACAGTCGGCCTCGCTCTTCCCGCGGAAGCGTGGTGGGACCAGACACTGGAGCGGGCCCGCTCCCGGGCCGCCCTCACCCGGCGCACAGTCACCATGGACGACGTAGAGAGCCTCCGTGAGATGGCGGCCTTCTTCAGCAGTCGAGACCAGCGTCGCGGCGGCCGCGCCGGCCGCAGCGCCCTGGTCGCCTTCCTGCACACCGACGTAGCCGAGTGCCTCGCCAGCCACACCCCGTCCGAACAGGTCCGCCGCGAGCTGGCATCCGTCGCCGGTGAACTCCAGTACCTGGCCGGCTGGATGGCTTTCGACTCCTCGGAGCACGTGCTCGCCCGCCAGAACTTCATGACGGCCTTCCACGTCGCGGCGGAAGCCGATGACGCTCCGCTCGCCGGCCACATCCTGCGCGCCGCAGCCCACCAGGCCGTCGACCTCGGACACCCCGGCTTGGCGATGGAATACGCCGAAGGCTCCCTCGGACAACGCCGGTACGTCCTTGCCTCTCCCCGGGAGAGGGCACTGCTCGGCGTCGTCCACGCCCGCGCCCTTGCCGCCGATGGGCGCAAGCAAGCAGCCCTGTCTGCGCTGCGCCGCGCCGAGGACGACCTCACTAACGCCGGCTCCCCGGAAACGGGAGAGCCCGGACGCGTCTCCTTCTTCACCGAGGCCGCCCTGGCGCACGAAACCGCGTGCACCCTCCGAGACCTCGGCGACCTCAAGGCTGCCGAGGCCGAGTTCAAGCGCAGCGTTCGCACCCGTCGCGCCCAATCGCATGCCCGCACGCACTCGGTCACCCTCAGCTACCTGGGTGCCGTCCAGGTCAGCCAGGGACACCTCGAAGCGGCATGCGCCACCTGGTCGCAGGCTCTGGACGCGATGAGCGGCGTTCAGTCCGGCCGCGCACGCGAGGCCGTGATCCAGATGCGCCGAGCCCTGTCGCCGGTGAAAGGCCGCGGCGGGAGCCCGGCGGCCGCGCTCGACGAACGAGCACGGGCGGCTCTCCACGACGTAGGCTGACCGGGATAAGACGACAATCACCGGAGCAGGAGACTGCGGGGCGCTCTTCCAGCTCCGACAAGAGGGGATAGTGGCATGTCCGTGACCTTGGAGATCAAGTCTGTCGCGACGGTGGTTGGAGGCCACGCGACGCCGGCGGACGACTACCAGGGCGGCGTTGAGTCGATCATCCGACTTCACTCGGACTACCCGGCTGAGACTCTCATGGGACTTGGCGAGTTCAGTCATCTCCAGGTGCTCTGGCACTTTCACATGGGTTCGTCCGACGATGTCGCACTGCATGCGCGCAGCCCGCGGAACAACCCCGCGTGGGAGCCGAGCGGCACGTTCGCGCACCGCAATCACCGCCGGCCTAACCGCCTCGCGATCTCCCAGCCCCGGCTTGTACGTATCGAGGGCCACGACCTGTACGTCACCGACCTCGACGCGGTCGACGGCACCCCGGTCTTCGACTTCGCCGGATGGTTCCCGCCCATGGGCCCCCAAGGGCCGGTCCACGCCCCGAAGTGGGTGAGCGAGATGCTTGAGAACTACTGGGCCAATGCCAGCGAGCGCCCCGGCCGCGGATAACGCCACGGCCGGATGGGCAGCGCCCGCCCCTCCTGTATCTGGGGTGGGCAATCCGGCGTGCCCCTGGTGGAAGCCGCCTGCGGTCACCGCTGACCTCCCGCAGTCTCGGCCGTCACGAGGGCGACGAATCCCAGATGTTGCTCGATCAGGTCGAGTTGAAGCGCGTACTCGTCTAGATGGGGGCTGATGACGGAGTGGGTGAGCGCTACGACGCCATCGGCGTACCCGGCACGGATCTGATGGCGCACCAGGGACCAACCCGTCCGAGTCAGTGGGTCGGTCGCACCGAACCGGTCCGTGAAGTGATGGTGGACGCCGACCTGCCAGTTCTGTTGTAAGGCGAAGTCACGGGCCGCGTTCAGGGAGTGCGTCGGTTCCTGCCCGTCTACAGCGAGCGCGTACAGGCACACCCGCGGCATCCGGCCCAATTCCCGAAGCAACGACAGACGGTGGTCGAGGGTGCTGACACGGACGTTCAATAGCCGGACGAGAGGGTCTGCCTCGATGCGGACCTCATCGGGATGAAGTTCCTCACGGAAGGCGCGCTCCCGGTCCATCCACTCGTGCCCTTTGCATCGGGCGGTGGTGCTCTGGCGCATTGCTGGCCCCGGCTTCGTCGGAGGGGGCGAAGGGTCCGCTGCCTGCGACGGGGGGACGCAGACAGTGGACCCTTCCGGCCGGGATGGAGCCCGACCTGTACGGCCAGCGGTAGGAACCATGCGTAACGGGCGAACGTGAGGTGATGCACAGTCACGTCCCGCTGGACTCTCAGCATGCTCCTTTTGGCGGTCGGTGCGCAATACTGTCACCCGCATTGCCAAAAAGACCGTACGCATGTGCCCATAGCTACGAGCGTCGACGACGTGTCAAACTGCGTCCATGACGCAGAAGCGAGCGACGCCGACTATCAAACGGCGCAGAGTTGGCGGTCAGTTGCGTCGCTGGCGCGGCACCATGAAGTCCGGCGACGCCGCCAAGCTCATGGGCTGGGACACCACTCGCCTCAGCCGCATCGAGAGAGGCACCTACCGGATCTCAGGCGATGAGGTGCGGAAGTTCTGCGGCAAGCTGGCCGTGGATGACTCAGCCGGCGTCGAAGAGGTCGCAAGGGTCGCCGAGGAGCCCATCGGCGAAGGGTGGTGGGCAGCCTATGCGGGGCGCATTGGTCAGAACTACCTCGATTTCATTGAGTTGGAAGCCGAGGCGGAGACGCTCCAGATCCAGCATCCAGTGATCGTTCCGGGCTTGCTTCAATCTCCGGGGTACGTCCGGGAAATGATCACCCGCGCGCCTACCGCGGTCTCTCCGGCACACGCCGAGATGCTGGTTTCGATCAGGCTGGCGCGGCAGGCGGTGCTCAGCAAGGCGGCCAAACTCCACGCTCTCGTACCCGAATCGGCACTGCATGCCAAGTTCGAGTCGGGACCTGCGATCATGCGGGACCAGATTCGCAAGCTCCTCGACGCCTCGGAGATGTCGAACGTCGAGCTCCAGCTCATCCCCCTCACCGTTCATCCGACCTACGGGTCAAACGGCGCCATCACCGTCCTGTCCTACAAGCACCCTTGGGCGAAGGTGGCCAGCGTCGACAATCCCATGGGTGGGAACCACACCGACGACGTGCAGCAAGTGGACTTCTTGGAGAAGGAGTTCGCTGCCATCGCCGAAATTGCGCTTCCCGTCGACAAGTCGCGGGATGTTCTCAATGAGTACCTGGAAGGACTGCGTAAGTGACCACCAATATCGGACGTGCTCTCATGGCCTCTGAGCTCGAGGGTGCGGCCTGGAAGAAGTCCTCCTACAGCGGAGGCAGCGAAGGGCAGTGCTTCGAGTGTGCCGATGTGATGCAGACGCACTCCGGCATCGCCGTCCGTGACTCGAAGAACCCCGAAGGTCCCGCTCTGCTGCTCGGGCCCGAGGCGTTCACCGGGTTCATCGCGGCTGTGAACAGGAACGAGTTCGACCAGAGCTGAATCGACGCCTGTCATGAGGAGTGGCCCGTTTCCCCCCGACCGTAACGGGGGGAAACGGGCCACTCTCGTACAGCCGTACCTAGGGTTAGTGGAGCTTACCCCCCGTGTCCAGTACACGGAAGGCGGCGCTCCGTCCTGCCTCGCAGTGCACCGAGGCGGTAGGGACCTCATGGATCCGCGATTGCTGCACTGAATGCTGTTAGGTGCGGACCATGGGCTTCCCCCTCCCAGAATCCCTCGCGGGCAGCGACCTGAACCTCGTACGTCCCCGCGCCTAGAAGCCGGACTACGGGTGCCGAGAAGTCGAGACGGGTAACGCGGGTAGCGCGTCCTGAGGCGTGGCCGCCGGTGCGGAAGGCCAATGGCTGGTACCCAGCAGGGGCCGTACAGCCAAAGTGCCGTTCCCGAAGAATGCTCCGTCGTAGGGGCGAAATGGGCAATGATGGACCGGCGGTTCAGCCACCTGATCTAGGAGCTTTCCGCGCAGACGGACTGAGAGAGAGGTCGCGGCTTCGTGGGCGTGCTAGCAACGGACACCGTGGTCGAGGAGTTCCGCCCGTACCAGGCGGAGGCGGTGACGGCTGTTGCAGACGGTCTGGCCCAGCATCCCGTAGGGCAGCTCCATGCGGCGTGCGGGTCGGGCAAGACACTGATCGCCCAGCGAGCGGTGGAGCGGCTTCTTCCCGGTGATGGACTGATTGTGGTCCTGGTCCCCACCGTTGCGCTGGTGGCTCAGACCCTGATGGTGTGGCGGCGGTGCCAGCACGTCTCGTTCGAAGCTCTGGCCGTGTGCTCCGACGACACCGTCGCTGACCCCGCGGTCCACGTACGGGATTTCGATGTTCCGGTGACGACCGATCCCGGCGAGATCGCTGCATGGAGTGGCGGGGGTGGCCGACGCGTGATCGTGAGCACGTACATCTCTGCTGTGCGGGCTGTTGTTCCCGCGCTTTCCGCAGCCGGTACGCAGGCCGACGTTCTCATCTGCGATGAGGCGCACCATCTGTCTGGTCGGGTGGAACACGTCACGCGTCGGCTCGTTGAACCGGGCTTTCTTCCCGCGCGGCGCCGTCTCTACATGACCGCGACGCCCCGGGTGAACAGTGCCAGAACCGAGGACTCCACCGTCCTGTCCATGGACGATGAAGCCGCCTTCGGCCCGGTCCTGTACTCCTACCCCTTCCCCCGTGCCATCGCCGAGGGGTATCTGGAGGACTACCGGCTCGCCGTCGTGGGCATTGCCGATTCCGAGGTGCGCGCCCTCGCTAGAGACGAGGGGCGGGAGTACGTCGAGCGGCCCGGGGGCCAGGACCTGCGGATGCTGGTCGCGCAGGTCGCGCTCGCGCGGGCGCGGGAGCTCTACGGTGTCCGGCGGACCATCACCTTCCATCCTCGGATCGCCGCGGCCCAGGAGTTCGCCCGCACGCTGTCCGGGACTCTCGCCCGGCTCCCGTCGGGCGGTGACGACGGCGCTCTGACGGCTCGGTGTATTCACGGGGAGATGGACTCCCGGCAGCGCAAGCTCATCCTTGAGGATCTGCGGCACCCGCCCGGGGACGGATGGACGGTGATCTCCAACGCCCGTTGTTTGTCCGAGGGAGTTGATGTTCCAGCGGTCGACTCGGTGCTGTTCGCCCACCCCAAGCGGTCGGCTGTGGACGTCGTGCAGGCGGTCGGCAGGGCCCTTCGCCGTGCCGGAACTGCCCGGAAAGTGGCCACCATCATCGTTCCGCTGGTCGTCCCGGACACTGACGGTGAGATCGGCGATCTCGACCCCGGGGACTACGCCACGCTGTGGCAGGTCGTGCGGGCTCTGCGGGCTCATGACGAGCCACTGGGAGCGGAGTTGGACCACCACCGGGCCAGCGACCACATCCATAACCCCCAGTTGCCGTCGAAGATCACCATGGTGATGCCGCCGTCGGTCTCCGAGAAGGTGCTCGCCCGGCTCAGGCTTCTCCTGGTACGCCAGACCACGTCCCCATGGTGGGAAGGCCTGGCCGCCGCCCGCGCCTTCCACGCCGAACACGGACACCTCAGCGTCGATACCCGGTACGTGACCGGTCAGGGCTACCGCCTGGGATCCTGGATCAGCCTCCAGCGCAAGACGTACGCCAGGGGGTGGCTGAGCAAGGCTCATGTGGATGAGCTGGAGAAGCTCGGCATGGTCTGGGATCCTTTCGACGCTCGCTTCACCGTGGCACTGGCGGTTGCCCGGGCCTTCTATGCAGAGCACGGGCATCTCAACATCCCGCAGAGCCACCGGACCGAGGACGGCTTCAAGCTGGGGGCCTGGCTGTCCAACCAGCGCCAGCGCCACCGGAGGGGCTCGTTGCCCGCGGACAGGATCCGGGCGCTGGAGGAGGCCGGCATCGTGTGGCGAGGGATGGGCTGGGACCGCGGTCTGGCGGCTGCTCGGGCCTTCCACGCCGAGCACGGGCACCTCAAGCTGCCTCAGGAAACCATCTATCACGGCATGAACCTGTCCGCTTGGATCCACGACTGCCGCAACAGATTCCGGGAAGGGAGTCTCGAGCCCGAGCGGGCCGAAACCCTGGAGCAGCTCGGCGTCGTGTGGAATCCACACGATGACCGCTGGGAACGCAGCCTGGCCGCCGCGCGCGCGTTCCACGCCGAGCACGGGCACCTCCAGGTCCCGAAGGGATACACGGTCAACGACGTGAACCTGCACACGTGGGTGCTCAACAGGCGGCGGGACAACCGCGCCGGCGTACTGTCCTCCGAACGCATCGCGGCCCTGGACGAACTCGGATTCGTCTGGGATCACTACACCGACGAATGGCAGCGGGGGCTGAGCGCCGCACAGGACTACTACGTCACGCACGGCCACCTACGACCCCCGCCGAAGGCCTGGCACAACGATGTCCAGATCAGCGCTTGGGTCATCCGCCAACGCAAGGAATACAGGCAGGGAAAGCTGGCTGAAGCCCGGGTAGAGGCCCTGAACGAGATCGGCATGGAGTGGGTTGTTCCACGAGGCCGCCGCCGGTAGAAGCATCTCCTCCAGAACGCGCAAGTGACTGTGCTGGAGATCCAGTGGGCGGCGGGCTGACGCCGTGCATCTGCGGGAGGCGGTCGAGTCGCTCCTCGCCACACCTGAAGGACGCCGCTACTGGGAGCAAGGACATTCGCGGCGTTGATCAGTTGACCGCGAGCAACGACGAGGACGAGAGAGATGGTCTGGCAGCCGGAGGCAACAACCGATTTTGGATCCGAGGGGTTCGCGGCGCGGGAGCCACCCCGTACCGCGAACCCCTCAGGTTTTCGCGCTAGAAGGCCGCAGTGCGGTCTTCGCTGCGCGGGTCGGTCACCTTGTGCCCGGCGTAGACGCCTGCGCGTGACTCACGACGCCAGGGACGTGCGTAGGTCACTGCTTCGATGGCGGCCTCGGAACCGTCGTTGAGGTCCACGACCGCCACCGACGGCGATCCGTCCGTGGGGCACCGCTCAAGCCAGTCGCCGTTGGGGGCGATGATTCCGGACGGCGCGGTGGCGCTGTGCTGCGTCGGCACCGAGAAGCTGACCCAGTAGCTGTTGACCGCGGCGTGGCCTTGGGCTTGGGCGGCGGCGTTGCCCGGGGAGACGCCGGTCGTGGAGAACAAGACGCAGTCGACGTCCAGCTTCTCGTACTCGGCGAACAACTCCGGGTAGTGAATCTCCATGCCGAGCAGGCAGCCGAAGCGCACACCGTCGACGTCGAAGGTCACCGGCGAGATGCCCGGCGAGTACATGTACGAGACCTTCGTGTTCGACAGCAGGCGCTCGTCGTAGCGCGTGACGACCTCGCCGTGATCGGAGATGACGTAGAGGCTGTTGTGCGGACGGTTAGGTTCGGTCAAGCGGTGCACCGAGGCGATCACCGTCCACAGCCGCAACTCCCGTGCCAACTCGCCGATCGCTGCCAACTCTGCTTGCAGAACTGGCCACTGGCACCGATCCCAGTCCGCCGGGCCGACCGAGTCCGGGCCGTCGACGGACATGACGAGCTTGTGGGGAAAGCAGATCGCGCCTTCCGGGAAGTGCACGATCCTCGCGCCCCGAGCACTCGCCTCGCGCATCAGAGCACGGGCCTGACGACCGCTTTCGCGCAGCGCGTCAACATCTCGGGGATCCTCGCGAACGGGAGCCTGTGCGACGGCGAGCCGCACGCTCTTGAGGTTCATTGCTTCCGACATGACGTCTCCAGATGGAGTCGGACGGAAGTGCCGGAGAGCAGACGTGTAGGACTCGCCGGTCTTGGCGGCGCGGGCGCGCACGAGGCGCTTGAAGTTCCTGCGGGCTGTCATCGCGGCCTTCCACGCCTTGAGCGACGATTCCCCAGCAACCTCGCCCGAGGCGATCGGGCTGCGACAGCGACCTGAGACGCTAGTCCCTTTGCCTCCGATGGGAGACCGTGCTGGGGACGGTCGCGGGAGGTTCGGCGTAGGCCACGCAGTCCGTCATCATGCCGTCGCCCACGGGCTCCGTCAACATGGCCCGCGCGCCGTTGAATGCACTTGACCCAAGGGGGCAATGTTCCCCTGCTCTGCGGTGAGAGCCCGCAGGCCGACCCCGCGTTGGTCACAAGGGCGGGTGAGCTGTTCGCGGGAGCGCGTGGCGGAACCAGAGAGCTGGGACGCGTTCCTGAGCCTGACGCTTTCCGCCCGTGGCTCCGGTCGGCAGAGGAGACCTGCCCCGCCTCCGTGCCCGGCGGATTCCTCCGCGTGCCCGAAGGCGGGTGGGTGTCGACGCCCGGGAGCGCGGTCAGCTGACCAGTGCCTCGGCGAGCGTGTTGACGTCACCAGCGCCGATCAGCATCACGACGTCACCGTCCCCGGCCTTGTGCCTGAGCTGCTCCGCGAGTTCCTCACGTCCCGGCGACATCGCCAGGACGGGCCGGCGCGCGTCAGCGTCAGCCGCCAGGGACTCGGCGACGTGAGTCCACTGGGCGGGGTCCTCCCGGGCCGGATACACCGGCTCCACCCAGGCCTGGTCTGCCGCGGCCAGGGCGTCGAGGAATTCGGCCTGGAACTGCTGGGTGCGGCTGAACAGGTGTGGCTGGAACACGGCAAGGACCCGCCCGCCGCCGGCGACCTGGCGGGCTGCGGCCAGGGCGGCGGCCACCTCGACCGGGTGGTGTGCGTAGTCGTCGTACACTCGCGCCCCCGAAGCGGTCTTGCCGCGCAGCTCGAACCGGCGGGCCAGGCCCGGGAACGACAGCAGCGCGGTGCGGGTGTCCGCCGCCGAGCAGCCGCGGGTGCGGGCGACGTGCACGACCAGGGCGGCGTTGTGCATCTGGTGCACGCCCGGCTGGTTGACCTCGTACACCTCGCCGTCCAGGCGGAACCGCATCGGCTCGCCGTCGATGAGCTCGGGATCCACCACCGTCATGCCCGGAACATGTGGGCGCAGATGTTCTGCGGCCTGCGCAGATACGACCGCCACTTGGGCCTTCGCCGCGAACTCGCCCAGCACCGTCGCCACATCGGCGATGTCGCGGTAGCCGCCGCCGTCGCCGACATGGTCGAGGTCGGCATTAGTAACCACGGCCGTGTGCACGTGGTACGAGAGCAGGCTCTTGTCGGACTCGTCCGCCTCGATGACCAGCGTGCCGCCGGCCCCGGCGGCCGCGTGGACACCCGGCGGGCGCAGCAGCGCCCCGACGACGTAGCTCGGGTCCTTGCCGCACCAGGACAACACATGTGCCAGCAGCGCGGCGGTCGACGACTTGCCGTGCGCGCCGCCCACCGCGACCGTCTCGTGCAGGCGGGTGATCTGCGTCAGCAGCCCGGACCGGTGCAGCTCACCCAGGCCCTTGCGTGCGGCCTCCACGCGCTCGATGTTCTCGGGCTTGACCGCGCTGGAGAACACGACTTCCGCCGGAGCATCCGGAACGCTCTCCGCGCTGTGGCCGATGACAACGCCGGTGACGCCGTTCCGCTCCAGGGACTGCGTGTAGATCGTGTTCTTGGCATCGCTGCCGCTGACCTGAGCTCCCAGTTCCCGGGCCACCAGGGCCAGGCCGGACATGCCACAGCCCCCGATCCCGACGAAGTGAAGACGACGATCAGCGAAGGGCTTGAGGGCATCTGACATGGCCGGGATTCTATCGACGCGCGCCCTTGCGACCGGACCATCGCCGCGCTCCAACCCCGTCGGATCCGGCCCTAGTTCGCGCACTCCGCTTGTATTGGTCGACGCGCGGCCGAACCCGGAGTACTCCGGGCGCCAGACCGTGGCACGGCTGCCGCCTGTGTCAGGAAGGCGGAGGCGGCTGGAGCCGATGTCGGATCGAGTGGATCTCATCCTGGCCGGTCTCCGCCACGGTGTACAGGCGGATGGCCGGCTCACCACGCGACTCTGGCTGGGTGTCAGCTGGACGTGGAGGGCCCGGAGTTAATGTCCTATGAGGTCCGCGGTGAGCCAGCCGTCTTCGGGGGCGGGGCCGCAGGGAGGGACGAGCGGTGGATCTTAGCCGCTAGTCTGCCCGGGGCAGGCCGACTTCGCCACGGAGACGCCGCGCCGAGTCCGCCGTTTCTCCGGAAGTCCCGGCTCGTTCAGTGGCACGATCAACTCCGTGACCGCGTCCCTCGTCTCCAGGGTGAATGACCAGGCTGGCCAGCCGTCCACCCCGCTCGACGTACTGTCCGGCGCCCTGCGGTTGGGTGTGAGCGCCTGCGTCCGGGAGGTCAGTGCTCAGCTCATGAAGCCGGGGACTTCGGCATCGCCACCGGCCGGTTCTGCACCGAGAGCGAGCGCGTGTACCTCGATGCCAACGGCGTCGTCATTCAGTGCACGGTGATGCCGACCGCGAGCAGTACTTCATTCACAGGCCGACCAGCATCCGAGGACCTCGTCGGCCGTGTCCGGCTGCCCTGTACCCGTCCAACCTGAAGGCACCACTTCGTGAACCACCCCACGCTCTTTAGTGAAACCCGCCCTACTGCCGGCCCGGAATCGGAGCCGCAGCGACGGGCGAGCGCTCCTCTCGTACACGGCACGTTGCTCATCAGCACTGTGGAGTCCGTGTGGAAGGAGATCCGACGTCGCTTCGCGGAGGTCCCCGACGTCTCCGTCACCACCCCTCCACCGCTGGGTGCGCAGGACCCCACTGCTTGCTCCGCGCTGCGCACCGGTCGCAGCTTCTATCGTGAGGGCACCCTCACCATGGAACTCCAAGTTACCTCCGGCACGCTCGGGTACGGCGGCCGCCCGATGCTGGAGGGGCTGCTGCATCATGCCGCACACGGCTTGGCCCTCGCACGCGGGATTACCGACATCAGCGGCGGGGATCAGCGATGGCACAACAAGCACTATGGCCCCCTTGCCCACGAGGTCGGACTGACTCCACCCACCCGGGGCTCTCGTCGCGTCGGCACAGGTCACTGCCCTCTGTCCGATGCTGAGGCGGCTACGTGGACCGAGGTGATCGCCGTCCTCGACGCCGCGGGCGCTGTCCAACTCAAAGCCACCGTCCAGAGGGCGGCGGCGCCGCGCAGCGATCGAAACGGCGCCCGCTTCCTGATCATCTGCGGGTGCACTCCGCCCCGCCGCCAGCAGGTCACCCCGCACTTCTACGAGCAAGGTCCCGTGCTGTGTGGGGTGTGCCTGGCTAAGTTTCTGCCCGCCGACTCCGCGGGGGCGCCTGGGCAGACGACCGGGGTGGAATACGCCGACATGCCGCGGTGCCCAACGGTTGCTGCTGGGCGGCAAGGACGTCGCACTGCGGCGCCGATGTCAACGTCCCTGTAGCTGGACCAGGTAATCCCGGGGCGCGACGCACCGTCAACGCACGTGCCAGTCGCTAGAATCCGGGCATGCCCGCCGCCCAGCACCCTCCTCGAGTGCCGTTGCCTCGCGCTGATCGCGATCTTCAGGAGTGGTTCCTGGGCCGGCTCACCCACCTGGCAGCGCGGATGCGCCCGTATGTCGAGGGCGAGCCCCAGTCTTCACGACACCTGCGCGACCTCATGGCGCAGGAAGTCTTCTCCCTCCCAACAGCGCTCCGGATCGGCTTGAACGCCGCAGATGCCGACCTCCGCGACGACCTTGTTCCCAAGCCGCTGCGCGACCAGATGCAGGATCTGCGTGAGGCCATCGCGGCAACCACGCTGGCGCCGCTTGCGGTGAAGGGCCTGGGAGCTTCCTACATCCTGGGCGGGGAACACCAGCGCACCCTGCTGGACGCAGCGCTTCCGCCTCGCGCCTGACAGCCTGTCAACAGCCGACGCCGGCGGCATCACCGCGGCGGCAGTCGCGTTGGGCGCGTGCCGCACCGGTGATCTTCGTCCCCTTGCCAACCATCGATGCTTGCGCCTCCCGGCACAAGGTGGGCGATTCTGTGAGGCTCGGCTGGGTTACGTACGGAAACAACGAACGTCCACGACGTTCATGCCGGCGGCCTTGACCGCTTGTACGCTGCTGTCGGCCGGGGTGTTGGCCTGGGGCAGGACCCTCACGACCGCGTCGGCGCCTAGCAGGTCGAGCGTGGCGGTGGTCGAGTCGAGGTCGCGGGTGAGCTCCCCGCTGAGACGGCAGAGGTCAACGAACAGTGCGCGAGGCCAGGCTCCCGGTACTGCCCCGGGTCACCTGGCCTCACTTCTAAGGAGCCCACGGCCCTCAGCGTCTCGACCACGGTTGCTCAGCCGACGAGAGCGGCGAGGCGCCCACGGATGTGTTCTCGTTCCCTCTTCAGTTCCTGGAGCCGGATGTGGCCTGTGGCGGTGGTCCGTGCTTCTTTGCGCCAGTGGCGTTGGGTAGCCGCCCATTCCGGGTGGGTGAGCTGCCAGAGAGCCCAGGCGACGGGCTCGCGCAGGGGCTTCGTGAGCTTCTTGCCGGTCGCGCTGCGGTGGCGGACGTCGATGTTCTGCTGAGTGCCGAGGTATTGGCAGGCCATGTAGAGGTCCTCGGCCTGTAGGACTCGGTCGGAGGGGATCTCGCCTGCGGCCTGGAGTGTGTCGGCGATGATTCGGACGGGCTCGGGGACGGGGATGTAGGCGGCGGCTAGGTTGGCCAGCAGCAGGCCGTTGATGCTCGGGGTGGTGGGGCGCATGATGCGGCCCTCCTCCCGGATGCGGGCGGCCCATTCGGCTGCTTCGGCCTGAGGCTGTTTTCCGGTGAGTTCGGCGATGTGCTCGGCGGCGAGGTCTGCGGAGCCGGCGGCGGTGCCGGGGCGGGTGTCGCCGTCGTGGTGAGTCCAGAACGGCTTCCCGGCTCCCCAGGCGAGGGTGCGGGTGGTGACCATCGCCTCCCATGTCCGGGCGACCAGCGCGGCGTCCTCGCGCGGGTCTGCGTCGTGCCGGTCGGGCGACATTCCGCTGGTGCCGCCGGGCCGCAGTCCGGGGGCGGAGGTGGGGTAGCGGAGCTTGCGCCGCATCTCACCCAGGTTCTCCTTGACGAGGTCATCGAGGTTGCAGCCGGTGGGGAATGGGCCGCCGCGGATGCGGTGGGCGAAGGCGAGCGTGTCGATCGTGCGGTTCAGGACCTGGCTGGGGATCGAGGTGACCATGACGGCGGCCCGCAGGTCGGCGGTGAGAATGCCCTGGCCCACGATCAGCTGCTTGCCGTGTAGCGCGTTGACCAGGGCGCTTGCGGGGTGCGTGCCTGTGATGAGCTCGTCGCCGGTGATCCGTAAGCGTTCGCCGTCGAAGTCGGCGTGGATCAGGCCGGCTCGGCCGATGAGCCAGCCCTCCGGCGGGGCGGCGGCGACGCCGCGTCCGTGTGCCCGGGACCCGCGCTCGTAGTCGACATCACAGAAGGTCAGGGAGATCCGGCGTCGGCTCCGTTGACCCGGCTGACCGCCCCTTCGACGTCGTTCTGCTTTCCCCACCAGTGCCGCCCCTCTTCTTCCGTCCTCTGGCTGTGCCCGTGGCGGCATCGTCGCAGTCGTCACTGACAATCGGGCGGCCGCTCGGGTGCGGAACCCGGGCCTTGGTGTCAGTGCCGGGTTCGACGCTGTCCGGGAAGGGCGACCTTCCTGCACGCAGCAGCAACGAAACCGAGTGCGACCTGCGGCGAGACCGGACCGGCGCTGATAGCAGAATCTCCCGATGATCAGCGGAACGGCACCTTCCGCCCCTCCCGTGCAAACGCTACGGCGTGAGCCAGCGGAAGCCGTACCCCAGCGACCTGTCCGACGCCCGATGGGCCTTGATCGAGCCGACGTTGACGGCGTGGCGGAAAGCCGGGCTCGACCGCAGGCCCACCAGCCAAAGTCGACCTCCGCGACGTGTTCAACGCGATTCTCTACGTGAACCGCACCGGAATCCCCTGGAAGTACCTCCCGCACGACTTCCCGAACCACGGCATACGCTGCCTGGCACGACGAGGGAATCTTCGCCCAGCTCAACTACGACCTGACCGAACTGGCCCGCGTGAAACAAGGACGCAAGCCCGAACCCACGGCCTCCGTCATCGACACCGAGAGCGTGAAGACCTCCACCAACGTGCCCGTGAGCCGCGTCGATCGACAACCTCGCCAAGCGCATAACGGACGAGACCACACCAACCTGGCGAGGAACCTATTGGGAGGTAAAGGGCAACCCGCCCACGCTAAACACCCTCTCAGTACGTCAGGTGTGTCAGGGAAGCGATATCGAGGACGCTCATGCCGTCCAACGTGGTGATCGCGCAAGAGGGGACACCTTCGTTCAGCAGACTGTCCGTCACCGCGCCATCGCCGACCAGTGTGCGAAGCAAGTCCACTGTGGCGCCACCGTGCGTGACCACAGCGACAGCACCCGGTATCGCGGACAGGTCCTCCAGGCACGCACGGACCCGCTCACCGGTCTGTCGTGAGGACTCTCCGTTCCGCGGCACGAAGTCCCGGTCCTGGACCGATGCAGCCCAGTCAGCCATGAACTCCTCGATGGACAGACCATCCGCCCAGTTCATCCGCTCCCGGAGGCGGTCATCCCTCTGCGCTTGTATCCCGCTCGCTGACGCGATGAACTGTGCCGTCTGAAGGGCTCGACGCAACGGACTGCTATACACCGCGCTCAACCTGACGCGGGCCAGCCACTGCGCGGTCGTAGCGGCCTGTTCTTGCCCGAGTCTAGTCAAGCCGGGATCGCCGAGTCGCCGCTGCTTCTCGGCATGCTGAACCAGGTAGAAGGTTGTCACAGACGCAGCATGAGCCGTTGTTGTGTACGCCGCCAATGATTTACCGATGTGCCTGCACCAGTGGGGAACCCGCGGTGCCGTTGACCTTGCTTTAGCGGCCGACCTGTCACTCGACCTGCGTCCCGCCAGGCGTCCAACACCGTGGAATTCGGCGCTCTCGGATGAGCCTTCAACGGCATCGCATGCGCCCTCACTCGCTACCGGTGACTCCCCGGTGAGACGGCGTTGCCGCTCAGGAGCTGTCGGGTTGGAACTTCTTGATCATGAACGTGCAGGCATCGGCAACCTCATGCGTCACGCCTTCGACGTCCTGGTAGGACCAGCGGTCGAGGTATGGGACAACAGGGTCGTAGCCCAGTCGGGAGTAGAGAGCCGCCGCCCGAGGGTTGTTCTCGTCCACTCCCAGCCCAATGCGCTCACCACCGCGCTTCCGCACTAGTTCCTCAGCCGCGAGGATCAGGGCTGTTCCGATCCCTTGGGAGCGGAAGGACTCCGGCCACACTCCCAGACCGTTGACCTCCGGGCAGTCCTCGTGAGCTTCCTGGACTTCGGGAGCAGCACACCCGTCCCACCTCACCTCGCAGCTTCCGACTGGCTGTCCATCGCGCCAGGCAACGAGAAACGTACTCGCTCCGGCTTTCTGTCTGGCATGTCGACGAGCGTGGGATGATATTACGCCCGGAGACGGAATGTACCGATCGAGCAGTGCAACCTCGTGTTCCTGACACTCAGCGATCCGCATAGAGCGAATCTTGCGGCATGGAGGAGCGCGTTCGCCATCCAGTTCACGTTCGAGGGACCACGTCATCAGCGCAGACGGTGGCTCCTTGGACTGCACCGGCCAAACAGCACCCTGACCTGCCGACGCAACTGCGTCCAAGCGCCACGGTGTCCTCGCCCCTGCCCTTCTGGTACGAGGGGACCCTGCGGGGCGCGATGTTCGAACCGGGCCGGCACGACGCGGTCCGGGACATACACCTGCACGGCCGCCTGGCGACGGACCCGGAGCCGGAGTAGGCGGCGGGGTCACTGGGGGGAGGCGGCGCCCTGACCGCGCTCCGTCGCCTCCCCCCGTCGGAAAACCACGGGCGCAGTCCGTGAACGCGCGGGATCATGAGGCATGCGCCTGGACGACTGGCACCTCACCGATGACGTCGACAGCTTCCTAGCCCGCGCAGGAGACTTCCTGCACTCGCGCCCCGCCCTGCACACCATCCCCCTGACGGTGACCGAGGCGCTGCGTACGCGCGGAGCGCACGCATACGGCGCCGAAGCCCCCGCCTTCGGCGTCCTGGAGAGGGCGGGCGAGGTCCGCGCGACCTACTTCCGCACCCCGCCCCGCCGCCTGAATCTCACCCCTCTCACTCCAGAGGAGGCCGACGCCCTCGCCGTCCATCTGGCCAGCCTTGGCCGCACCCTCCCTGGCGTCAGTGCAGACCACGACACCGCCGCCGCTTTCGCCGAGGCTTGGCAGCGGCACACCGGGGCGACGCCGACGCTCCACGAGCAGCAGCGGCTGTACCGCCTCGGCACGCTGACCCCTCCGGAGCCGCGTCCGGAGGGCCGGGGCAGGGTCGCGGGCGAGCAGGACCGCGAGCAACTCATGTGTTGGTACGGAGAGTTCGTCGCGGACATCGGAGGAACTGCCTCCGCGGACGCCGGCTCCTGGGCCGACACGCGCATCGCCCACGGACGCGTCACGTTCTGGGAGACCCCGGACGGTGCCCCCGTCTCCATGGCGGGTGTGACCCCGATGGTCGCCGGCCAGATCAGGGTGGCCCCCGTCTACACCCCGGCCCACCTGCGCGGCCGCGGTTACGCGGGCGCCGCGGCGGTCGAGGTCAGCCGGGCAGCACTGGCGGCGGGCGCGGCGGAGGTGCTGCTGTTCGCGGACCTGGCCAACCCCACCAGCAACGGTCTGTACCAGCGGATCGGCTACGGCCCGGTGACGGACTTCGCGGTGTACGACTTCTAATGCCCGCGCTGCGTCCCAGGCTGCCGTCGCGCATCGCTGGGGCGCAGCAGCATGCTCCGGCGACAATAGGTTTACGGGCAGGTGGTGTTGCGGGCCATGCGGATGTTCGGCAGCTTGCCTTTCCAGAGCTCTTGCTCACCCGTGGGCTTGAAGCCATAGCGTTCGTAGAAGCGGATGGCCCGCTCGTTGTAGGCCGTCACCCACAGGTGCATCGGTGTGTCGCCTGCCCACGCAAGGAACTCGCGCATCAGCCGGCTTCCGGTGCCGTGGCCTTGGGCTTCGTTCAGCAGGTACATGGGTCCGAGGGTGACCACCTCGTCCCTGCGTCCGCACATGAACCCGACGATCCCTGCTTTGGTGTGAACGACACGGCAGAAGAGTCTGTCTGGCTGCCGCTTCGTTTCCTCAATGAACTCTCTCCACTGGGCAATCCCCTCAGCGGTGGCCGCGGAGCCACGGTGGTCCCTGATCCACGTCTCGTCGATCTCCGCCTGTTTGTTGGGGTACGTCTGGAGCCAAGCCTCCAGTTGGATCTGGCCGATGGCTGAGGCGTCGGCTGTGTGGGGAGGTTCGATCAGGTGAGTCATGGGCCTCCGCTTCTCTTTGGGGCCGACGAAGAGTGGGAAAGATCGGATGAGGGGAACAAGGGTTCCGGGGATCACATCTGATCGGGTGACTCGATACCGAGTAGGCCAAGTCCCAGTTCGAGGGTGCGCGCGGTGAGGTCGCACAGAACCAGTCGGGTCTGCTTGGCGGGGTCTTCAGCACGAAGCACGGGGCACTTCTCGTAGAAGTTGGTGAAGTTGCTGGCCAGGCGGTAGAGGTAGTTGGCGAGTTTGTGGAACTCCAGCGTCTCGGTGATCTCGGCGAGAAGGTTGCCGAACGCCATGAGTTCGAGGGCGAGCGCGCGCTCGCCGGGCTCGGTGATGGCCGGTGTGCCGGCGTCCCGCAGCGGCTGCTTGACGCCGGCGCGGCGGAAGATGGAGCAGATCCGTGCTCGTGCGTACTGCACGTAGGGCGCGGTGTTGCCGTCGAACGACAGCATGCGGTCGTAGTCGAAGACGTAGTCCTTGAGGCGGTCCGTCGAAAGGTCTGCGTACTTGACCGCGCCGATTCCGACGGACCTGGCCACGGCGGCGCGGGTTGCCTCGTCGAGCTGCGGGTTCTTCTCAGTAATGACGGCGGCGGCCCTCGTCACTGCTTCGTCCAGGAGGTCGACCAGTTTTACGGAGGCACCGGCACGGGTGCGCAGCATCTTGCCGTCGTCTCCGAGGATGGATCCGTGGCCGACGTGCTCGGCGCGGGCGGGCGGATTGAGCCAGTTGGCGTCCCGGGCCACGTCGTACACCATGTCCAGGTGTTGGCTCTGAGGCAGGCCAACAACGTACAGCAGCCGGGTGGCGTGCAGGTTCTGCAGGCGGTGGCGGATGGTGGCCAGATCGGTGGCGCCGTAGCCGAACCCGCCATCGCCCTTACGGACGATGATCGGCAGGGGGTCGCCTGCGCGGTTCGTGTAGCCATCAGGGAAGACGCACTGGGCGCCTACGCTCTCGCTGAGCAGGCCGAGTTCGCCGAGCTCGTCGAGGACCGACTGGAGCTGGTTGTTGTAGTAGCTCTCGCCGAAGAAGTCCTGCTCGGTGAGCCGCACGTTCAGCAGCCCGTAGACGGTCATGAAGTACTTCTTTGACTCGTCGACCAGGGTCTGCCACAGGTGCAGGGTGGTTTCGTCGCCGCTCTGGAGCAGGACGACCCGTTTGCGGGCACGGTCCTTGAACCTCTCGTCGGCATCGAACTTGCGGCGAGCTGCTTGGTAGAAGCCGTTGAGGTCGCCGACGGACAGTTCGTGGGCTGCCTCGGACTCGCCGATGTCGAGGAGATGCTCGACGAGCATGCCGAAGGGCGTACCCCATTCGCCGATGTGGTTCTGCCTGATGACGGTGTGGCCTTGCCACTCCAGCAGGCGTACCGCAACGTCGCCGATGATCGTCGACCGGAGGTGCCCGACGTGCATTTCCTTGGCCGCGTTCGGCGCGGAGTAGTCGACGGTGATCGTTTCCAGGTCCTTGGCCTGCGGGACCGCGAGGCGCTCATCGCCGGCCATATCGGCGAGGAGCCTTCCAAGGACCTCGTCCGAGATCGTCAGATTGATGAAGCCAGGGCCGGAGATCTCCACTGCCGAGCAGAGGTCATCGAGCTGCGCGGCCTCTACGACGCGGCTGGCGAAGTCGCGCGGGTTGCCGCCCGTCCCCCGCGCCAGCGCGAGGGCGGCGTCGGACTGGAAGTGCGCGTGCTGAGATCGTCGGACGACAGGGTCGACGGGCCTGCCCGCCACCGATTCAAACGCAGGGACCAACCTCTGGCTCAGCAACTCTTCCAGATTCGCCATTCAGGAAACCTATCGGCGCCGAGAATGGAGCGTCCAACGAATTCAGCGCCGCACTGGTCTGTCCGGCAGCAGATGGGCGGCAACCGCGGTCCGACATTCCGGACCCTGCGCTGGCCATCCGCGTCACTCGCCTCCCGCGCCGAGTCAGAACGTCCAGCTACGCCGGTCAGCCAGCCATCGCAGAGTGACTTCGCCACACCATGTCTGATGCTGGCGAATGTGCGGTGACCAGTCCGCCGGGGGCTTTGCCCCGGAGACCAGGAAGAAGCCAGAGAGCGCGGCGAGGGCAGCGTCGAGCTGTTCGTCGGCGACTCCATGGGCGGTGGGATGTGCCGCGAACAGGGTGGTGGCGTCGTGGCCGTCGGCGAATGCGGTGGCCAAGAGGAGGACCAGGTCGAACCAACTGGCACCGAGGCACGGCCAGTTCCAGTCGCAGATCCACGCGGCGTCGCTGGTGTCGATGAGCACGTTGTCCTGGCGCAGGTCGTGATGCAAGACGGCGGTGCCCGCTGTGGCCTTCCGCCATTGGCTCTCCAGCTCGGCCAGCTGCGGCGTGAGCCGGAGCGGCACCCATGCCGGCAGGAGCTCCGGTCTGGTCCTGCCGGCTTGGAGGTCACGCCAATCGGTGAAGTCACCCTCGGCGTCGACCGGCTTGAGACCGAGTTCCAGCAGTTGCACAGAGGGCGCGGCGAGCGCCTCGGCCGCCGTGGCGTAGGCGTTCAGGGTGGCGTCCAGCTCGTTGGGCTGCCAGGGTTCGGCGGGCATGCGGCCACCGTCGACGGCGTCGAAGCCGAGGACAACCCAGTCATCCTGCTCCTCGATCCACTGCAAGCGGGGTGCCGGGACCTCCGCGGGGAGCGCCCGGTTGATCAATGCCTCCCGCCGGTAGCAGTTGGCGATCACGGTGTTCTCCGCGCCATTGACCGCCTTGATGAACTGTGTGCCGCTGATCCCGTGGGCTACCGCGGCGAAGCCACTGGTGAAGCCGCTTCCTGCACTTGGCTCCGCGTCCACTGCACCGCCCAGGTGGCGTGAGATCAGCTGGCGAATGCCCTGTGGAAGGTCGCCCCAGCGCGGGCGTACCGCTGTGGAGTTGTACTGCAGGCGCGGGGTGACGATGTTCGGCATTCTGCAAGAGTGGGGGAATCCTTCCCTCTGTGCGACGGATTTCTAGCACGGGCCCGGGCCGGTCCACCCAGTGGCGGCCACCACCTCGCGTGCGATCTCTAGGACCGATCGGCCGTCGGTCACGATCCGCATGGTGTCCGCGGGCGCGCGCTTGTCCAGGAGGCGCGCTTTATAGGCGCTGCGCTCAAGCTCCTTCTCCAGCTCCGAGCCAAGCTCCCGGCCCGCCAACCGTTCGCTGGCCGTGGCGTCAGAGGCGGTGAGCAGGACCCGCACGAGCCGCACATCCGCCCCCCATCACGCGCTCGAACATGCGGACGGCCTCGGATAGCACGCTGACGGTGTTCGTGTAGATCAGCCGGCGGTAGCCGAGTTCGGCGTAGTTCCCCCACACGGCGGCGAGGTTTCGCTCGACGATCTTCGAGCGGCGCGGATCACCCTTTGGTGCTGGGTGCACCTGCCCCAGAAAATCTCCCTCTACGACTACATGGGCGACCTCCGCGGCACACAGCTGCGCGGAAACCTCCCACCCCACCGTCGACTTGCCGACGCCAGCGCGCCCACCGATCAGCAGCACCTCACCTTGCTTCATGGAGGCAGCCTGCCAGCGCCCGGCCTGCAGAAGGATGGCATTCCGCCGCAAGGGCGCCTCGCCTCGGACCTTGCTGAAGCCACCCGCTGCGTGCCGGCCGATGAGATTCGCCGAGGTGTCTCCGTCACCAAGGCCGCCCCATTGCGGCCATGCCCTCGCCTGAAATTGATTCGACGGCGCCTCCTCAACCGGCTTTCCTTTCAGGATAGTTACTCCCATCGAGAAGGACGGGGCATGTCCAGTAGCGGACTTTCCGTAACGCAGGTGAAGGAGTTCATCGACAACGGCTTCATCCGGGTGGACGAAGCCTTTCCTGCCGAGGTGGCGGCCGAGTGCCGTGCCATTTGCTGGCAGGAGACGGGCTGTGACCCGGATGATCCTGCGACGTGGACCGAGCCGGTGATCCGGTTGGGCTCCTGTGCCCAGGAACCCTTCCGCCAGGCGGCGAACACGCCCCGGCTCTACCGGGCCTTCGACCAGCTCGTCGGGGCGGGCCGGTGGCTGCCTCGAAAGAGCATCGGCACGATCCCCATCCGCTTCCCGCACCCCGGAGACCCGGGCGACGACGGATGGCACATCGACGGCGGCTACCACCCCGAGGAACAGAAGAGCGGCCCGCCGTGGGTGAACGTCCACTCGCGCTGCCGTGCCCTGCTGATGTTGTTCCTGTTCTCCGACACCACGGACAACGACGCGCCGACCCGGATTCGAGCAGGCTCACACCTGTACGTCCCCTCGCGACTGGAAGCCGCCGGCGAGGAGGGAATGAGTACCGGCGATCTTGCCGCTGCGGGGCTGTTTGAGGCGACCGCTGACCTGCCGCAAGTACTGGCCACCGGACACGCTGGGGACGTCTATCTGTGTCATCCGTTCCTGGTGCATGCAGCCCAGTCGCACCACGGAACAACCCCGCGTTTCCTGGCTCAGCCGCCGCTGTACCCCGCCGAGCCGTATCAGCTCGAACGCGCGAATGCTGACTACTCGGCCGTGGAACTGGCCATACGGCGCGGCCTGGGCAAGTGAATCCTCCAGGTGACGGCCAGGCGTGTGGAAGACCGGCCGCCGGTCTTCCACACGCCGAAGCCCTGGCAAATTCATTGGCCGCGCGACAGCGACACCTCTAACCTCGGGTACAACGCGATGACGGAGACAAGTAGCCCGGGATCACGCGAGCCGAGAGAGCCGCCAGTTGCTGTGACGGCGGCCTCGCAACCCGGTGTGAATCCACTCCCGAGTGCGGGGAGGAACAGCCACACCCTGGTGTGGCTCAATGCCCTGTCGGCTGACCCCCGTGACCGGGTTGTGAACGAGGCCGCCACCCTTGCGGTGGCGGCGAAGGCGCGGTGGCACCGCGAGTTGCCCCTTCTCGCCCGCGCTCCCAAGGGATCACGCCAACAGACGGCTGATCGAACGGAGCACCGACGCGATGCTGGATATCGACCTCATCCGCAAGAACCCCGAGTACGTACAGCGAGCCCTGGCCAAGCGTGACGTCCATGTGGATCTCGATGCCTTTCTTCGGCTGGACCTGGATCACCGGCGGGCACGAGCCGACGTGGAGCGGCTGCGGGGACGGCGGAAGACGATCTCGGGAGAGATCGCGAAACGCCAGCGGGCTGGCGAGCCCGTCGACGCTCTGCTTGCGGAGGCCAAGACGGTCGGTGAGGCCCTGACCGACGCCGAGGCTCACCTTGCCGAGCTGGAGCAGGCATGCCGGGACTTCCTTGATCCGCTGCCGAACCTCCCCGACGATGCCGTTCCCGCCGGGGGCAAGGAGAACAACGAAGTCGTACGCACTGTCGGGCAGGTGCCGGAGTTTGGGTTTGTGCCGAAGGATCATGTGCAGCTCGCCGACAGCCTGGGGCTGGTCGATTACGAGCGCGGGACCAAGCTCGCCGGCAGTGGGTTCTGGATCTACCGCGGCCATGGTGCACTCCTGGAGTGGGCGCTGCTGAACTACTTCGTCGAGGCCCACGTGCGGGACGGCTACGAGTTCCTGCTGCCGCCGCACATCCTCACTTACCAGGCCGGATACACCGCGGGCCAGTTCCCGAAGTTCGCGGACGAAGTGCTCGCCCTGGAGCAGGGCGAGCACGGTCCCGAACGGTTCCTGCTGCCGACCGCGGAGACCGCATTGGTCAATCTGCACCGGGACGAGACTCTCGCGGAGGCCGAGCTGCCCAAGAAGTACTTCGCCTACACGCCGTGCTACCGCAAGGAGGCCGGCGGCTACCGCACTGCGGAGCGAGGAACGCTGCGCGGACACCAGTTCAACAAGGTGGAGATGTTCCAGTTCACTCGCCCCGATGACTCGGCCGCCGCTCACGCCGAACTCCTCACCAAGGCCGAGGAGCTGGTGGCCGGACTCGGCCTGCACTACCGGATCACGCACCTGGCTGCTGAGGACACGAGCGCCGCCATGGCCAAGACCTTCGACGTCGAGGTGTGGCTGCCCAGCCTCGGCGCATATGCAGAGGTCAGCTCGGTGTCGAACGCCCGCGACTACCAGGCCCGGCGCGGCAACATCCGCTACCGGCCCCGGCAGGGCAAATCGGGCTTCGTGCACACCTTGAATGCGTCGGGACTGGCCACAAGCCGACTCCTGCCCGCGATCCTCGAGCAGCATCAGCAGGCAGACGGCACCGTCGTCGTACCTGACGTCTTGAGGAAGTGGGTGCCGAACGAAGTGCTGGCACCGCCCCGCCCGACCCGGTAGATCGGCCGGGCGGCCTGCTGGAGGCATCCGTTGCCTGGGACGGATGCCTCGCAGCCAGCGGTCGCCCTCCTGTAACTGAGGCGCCAACTCCGGTGCCGCTCTTCGGCCAGAATCGGGGTATGGATCGAGTGACTGGCCACGGTGCAACACCAATCGATCTGCCCGTCATCGTCACCGAACGGTTGCGACTCCGCTCCTTCCACCCTGACGACGTCGATTGGGTGTATGAGCTCTCACTCGATCCGGAGATGCTGCGCTGGGTCAGCCTGCCTGTCCCCTACGAGCGCAACCATGCTCAGTTCTTCGTCGAGAACATCGCCATCGCGAGGGCCCACAACGGAACAGCAGCGAACTTCGTCATCGAAAACGCTGCCACGGGCCAGCCGCTCGGCCGGATCGGCTTGCACCGCAAGACCGACACAGCTGCCGAGGTCGGTTACTGGCTGGCTGCGCACGCTCGCGGTTCAGGCGTCATGACGGAGGCTGTCCGAACCGCATGCCGGTGGGGATTCTCCCAGGAGGGCATGGGGCTGCGACGTATCTTGTGGCACGCCCTCGTGGGGAATGTCGGGTCTCGCAAGGTCACGGAGCGTGCCGGCTTCACCATCCACTCGAAGTCAGAAATCATGTTCCGGCGCGGCCAGCCGAGCGAGAAGTGGTCCGGCGTACTGATCGCTCCCCAGTCACCGGATGCGCCGCGCCTCGGCTGATTCCTTGTTGCCGCTGGGCGAAAACGCCGCCCCCGGCCGCGGCAAACAGCGCGTCTACGACAGCGTCGCCCTGGACGAGCTGCGCCAGCTGCTGGCCGAGCTCGACGACCGCCGCTGGGAGCCGGAATTCCTCCTGGAAGAGTGGGAGCAGGTCATCCTCGGCCAGTCCGTGCCCACCCGCTCCGCCTACTTCCAGGCCCGCCGGGCCGGCCGTGGCCGCGCACTGACCAGGCCTGATCGCCACCACATCTGGAAGCTCGTCGAGCAGTTCACCGCCCGCCTCGACAAGCGCGGCATCGAAACCTGGGGCCAGGCAGCCGAGCGAGCCGCCCGCTACGAGATCGACCGCGCCGCGAAAATCCAGGCCCGCCGCGAATACAAGGACGCGATCGGCGGCAAGGACCTCATCCACCGCACGACGGCTCCGGCATGCGCTACCTCGGCCACCGCTACTGGCACATCGTCGTCGACGAAGCCCAGGACCTCAGCCCGGCCCACTGGAAGATGCTCCGCGCCATGGTCCAACACCCCCGCCTCCCCAACGACCTGTTCATCGCCGGCGACACCCACCAGCGCATCTACGACCACTAGGTCGCCCTCAGCTCGGTCGGCATGAACATCAAGGGCGCGCCTCACGCCTGACCCTCAGCTACCGCACCACCAAAGAGATCCTCGCCAAGGCACTCCGCGTCGTCGACTCCACGAACAACAAGGTCGAGTTCGACGACCTCGACGACGGCACCGACACCCTCGCTGGCTACCGGTCCGTGCTCCACGGACCCACCTCCACCTTCACCCCCTACCACTCATGGGAAGATGAACTGACGGCCTCGCCACCACCCGCGCCCGCGACGCCCTCAGCATCAGCTGGCACGGAACGCCCAGCCCGTTCCTGCCCGTCTGAACGAGGGACAGGTGTAGCTGACGGTTGAGGTGACGACGAAGGACCAGGACAGTTCGGTCAAGCGGGCCGTCGACGCGATCCTCGCCGACCCGCGGATGGCGCGCCTGGCATGACGTCAACGGCCGTAGCGGCGATCCCTGTCCGCGTAGGAGCGCAGCGCCCGCAGCAGGTCGATCTGGCGGAAGGCAGGCCACAGGACCTCGACGAAGTGGACCTCGGCGTACGCGGACTGCCACAGCAGGAATCCGGACAGCCGCTGTTCACCGGAGGTGCGGATGATGAAGTCGGTGTCCTTGCCGGCCCTGGAGTACAGGTGCTCGGAGATGTGCTGGGCCTCGAAGTTCTCGGCCAGCTCTGCCGGGTCACCGCCAGCCGCGGTGTGCTTCTCGAAAGCCGCCTTGACCGCGTCGACGATCTCGCGGCGGCCGCCGTAGCCGACAGCGACGTCGACCTTGAGCCCGCCCCGTCCGTCGGTCGGAGCAACGGCGTCCTTCAGGGCACGCGCGCTGTCTCCGGGCAGCAGGTCGAGGGCGCCAATGATCTCGATCTCCCACGGTTCCGGCGCCGCGCAGATGCTCTGCACGGTCTCCTCGATGATCTCGATCAGCGGGCCGAGCTCCTCGGCGGGCCGGTGAAGGTTGTCGTCGGAGAGCATCCACAGCGTCACGTGCTCGATGTCGGCGGCGGTGCACCAGCGCAGGAAGTCGGCGACCTTCGCCCCACCGACCCGGTAGCCTTCGCGGGGATCGTCGTGACCGGCGCCGCGGGCCCAGCGCCGGTTGCCGTCGAGCATGATCCCGACGTGCTTCGGCCGGAGGGAGCCCTCCAGTTTCCGGGCCAGGCGCCGTACGTACACCGCTTCCAACGCCGAGCGAATGGCCCTGAGTGCCACGCCTTCGTCCTCTCCTTCAGCCACCACCGCTGAGGGCGCAACCGTATCGCCAACCCGATCCCCCTTCCCGGTTCGTGCTACGCCCTGGGCTATCCGATGGCCCATCAGACGATCACGCTCCCCGGCACGGTCACCCTGTTCATGCGCGGGCCCCGCGTGCCAAGGCCGGCTCGCATGCCGCCCTGGACGTGCTGCCCGCCGCCGACGAATGGCCGGAGCCTTCCGAGGTGGGCAAGCCCAAGCACGCTCGCGGACAGCGGCCGGTCACCGTGGAGGAGTACCAAGCGATGCGGCGACAGCTCGTCGGCCAGGGGATCATCATCCGCTGACACCGTCTCAACCCATGTCCTTCCGGGGGTGTCGCGCATCGCGGGCGCCACCTCCCGCGAGTCCGCTGTCCTACGGCGCGGCGTGCGCGCGGCGCGGTGACGGCGGACCACCACCCTCCCATTTGTCACACAACGAGTTGGATAGGATGCCGAGCGTGACTAAAGGGCTGGAGTGGACGCTGCAGAGCGAGCGTCCGGAGCCGGCCGGTTGGCTGAAGGTGAGTTGTCGCACCTACGTACAGCCGGACGGCAAGGAATCGGACTGGGACATCCTTCAGGGCCCGAGGACGGTGGCGGTGGTGGCCCTCACTGAGGACGGACAGGGCGTTCTCGTACGCCAGTTCCGGCCCGGCCCGGGGAAGGTCCTGGCGGAGCTGCCCGGCGGCCTGGTCTCCGGAGGAGAGGAGGTCGAGGCCGCAGCGGCGCGCGAGCTGCTGGAGGAGACCGGGTACGAGGCCGGCACGGTCGAGGTCGTCATGAAGACCTACCTGGCCTCATACGCCACTCACGTGCGGCACGCGGTACTGGCCCGGAACTGCCGCAAGGTGACCGAACCCAAGCCGGACGCCGAAGAGTTCGTCGAGCCGGTCACCATGCCGCTGGACGATTACGTGGCCCATCTCCTCGGCGGTCAGTACACCGACGCGGACATGGGCCTGGCGGGTCTGGTGGCCGCCGGCCTGCTCAAGCAGGCAGGTTGATCTTCGGCCCGCCCAGGGCCTCGGCGAGACGTTCAGCGGTCTGGGCGGGGGCCTCGATGTAGAGGCGGGTTCCCGGTTCCGTGCCGGAGGCGCGCACGGCGATGCGGCCGTGCGCGCCGTCGTCGTAGAGCGCCGGATCGCCGGAGAGGGCGGCGCTCCAGCCGGGCAGGAGCCGCGGCAGCCGGTCAAGGACGTTATTCAGCGGCACAGGGACGGTGTGGACGAGCTGAGTGTGCGGGTACAGACGCCGCAGTTCGCGGACAGCGTCGTCGAGTTCCTCCAGCGTGGGGAAGGCACTAAGGGAAGACCCGCGCGGTGAGGGTGGCCGTGGCGGCCGCCGCGTCCCGGGAAACCTCGGCCAAGGCTCAGGGTCGTGGTGATGGAGGGATCCGAGCGGCTGCAGGGCAGCGCCATGGCCTGCGAGCAGCTTCAGATGGGTGGTTTTGCCGCTTGTCCGGACCGCTCAGGCTCACGAACGCCGGTGAGCCGCTCACGCGTTCACCGGGTGATCGACCAGCGAGGCGATCGCGTCGGTGTCGGCGGAGATGAACTCGCCCAGCGCGGGCGGCATCAGCGCAGGGCGCGGACCGCCTCGGCGGTGAAGGGGACACGGACGACCTCATAGCCGCCGCGCTCCGGCTTGGTGAACTCGCTACCGGTGCGCGCGTCGAGGTCGATGCTGTTCAGGCGGGCCGCGAAGATGTGCTGCACGCCGATGCCCGTCTCCAGGAGGTCGGTGATGAGGAACACCAGCCGTGGTGCGGCGATCGTTCCGCCGAACTCCTCGCAGCACTGCGTTCGCCATCCAATCCGCATCCGAGGAACCATGTCAGCCGACAGCAGACGGTGCCTCCTTGGACTGCACCGGCCCTCCGGGCTGACAGGATGGTGCTATGCCACCGCCCCCGCTGCCGCTGAGTGCTGAGTCCGTCGATGTACTGGAGACCTACCTGGAAGAAGTGGGTACCGTCTTCCGGATCTTCCGGGAGCAGGACTCCGGCTGTGTTTCCTACGGGGTCGCTGTAGGCGACGAGCGGTGGTTCGTGAAGGGTGCGACAGTGCCGGAGGCTGCCGCTTCGCTGCGCCGTGCTGTGGAGGTCCATGCTGCGGTCCAGCATCCGCTGATCGTGCCTCTCCAGCACTCCTTCGACGTCACTGGTGGACTGGCTCTCGTCTATCCGTGGGTGGATGGCGAAGTTCTGTACCACCCCACCATCTCCCGCCACGGTGGCCGCGCCGCTTCCGACAGTCCGATGGCGCGGTTCCGCAGACTCCCGGTAACGGTCATCCTCCGGGCCCTGGAGCAGATCCTCGATGCGCACCTGGCCGTCGAGGCGGCGGGGCTCATCGCTGTTGATTTCTACGACGGCTGCCTGCTGTACGACTTCGACTGCGACCGCCTGGTGCTGTGTGACTTGGACGAGTATCGGCCGGGTCCGTTCATTCTGGAGGTCGATCGACTGCCGGGGTCGAGGCGTTTCATGGCCCCTGAGGAGTTCATCAGGGGCTCGACCATCGATATCCGAACGACCGTGTTCGTGCTCGGCCGGGCGCTGCGTCTGCTGCTGGATGCCGGCGATGACGAGCAGGAATGGCGCGGTTCGCCGCCACAGCTGAAGGTCATCGAGCGTGCCAATGCCAGCGATCCTGCTGACCGGTTCGCCTCGGTTGAGGCTCTGGTGCAGGCATGGCGTGGCGCAAGCAGTGTGCGCACTTGATCTCTCTACTGTCGCGGTGAGACGAAGCAGCGCCTTGTCTGTCATTCGCGTCTGCGCGAGCGGTCTCGACGCGATCAACAGTCACAGGAGGCAACGGACAACAGCTCGCCCCCACAGGGAGTAGTCGACGATGGGGCAGGCCAGCGCACATCCACAGCGTGTGGACGGTTTCAGTGACCAGCCGTTGCGTACGAACGCTGAGACACGGCGTACGACGGCTCGCCCGAGTGACTGAAGTAACCACATGCGTAACGCGTTCTGGATACCGATAGTGGCTGCATGGATCCGGTTGTCGTTGCCCGCGCCGTTGTAGAGGAACGTCATCCTGCCGCTCGAGCGGCATTTCTGGGAGGCAGCGTGCTGACGGAGCACCGCACGGCCTTGTCCGACCTGGACATCGTGGTGCTGTTGCACGGTCTGCCGGCTCCGTACAGAGAGAGCCTCCAGCACGGTGACTGGCCCGTGGAACTCTTCGTATACACCGAAGAGACCTGGCACGCATTCGTAGACCGGGAAACCCGCAAGCGCCGGTCCCCACTGCTATGGATGTGTGCGGACGGCGAGCTGCTCTTCGACGTGGATGGGCTCGGCGAGCGTCTGGCTGCGGAAGCCAGAAAACTGGCCCTCGCGGGTCCACCTGCGATGCCAGCAGAGGAGATCGAGGACTCCCGCTATGCGATCACGGATCTCCTGGACGATCTCGCTGGGAGCACCGATCAGGGCGAACGGCTGTTCATCGCCTCAGAGCTGGCGAGGCGGACAGGTGAGCTCGTGTTGGCCCTCGGTGGGGCATGGGGTGGCGGCGGGAAGTGGCTGGCACGCCGCCTCGATGCCGCAGCACCTGGACTCAATGCCCGCCTGCTCCATGCTGTCCGTAGGGCATTGGATGGGCAGACCGACGCCCTTGTTGGCGTCGTTGACGATGTCCTGGCTCGGGCTGGCGGACGATTGTGGGCCGGGTATCGGCGCAGTGGAACTCCGTGACGGGTGGGACAGGCTGAGATGTAGGCCCATCGGCACCGTAGGCGGCCCAGCGGCACTACCGTGGAGCGATGGTTGAAGCCGTGGAGGATCGCGCTCCGTTCCAGGTGTTAGTGCTGCCGTACCGGCAGACTGAGGGAGGGCTGCTCTACGCCTTGTTCCGTCGCTTGGACGGCGCCTACTGGCAGGGTGTGGCTGGTGGTGGGGAGGCGGGTGAAGCACCGCTACAGGCCGCCAGGCGAGAGACCGCCGAGGAGGCTGGCTTGGCCGGCGACTTCGAGTTCATCGAACTGGATGCGCGGGCGTCGATTCCAGTGGTGAGTGTCACTGGCGAGTTCACGTGGGGGCCGGAGGTCTTGGTGCTTCCCGAGTATGCCTTCGGTGTCCGAGCCGACGCATCGGAGTTGGCGCTGTCCAGCGAGCACACCGAGTACAGCTGGTTCTCGTTCAACGAGGCAATGTCGGCAGTGCGTTGGGATTCCAACCGCACAGCGTTGTGGGAACTTGACCACCGTCTCCGGCGAAGCTCGGTGGCCGGAGAGTCTTGATGGCCATGGGGACGGCGGAGTAGTTCCGTCGTCCCCATGGCCGTGGCGGATGTGGTTCCGCCGCCCCGATGGCCGATTCCGTGGTCTTCAGGCAGGCGGGTGGACCGTGAACTTTCCGATCGCAGTGTCGATCGATGCGGGTCAGTGTGCGGTCACGGCCAATGCCCGGGAGCGGCGCGCTTGACAGCTGACTGGGACCTCATCGCCGAGCGGGACGCCGACACGGTGCTGGTGTTGCGGGAACTCGTTGCTGCGGCTGCGGAAGACGTTCCCAAAGAGCGGGACCGGGAGATCATCTCGCGGTCGCCTCGGTCTGCACGACCAGCCGGCGCAGACGCAGGAGAAGGTAGCCGAAGCTCATCTGCCGGTGCCCGGCACGTTGTTCCACGTCAGGTGGTCTTCAAGCATCGGCCATTCGCCGGGCGGCACCGGAGCCAGCGCGGCCGCGTCCCGCACCGCCTCATCGACCCCGCAGCTTCGGCAGATCCGGACGTCACGGTCGAGGGCGAGGCGGGAGCGGGCGCCCGGGTCGCCGTCGTACTCGCTCAGCGGACCGCGGCACCGCGGGCACTCGGCCCCTGTGGGGCTCTCATCCATAGACGCACGCCTCACGGGATAGACGGACCGGCTTCCTCACCACGGCCCAACGACCGGCACGCCGGTCAGGCACGCTCAGGCCGGCTCGTCGGGGTTGAGCCCCTGGGCCCGTGCCAGGGCGAACAGGACATGCTCGATGGCGTCCAGGCGCTGCTGGGGGAACGCCGGACGGCGCCTCGCGGAGACCGCATTCTCTTGGGCCGCCGCCGCGACACTGGCGCTGCGTGCCTACCGCTCCGCCGCTGGCCAGACCCAGCCGCTCGGCAGCGCGCCGGCGCGCAGCCGGAGGTCCTGGCGATGGCAGCCCGGCCACCATACTGGCTGCACGAATGGCGTACCAGACAGGACCGAGGACGAGGATGGGCGAGAGCATGACACAGGCGGCCGACCGTGGGCAGCATCCGGTACTGGCCCGGCTGGCCAGCGAGATCGACTGCGCGCGCCAGGCCGCCGAATCAGCTCTGGACACCGTCTTCGACCAGACCGCCATCGTGGGCTACGGCGGCCGGTCCATGGTCTTCCTGTCCAAGACGGCCATCCTGAAGATCTACACTCACCGCCCGGCCGAGCGCGCCGAGCGCGAGATCACCGGCCTCAACCTGGCCGCGCAGGCCGACGGTCTGCGGGTGCCCGAGGTCCTCGGCCACGACACCGTCGACGGCGCCCTGGCCTGGGTCAGCGCCACCCGCCTGGACGGCACCGCCCCCACCGACCCCCACGACGAGCAGGCCACCGCGCTGCTCGGCACGGTCGTCGCCCGCCTGCACGCCCTCCCCGACAACGCGCTTACCGGTCTGCCCCCTTTCCGCCGCAACATCCGGCCACTGCCCGACGGCAACCACCCCGTGCGCACCCGACTGTCCGCCGTCCTGGCCCAGGCCGGTCCGGTCCAGACGGCCGCCTGCGTGCCGGGTTTCGTGCACGGCGACTACTCCGCCCGCAACCTCCTGCTCGCCGATGGCAAAGGCCCCGGCATCATCGACTTCGAGGGCTGCGGTACCGGCTGCGTGTACGAAGACCTGACCAACCTGTACGTACAGAACTGCCTCATCGACGGCCGCGACCCCCACCTCGCCCTGGCTGCCTACCACGAGGAAAGCGCCCGCCTCGGCCGGGGGATCGAGGTCGACGCCCGGCACATGCTCGTCCACACTGCCCGGTACTTCTGCTGGGTCCTGCAATGGGCCATCGAGATCGACACCGAACTGGCCGACCAGGTCACGGCGCTCGCCCCGCGCGTCCTGGACGCCCTCGAAGCAGAGGGGACACCACACCTGTGATCGCGATCGACGGCATGCCGGGCGTAGGGAAGACCACCGCACTCCACCGGCTCCAGGACGCGCTGCCCCAACCAGGTGGTGGTCTTCCCCGAAGCCCAGCCCCCAGGAGATCCCCTCCCGGACGCGGCGACCGCCCGCTACTTGCTCACCGAGGCCCAAGGCCGCCTCGCCGACGCCAGGCGCCAGCAGCAGGCACACCCCGGTCTCCTCGTCTTCTCCGACCGGTGCCAGGCCAGGGCCCACGCCAGGACTTCGACCGCGCCCTGGAACTCGCCCGCTACTTCGGACTGACCGACCCGGCGCACACGACCGCGTCCTCGTCCTGCTGCTCGGCCCGGCCGAATCCGTCGCCCGCCGCTTGGCGCACGCCCACGACGCCCGCTACCGTCTCTGGTTCGACCCGGACTTCCTGGACGCCCATCACCACTTCCTCACCCTTGCGCGGCCGAGGCGGAGCCACCCGCAGCCAGTCCGGCGTGTGAGCAGGCCGAACGAGGGTGCCCGGCATCCGTGTACGGTGCGGCGGCAGCGGGATTGGATCACGACGGCTCCGTGGCCTTCTGGAGCGGCGCGCCGCTCCGGGGCGGCGCCTTCGGTGTACGCGCGGCCCGTTCAGGCGCTCTGCTGCGCGAGGCAGTTGGCCAGGCTCGGTCCGGCAATGGCCAGGGCATCGTTCATGACGGTCAGGTCGGGTTCCGGGATGGCGCCTCGGCCGAAGCCGCCGTTGTGGACGAGGGCTTCGAGGTTCTTGCGTTGCTGGTCGTTGGCCATGGGGATCGGGCTGCGCAGGATTTCCCGTGCGGCGAAGGCGTCGCCTGCTTCTTCGGTGTCGTCGACCACGGTCCGGCACAGCGGCTCCGTCAGGCTGCGGGAGTTGGCCGGGGCCAGGGCGATGACTGTCCGTGCCAGCCGTACGCGGAACATGCGGGTATGCGGTGCGGTCGCCTCAACGGCGGTCCGTGCGGTGTCCAGGACGGTCGTGAAGAGTCCGTCCCGGGCGTGGCCCGCGAGGGTCGCGGTGCCGTGCCGAAGGAGCTGCCGCACGGCCTCCTCCCACGGTTCGGTGATGTGCGCTTCGTCCAGCAGGGCGTTGGCGGTATTCGGGGCGTTCGTGTGCCAGGCGGCGACGATGCGGGCCTGCCTGCTGTCGAGCAGCCGGTCGGGCTCGGCGTCGTATGTGGTGGCGTGCTGGGCGGCCTTGGCCCACTGGCCGGTGGTGGCCAGCAGGCGGGTGCCGTCGTCCGTCATCAGGAACCGCAGCCACGGCTGGATGTGGCGCACGGTGGCCGGGGTGGTGAACCGGGTAAGGTCGATGCACTGCCCTTGGAGCGTCACGATGCCGCCGTGGTGCACGGCCTGGTGCAGGTCGGCCAACTGCCGGTAGGCGGTGTCCGGGTGGCCGGAGCGGGCGGTCAGACGGATCAGGTTGACCATCGGCTGGAGCGCCGCGATGGCGACGTCGCCGTTGACGGGCCAAGCCGCCTGGAACAGGCGCAGTTGGCGGATGCACAGGTCGGCGGCCAGGTCGGGGAGCCGGCAGTCGGAGGCGATCAGCGCGGACAGGTTCCAGGTGGCGCAGGCGGCGTTGATCCGGTCATTGAGCGGGCCGGCCTTTGCGGACTTGTCGGCGCAGGTGCGCAGCTCCTCGATGCGGGCGGTGAAGCTGGGGTACACGAGGTGGGATCGGCAGACCAGCGGGAACCCTGCGGCGTCCCGGTGGACTGCGGTCGGTGAGGGCGTGGTCGTCACGGTGTGGGCCTTTCCGGGGCGTCGGGGCCGGGATACAAGATCGCGGCCTTGGCCGCGTGCGCGAGGACGCTCTGGGTGCGGGTGTGAAGGCCGATGCGGTTCCAATGGAAGATCACGTGGTAGGCCACGACTTGGCGTAGGCCGCGGTCGAGGGCTCCGTCGCGGTTGGCGGTGCCGAGGTCCCGGCCCGCGTGGCGGAACGCGTGGACCCAGTCGGCGGCGCGCTTGAGTGTCTGATCGGACTGGAGCA
Source organism: Streptomyces graminilatus (assembly GCF_001418565.1). Taxonomy (GTDB): domain Bacteria; phylum Actinomycetota; class Actinomycetes; order Streptomycetales; family Streptomycetaceae; genus Streptomyces; species Streptomyces graminilatus. Next base: position 6,515 of record NZ_LIQQ01000011.1, on the reverse strand, counting down.
TCGGGCCGGCGGTGCTGGTGTCGGCAAGGAGCAGGTGCCGCAGGTCTGCGGTCATGGTGTGGATCTTGGCGGGCGGTACGTCCGGCGGCAGGGGCCGTTCCTGAGCGACGCGGTGCCAGACGTCGCCTTGCTCGTACCACTCCAGTCCGGCCGCGCGCATCAGGGTGGCGCACAGCAGCAGGGACATCTCGCGGCGGCCCAGGTCACCGTGGGGTGTGATGAGGATGGCGCGGCTGTCGGCGTGGAAGAGGGTGTGGGCGATGGCCATGCTGGTGTCGCCGCCGAATGCCGCGGTCTCGGGTTCGTAGATGCCGGGCCACCAGCGCCCGACGCGCCCGTCGGCGGCGAGTTCGTCCAGGGCTGCGGGAATCGCCGGAGGCAACTGTGCCCCGTCGGGCAGGAGCAGACGCATCCGCCAGCAGGGGTGTTTGCGGATGAACCACCATCCGGTGATCTGACCATCGTGTTCGGCCAGGTCCAGGACGGGGGCGATGTGGTCGGCGGCGGTCTGCTCGGCCTTGGCCCAGTCGGTGAACTGGACGTACAGCTGACGCCAAGCGGGGACCCTGGCCTGGCGGGCGAGAGCGTGTTGTCCGGCTTGTTGGTAGACGGCGACGGCAGCGGCCAGGTCGGCAGGGTCGAGTCCGGCGTCGGCGGCGGCGATGTTTGGGCTGGCTCCGGCCAGCACGTCCCGTACCGCGGCCAGCGTCTCTTCCAGCGGGGCGGGCGGGTTCAGTCGATCAGCAGGCATGCGTCCCATCCCGAGGTCGGCGCAGCGCCGTGGGCTGCGGTGGTCAGGGCGAGGGCGGTTCCCGCGGCGCCTTGCAGCAGCCCGGAGTCGGGGCCGGGATGGGCGTGGCGGGTCAGGGCGTCGGCCAGGCCGGGCAGGGCGGCGTCTAAGGCCGGGGTGCCGGCGTCACGGGCCGCGCGCCAGGCGGTCTGGTAGATGCCTGCCCAGCCGTGACATAGGCCGGTGTCGGCGATCTTGGACAGCTGGTCGGGGTCGGTCAGGCAGCGGGCCATGGCGGTCTCGTACAGGTGTTGGCGTGCCGGGTCGCGGCGGGCAAGGGCGGCGAGCTGTCCGGCGCGGGCGATGCCGGGGGTGCCGTAGCACCAGCTGGGCCGGGCCGGGCCCCGCTGGGCGGGACGGCCGGCGCGCAGTTCGCCGAGGTGGAGGTGCTCGGGCCACCAGGGTCCGGCAGGCCCGTCCTGCCGCCACGTATCGAGCCAGTGGAGGATGGTGTCGATGGCGTCTTCGTGGCCGTCGACCCTCACGCCCTGGCGCAGGGCGCGGGCAAGAAGCAGCAGTGGGCCGGCGATGCCGTGGGCCGCACCGAAGTTGGTGTGGCCGCCGGGGACGGAGGCCAGGGTCAGGTCGGGCTGGTGGCCGACCCACCAGCCGGGCAGAACGCCATGGTCGCCGTGACGGATGGGGCGGGTCAGCCGCACGAGGTAGGCCAGGATGCGTGCCATCGCGTCGCCAGACGGGGACCGGCGCAGCAGGTACGCGCCGATACCCGTCAGCCCGAAGAAGATGTCGTACTCGTGGAAGCGGGATGGACGCCCGCTGCGCATGCGAGCTTCGGCCGCGTCGGCTCTCCGGTGGGCGAGTTCGGTGACGTGCCGGTCCACGGCCGTGAGCGCGTCCTGGTACCGGGGCGAGTCGGGGGTGACGGCGCAGTCGAGCATGAAGGCGACGGCGGGCGCCCCCAGGTACAGGCCGCTGGTGTCGGCGGCGCTGATGTCGGTGGCGACGGCGGTCTTGATCCAGGCGTGTGCCTGCTGCCAGGCGCCGTGTCCGGTACGGGCGCGTTCGATGTGGAGGAGCGCGGTTCCGGTGGCACCTGCGGTCAGGGCGTGCGCCGCCCAGGGCTGGTCTTCGGGTGGTGGGGCGGGGACGGCCAGGTGCCGGGCGAAGGCGTCCGCCAGCAGGACCGGGCTGGTTGCGGTGGTCACGGCTGCCGCTCCCGGTGCCGCAGGGCGCAGGCTCGTGCGAGCCGGCCGGTGACGCGTTCGTGATCGGGGTCGACGGGCAGCGCCCGGATGTAGTGCTGGTGAAGTAGCGACCGCAGCACGCTGTCGGGGCCGCACTGGGTGGCCAGCTGCTCCCGGTAGGTGGTCAGGGCGGCAGCGCGCTGCCGCCAGGCGGCGGCGACGTCGGGGCCACCGGGCAGGGCCACCAGGGTGGTGTGCTCGGGATCGGCCAGTGCCAGGGTTAGCGCGGTTCGGTCCCGGGAGAGGGGGCCGCGCTCCTGGGGCAGGGTGCGCGTCAGCCAGTCGGCCGCCTGTCGTGGGTCGCCGGTGAACTGCATGGCCAGGTCGACCATGCTCGCGGCGGTGAGCGCCTGCCCCGTAGCCGGGTCGCCGGCCGCGGCACGGATCTGCGCCACACTGGCGGCCGAGTCCGCGGCGAACACCTGGTGCGCGGTGTCCAGGGCGGGGCCGTGTCCGTACCGGCCGGTGTGCGGCTGGTAGGTGGCCAGCTCCAGGTCGGAGGCCAGGCGCTGCCGGTGGAGGGAATCGGCCCAGGCGTGGACGAGTTGGGAGGCTGGGCCGTAGTCGTCCGGGGTGGGCAGGTGCAGGTACAGGGCCAGGTACTGGTCGGAGTCCGGGTGGGTGGTGTCGCGGTGACGCCTGAACCACCAGGTCGGCATGGTGGCGAACTGGTCGAGCAGGCCGGGCAGGTGGCCGGTCAGGATCTCGTCGTGCCGCGTGGGGTGCGCGAACAGGCGGGTGTACAGCATGGTGGACCGGCCCGGCATCAGGGGGCTGGCGACGGTGGCCCTCGGCAGGAGTGGAGCTGTGTCGGCCGGAGCGGAGTTCGCCAAGGGGATCAGCAGCTGGTGGGGGCGGCCGATCCACGCCTGCTCATGCGGGGTGGTGGTTTCACGCAATTCGACAAGGCGGGTTCGGTTCACGCAGGCGCGCAGCAGCGCCCGGTGAATCCGCTGGTCAAGGTCGATGGGCAGCTGCTGGTCGTTCTCGACCAGGGCAATGCGGTCGGGGACGCGGAGCCGTTCGCGCCACCGGTCCAGCGCCTTGTCCCAGTCGGCCATGGGCGCGGACCGGGCGGGCAGGTCATCGGCGGCCAGTAGCCATCGGGCGGGCGCGAGGACGGTCCGCTTGTATCGGACGCGTGGCAGGTACGGCAGGGTGGCGGCGACGCCGAAGGTGAACGTCTTGTAGGCGGCGCTGCGCGCGGTGTTGATCTCTGCCAGGAACCGGGCGAGCGGGGGCGTATGGACCGATGCCTCCAGCGCGTGCAGGACGCGGGGCTCGACGTGCTGCCCGGTCGAGGTGCGGATCAGGTAGAACCGGCGGGCGTCGGCGGTCACCGCCAGGTCGTCGAGCGGGATCACGCCGGGGCCGGGTTCGTGGTGCTGGCCGAGGGGGATGGTGTGCGGCAGTACCTGCATGGTGCGGGAGACGTTCTCGTTGCGGCGCCGCCGCGGGGTGAACGACAGCTGCGCCGGGACCGCGCCGGGGCTGGCGGTCGCGTACGAGTTGGTGAGCGCGGACTGTGCGGGCGGCGGCAGCAGGTGCGCGAACCGGCCGAACATGCTGCTGCCGGGGCGGGGTGCTCCGGTGACCAGCAGCCGGTAGTCGCCCCGCTGCACGGCATCCAGGGTGGGGGCGTGGATCTCCACGGCGATCTCCGCCCGGGGTACGGGCAGCGGCGGTTCGGTGTGGTCGGCGGTCAGGTCGGCGATCGTCGCCCGGGTGAGGACAAGCTCACGGCCGGAGTCGAGCATCGCCTCCTGGAGCAGGCGCAGGATCTTCTCGTCCCGGCTGGTCAGCTGGTACGGGGCCCGGGTGCGTTCGGAGCCCAGGAAGCCTGCGGGCATGCCGAGGCCGCTGTCGGCGACCAGGTGACGTACAGGCACCGCGGCGTCGGTGCCGTACCGGTCGAGGAACCGCTGGTGGTAGTCGCGCCACTGCGGATACCCGTACGGATGGGGCGACAGCTGGTGCATGACTTGGGCTGCTTCGGCAGCCTCTCTCAACAGGGCTTCGGGGATGTCGACGGTGCAGTCCAGTGCGGCGTCGACCAGCAGCGGGACCGGGGCGACGGAGCTGAGGCGCTGCATGTCCTGGACGAGGACTGAGCCGGACGCCCAGGGCGCTGTGCCGGTGGGGTGGTCGATCCGGTCGCGGATGGCCGCGAGCCGGGCCGCTAGCTCGGCCACGTCGGGGATGCTGGCGGCGTCGGCCTTGTCCAGTTGGGTGCACACGTGGGTGAGCGGGTCGACCGACGTCATCGAAGGCCACAGGCTGCTGATCAGGATGTGCTTGCCCAGCAGGTCGGCGATCAGGCCGGTGAGCTGGTCGGGGCGCGCGGTGGGGAACTGGTCGGCCAGGCGGTGTACCAGCACGTCGTATGGGATTGGGGTGCTGGCGGCGGCGAGCGCGGCGGCCGCGGGCCGGGTGAGGCGGATCGACAGCTCGACCGGGGCGTAGTGCGCGGCGTGCGCGGCGGCAGGCATGCCGTCCACGATGTGCCGGTTTCCGCGTGACCGGCCTGTGTTGTTGGCGACGACGGTCAGCCGGGCAACGAGGGCGGGGCTGCCCTCCAGTTGCGAGATCACGTCCGTCATCCAGTCGGAATCGGGCCGGAGCATCGTTCGGTAACCGTCTCCCCACTGGACTCGGGCAGCGTGAGCCGGCCGCGCGGGGGCGACTCCGGCGAACACCCCGAACGGTGTGGGCCGGTGGTTCCAACGCAGGAGGTATGCCGCCACGGACCGGACGGCCCGGCGGATTCGGCGGGTATCGGTGAGGGTGCCGTTCAGGATCTCGGTGACGCGCTGGCACAGCACGGGGCTGGCTGCGGACAGCGCGTCGGGCACCGGATCGCGCCACACCCCGGCCAGCCACTGGCGGCCATGGGCGGGGACGTCGTCGCCGTACAGGTCAAGGTCCGGCACGGGTATCTGGCTGGGAGCGGTGGAGGAGCGCAGCAGCACTCCGGGCTGCCACTGGTAGGTGATGGGTGATCCGTGTGCCACTGGTGCCCCTTCTCGGATGGGGTGCGCAGACAGGTGTCGCCGCAGCCGTCGCTGGTGGGGCACATGAAGACGGTGAGGGGGCTGTCGGAGACGACGACCCGGATGTCCAGCTGGAAGTCGTCGTCGAAGAGTTCCCCGGCCGGCAGCCCATCCGGGGCGGTGACGGCGTCGAGTACGGCAGTGGTCATGCGATCACTCTCTCTGTCCGAAGTGATGGTGCAGGACGACCTGGCCAGGAGCCGCGAGCTAGGCGACCGGCCAGGAGACTGAGATCCGGCTGTGCTTCTTGTCGATGATCCGGTCGCCGGTGATCCGGTCATCGGGTGTGCCCGCCGGGTGGACGGAGATGCGCGGGCCGGGAGCGCTGCGGTGTTTCTTGCCCCAGGTGCGGACGATGTCGGCCAGCCGCTCGGCGAAGCCGGCCCCGTCGGGCCCGAAGGCGTGGAACCCGAACTCCGCGTTCTCCTTCTCCGGGTTGCGGCGCACCACGATGTAGCCGAAGTTCGGGCCGTCGATGGCGACCATCGAGAACCCGAGACCGGTGGGGCCGATCGCGCCGGTCGCCAGTTCGGGGTTGATGGACATGCTGCAATACGTCGGCACCTGCGTCGCCAGATACATCTGGAGGGTGCCGATGGGCTCCCGGCTGGCGACGGTCACCCCGGTCCATGTCTCGGCACGGACGGTGTCCAGGACTCCGTCCAGCAGCGACGGGTCGGCGGGCAGCCCCTCGTCGAAGTGCAGCGTGACGCCCCCTGGCAGTTGCATCGTCTGCTGGACGTGGGAGCCGGCGCCCTGCACCGCCACGAAACCGCATACGTGGGCGCTGGTGGCAACCAGGTGGTCACCCTGCCGGATGAACCCGTAGGTGCGGGTCAGTCCGTTGATGCGAAGCGGCACGACGAGTCGGCCGTCGTCCTTGAGCTGGTCGATCCAGGCGGGCGGGATGTCCCAGGCACCGACGGTCACCATGATCGCGTCATAGGGGGCGTGCCCGGGGAGGCCGTTCTCGGCGTCGGCGACGACGACGTTGACGTTGGTGTAGCCGGTTTCGGTGAGGAAGCGCTGGGCCCGGTCGGCTGGTTGGGAGTCGATGTCGACGGTGGTGACCTGCCCTGTGGGTCCGACCATCTCCGCGATGTAGGCGGCGTTCGGCCCGTTGGTGCCGATCTCCAGCACGTTGTCGCCGGGGTGGAGATCGGCCTGTTCCAGCTGCATGGCCTGGATCTGCGGTGCGGAGACCGAGCTGGTGTGATTGCCGTGGTCGTCCTCCTGGGTGATCACGGCGTTGTAGGTGCTGTAAGCCTCGTCGAGCGGGGATTCGGGTACGGCAAGGTGCCGGGGCACCTTGCGCATGGCAGCCTCGACGCGCGGCGACACGATCGTGCCGTCTTCCTTGAGCTGGTCGACGGCCTTGTTGCGCAGCTCGGTCGCACGGTTCTCGTCGGGCAGTTCGCTCATGTGGCTGGTCTCCTCGTGGTGCGTGTACGCGAAGTCGTGATGATGTCG
>NZ_LIQQ01000109.1 GCF_001418565.1 Streptomyces graminilatus | reverse complement strand
GGGCGGGTAGGCGGCGACGCAGTTCCTGCCGCCCGTGGTCCCCGGTATGCCGCCGCCCGGCGCGACCGCGTACCCGGCCCCCGGCGGGTCCGACACCGACGCCACCCAGTACATCCCGCCGGTGCCCGGCGGGGCGTACGGCATACCCCCGGGCGGCGCCGACGACCGTCAGCCGCCCTCCGACTTCGACAACCTGTTCCGCAGCGGCCCGGCAGGCACAGCAGGCACAGCAGGACCGGGCGGTTCGGCCGGTCCGGCCGGTGCCACCCAGCAGATGCCCCGCATCCCGGCCCAGGACCAGCACCCCCGGCAGCAGCCCTACCAGCAGCCCGCGCCCTACGGCCAGCAGGCTCCGTACGGCTTCCAGGCGGCCGGGCAGCCCCACGCGCCCCACGACATGGACGACCGGGACGATGACGATCACGACCGGGGCCGGCGCTCGCGGATGGCCGTCATCGCGGCCGTCGGGGTCGGCATCGTCGTGCTCGGGATCGGGGCCGGCGCCATGCTGAGCAAGGGCGGCGGGGACAGCGGCGGGGACACGGGCAACAAGACGGTCGCGGCGGCCCCGTCCGCGTCGGAGGAGTCCAAGGCGCCGCCCGCCGACCCGGCCAAGGCGCAGGCCGTCGAGCTGGACAAGCTGCTCGCCGACAGCAACGACAGCCGCGACGCGGTGATCAAGGCCGTGTCGGACGTCAGGTCCTGCGACAACCTCGGGCAGGCCGCCGCCGATCTGCGCGACGCGGCCCGGCAGCGCGGCGAACTGGTCACCCGGCTCTCCAAGCTGGACATCGACAAGCTCCCCGAGCACGACGGGCTGAGCGACGCCCTCACCCAGGCCTGGCAGGCGTCCCAGGCCGCCGACAACCACTACGCGGCCTGGGCCGACCAGTCGGCGGGCAAGCACGCCTGCAAGGGCGGCCAGGCCCGTACGACGGGCCAGACCCGGAAGGGCAACGAGCAGAGCGGCATCGCCACCGAGCAGAAGTCCAGGGCGGCCGAACTGTGGAACGCGATCGCGAACACGTACGACCTGACGGAACGCCAGTCCACCCAGCTCTGACCCGGCACGGCCCCTCCGGGAGGGACGGTGCCGGCCCGTGGGTCAGTGCTGGGCGTTCTCCAGCAGCTTCGTCGTGTCGACGACCCCCTTGCGGGCGGCGACGAGCCGTCCGTCGCGGACGACCTGGAGGGTCACCCGCGCGTTGACCAGGCGCGGGAAGCCGGCCACCCTGAGGAGGTCCTCGAAGCGCCAGCGCAGCGTCGGGGTGAGCCCGCCGGTGGTGATGGGCAGGCCGCGGTCGAGGGCCTGCCGGACGGTGGTCGAGGACACCTCGCCGTCCTTCAGCGACTCGACGACCCTCTTCAGGACGGTGTACGCGATCCAGGTGGTCTGCACTCCCGCGTCCTGCGGGTCGACGCGGTCGTCGTCGAAGGCCTCTTCCTTGATGACCTTGTTCATCTCGTCCCAGCGGGCGTCACTGGCCACCGGGTACCAGCCGGTGATGTACGAGCCCTCGTACGGGCCCGACTTGCCGCCGTTCGCGTTGATCACCGTCTGGTCGACGCTGCCGAGGACGGTCGCGGTGCGCACGGCCGGGTAGTCCTCGCGGTCGCGCCGGAAGGAGTCCATGAAGGTGTTGGTGCGGTCGCCGAGCGCCGGCACCACACAGCCCTTCTTCCCGCTCCCGGTGCCGGTCGTGCGCTGAAGGGCGAGCTTGGTGTGCGCCGAGTACTCGGTGGCGTCCTCGGCGGCGAGCTGGTCCCGCGCCGGGGCGTGCCCGCCCGCCCGCAGGCCGGAGTTGAGGAGCTGGGGCAGCTGGTCGCCCGCGATGGTGTCCGGGCGGACCAGGGCGACGGGACCGCAGACGGCGGCCAGCTCCTTGCCGAGGCCGGCCAGGAGGGCGGGCGAGCCGCCGTTCACGGGGTAGGACATGGGGTTGGTGAACTCGTCGTTGGTGACGCCGTAGCCGCCGATGTAGGGAATCCCGGCGGAGGCCAGCGGGCCCAGGAAGGCGTCGCCGAACTGGCTGTAGGAACCGACGACCGCGACGACGTCCTCCTTGGCGGCCAGCCGGGCGCACTTCGCGGCGGCCACCCGGTCGTTGTGTTCGTTGCAGGTCAGGACCTTGAGCTTGCGCCCGTTCAGGCCACCCGTGGAGTTGATCCAGCGCGCGTAAGCCTGCGCCATGGCCGGCATGCCGGGCTTGTTGGTGGCGTCGGTGTCCTCCGGCGCCCAGGTCATGACGGTGATCTCGCCGCTCTCGGTGTCGGCCGAGGTGCCGGGTACGACCCCGCAGCCCGCGGCGAGCGCCGCGCACACGGCCAGCGCGCTCATGGATCTCGCGCGCGTGGCCCTCGTACTCACGGGCCCTGTGCTCACGGGCCCTGTGCTCACGGACCCTGTACTCACGGGCCCTGTACTCGCCGGCCCTGTGCTCACGGACCTGGGGAAGATGGTGCGGAAGGTGCTGCGGGTGCCTCGCCTGCCGGTCATGAATATGCACGATTGCGTCACACGGCCAACCCGGACGTCACCCGTGGTCAACAGGTGGTGACGGGGAAGTGAATTACGGGGGGTGTTGATCTCATTTTCACCGGGACCGTACGATCGATGACCGTGCAAGGTTCGGAAGACTCTTCCCGTCGCGGCCGTCGCTCCCCCACCATGGGCGGCATGCCACTCAACGACATGCCGTGGTGGCGCTGGCGCAGCAATGTGCGCTCCGCGCTGCACATGCTCTCCGACCCGGCGTTCCAGCGGAACGTCTGGCTGGCCGGGGTCGACGGATACGGTGACGTCACCGACGCCGTGTACCGCCTGGTCGAGGACACCTGGCTGGACAGCTGGTCCGCCGAGAAATACGTCGGCACGATCTTCCGGGACTCCCAGGAAGCCGCCCTCGTCGACACCGCCGTACTCCGCGTACTGCGGATCATGCACCAGGTCGGCCCGGACGCCCCCGTCTCGGCCTACCTCGACCACGCCGGGTGGCCGGAGGCGGTCCGCGCGGCCCGGGACGCCCATGTGCGTCTCGCGGTGAGCGACGGCGAGGATCCGGACGTCCCGCCGCGCACGCTGGAAGTGCTGCGGATACTGACGCGCTCGGCGTAGCGCGGGCCGGGGACGTGCGAGGGGCGCTCCGGCGGCTTCGGGCGCGTTCCGGGTGGCGGACGGCAGTGGGCCGTTCGAGGGGGATATGGGACCCTGTCCGGCATGAACGAGCAGTCCAGCGCAGCCGCCGCCCCCGCCGGGACCCCCGCCGAGCAGTATGTCCTCACCCTCTCCTGCCCCGACAAACAGGGCATCGTGCACGCCGTGTCGAGCTACCTCTTCATGACCGGCTGCAACATCGAGGACAGCCAGCAGTTCGGCGACCGGGACACGGGACTGTTCTTCATGCGCGTCCACTTCTCGGGTGAGACGCCGGTGACGGTGGACAAGCTCCGGGCGAGCTTCGCGGCGATCGGCGACGCCTTCCACATGGAGTGGCAGATCCACCGGGCCGAGGACCGTATGCGGGTCGTCCTGATGGTCAGCAAGTTCGGCCACTGCCTCAACGACCTCCTCTTCCGCGCCCGCATCGGCGCGCTCCCGGTCGACATCGCGGCGGTCGTCTCCAACCACACGGACTTCGCCGAGCTGGTCGCCTCGTACGACGTCCCGTTCGTCCACATCCCGGTGACGAAGGACACGAAGGCGGAGGCGGAGGCGCGGCTGCTGGAGCTGGTGCGCGAGGAGAACGTGGAGCTGGTCGTCCTGGCCCGCTACATGCAGGTGCTGTCGGACGACCTGTGCAAGAGCCTGAGCGGCCGGATCATCAACATCCACCACTCCTTCCTCCCGAGCTTCAAGGGCGCCAAGCCCTACCACCAGGCCCACGCGCGGGGCGTGAAGCTGATCGGTGCGACGGCGCACTACGTCACGGCGGACCTCGACGAGGGCCCGATCATCGAGCAGGAGGTCGAGCGGGTCGCGCACGACGTGACTCCGGACCAATTGGTGGCCATCGGCCGCGATGTGGAGTGCCAGGCGCTGGCGCGGGCGGTGAAGTGGCACGCGGAGCGCCGGATCCTGCTGAACGGGCGCCGGACAGTGGTGTTCGCGTAGCCCCCGAACCTCACTCACTCACCCACTCCAACCCCTTTCGTTTTTCCTCAATCTCTAGTCAAATAACGGCACTTGGATCACACGCGTGTGCCGTGCCGCGGTGACAGTCATGTTCTCGGCGTTCGGGAGATCGTCGCGTCGAAGGAGACGTACATGTCCGCTCCGCGCATGAACCGCCGCGCGTTCGTCCTGCTGGGTGCCACGGTCGTCGCCATGGCGACCGGCGCCGGGATCCCGTCGGCCGCGGCGGCGATCCCCGGCGCGGCGGCCCCCGTCCCGCCGACGCCGGTGCGGATCGTCGACGACCGGGCGACCCCCGCCACCCGCGCGCTGTTCGCGTATCTGAAGGGGCAGCAGGGCAGGGGCATCCTCTTCGGCCACCAGCACGACCTCACCTACGGTTTCACCTTCACCACCCCCGACGGCAGGGCGTCCGACACCAGGGCGGCGGTGGGCGACCACCCGGCGGTCTTCGGCTGGGACACCCTGATCCTCGACGGCGACGAACGCCCCGGCGTGAAGGACGGCACCGAGGCCGGGAACATCGCCGCGCTGAGCCGCTGCATCCGGCAGGGGGACGCGCGCGGCGGGATCAACACCCTCAGCGCCCACCTGCCGAACTTCGTCACCGGCGGCAACTTCTACGACACCAGGGGCCGGGTGGTCGGGCAGATCCTGCCCGGAGGCGCGAAGCACGCGCGGTTCAGGGCCTTCCTCGACCGCGTGGCGAAGGCGGTCAAGGGCGCACGGCGGCCGGACGGCACCCCGATCCCGGTCGTGTTCCGCCCCTTCCACGAGAACAACGCGGGCTGGTTCTGGTGGGGCGCCGGGCACACGACCTCACGCGAGTACGTCGAGCTGTACCGCTTCACCGTCGAGTACCTGCGCGACACCAAGGGCGTCCACAACCTCCTCTACGCCTACTCGCCCAACGCGAGCTTCGGCGGCGACCCGGCCGGCTACCTCAGGACCTACCCGGGCGACGGTTTCGTCGACATCCTCGGCTACGACTCGTACGACGAGAACGCGGGCCCGAGTCCCTGGCTCGACGGTCTGGTGAAGGACCTGGCGATGGTGGTCCGGCTGGCGAACGAGCGCGGCAAGGCCCCGGCCCTCACGGAGTTCGGGGAGGGCGGCGGTACGGAGATCCGCGACGAGCGATGGTTCACGCATCTCGCGCAGGCCATCGAGGCGGACCCGCTGGCCCGCCAGGTGACGTACATGCTGACCTGGGCCAACTTCGGCGGCACGAAGCGCGCGTATGTGCCGTACCCGGGCCACGCCCTGCTCCCGGACTTCGCCGGATACCACCAGGACCCGTACACGCTGTTCGCCGCCGACATCGACCTCCGGGGGATGTACGCGGCTCGCACGACGGCGGTGAGGAACGCCCCGCTGATACACCTGGTGACCCCCACGGACCGCGGGCGCGTGGCGGGCGGAAGGACGACCATCCGGGTGCGTGTCACCGGGGCGACGAGGGTGAGCCGGGTCACGTACTCCGTCGACGGAGGCCGTGCCGGACGCCTGTGCCTCGACGCCGACGGCTTCTACTCGGCCGACTGGTCGCCCGGCCGGGCCGCACGGGACAACCCCACGGCGACCCTCACGGTGACCGCCCGGGTGGACGGCAGGACGCTCACCGACTCGGCGGTGGTCCTCCTCGGCGAGGCCGCGCCGCTCCCCGCCGGCCGGGTCGACGACTTCGAGGGCTACGCCGGAGACGACACGGCCCTCAGCGAGGCGTACACCCACGTCAACGCCCACACCCTCACCCTGTCGCCCGACCACAGGTCCTCGGGCACCTACGGACTGGCGTACGCGTACGACTTCTCCGGCGCGCAGTACACGGGCATCGGCAAGCCGGTCGACGCGGACTGGTCCGCCTTCACATCCCTCGCCCTGTGGCTCAGGGGCGACGGCTCCGCGAACGGCGGGGCCCTCCAGATCGTCGCCGACGGAATCGACTTCTGGTACCAGCTCCCGCTCTCCGACACGACCGGCCAGGAAATCAGGGCCCCCTTCACCGACTTCGCCCCGGCTCCCTGGGACACGTCGAACACCGGAGCGGTACTGGACCCGGGCCGCCTGGCGAAGGTGGCGGCGTTCAACCTGTACCTGGTCCACGGGGGCGAGGGCGAGGCGGCGACCAAGGGGGTCGTGTACGTGGACGACATCAGGGCGGAATGAGGCACCTGAGGCACCTGAGGCACCTGAGGCACCTGGCGACACACGGGTGCCGCCGAGCCCTGCGGATCACAGCCTGCGGATCCGCAGCCTGCGGATCACAGGCTGTGGGCGACGGGGTGCAGCGGTTCGTAGAGCGGGAGTTCGGCGCCGCTGGGCAGCCGGATCGCCGTCAATCTGCCCCAGCGCTGCTCGCTGACCGGGCGGGTGATCTCGACACCCCGCGCGCGGAACTCGCCCAGCTGGGCATCGAGGTTGTCGCACATCAGGAAGAACTCGTGCTGCGGCGGACCGTCGGTCGGGTGCACGGCCACCTCGGCCGGGGGCAGCTTGAGGACGAGCCAGCCGCCACCCGCGTCGACTCCGGGAAACCCGAGGACGTCGCGGAGAAAGAGGCGGTCCGCCTCGGCGTCCTGGCTGTAGAGGACGACATGTGCACCACTGATCATGGCCGGCTCCTGCCCATCGACGTGCTGACGGTCGTGCCCCCCGTCGGCATCCTGGCACGCGGAGGTCTCCCGGACCTTCGCGTGCTTGCGTCCGACCGAGTGACGCCGCCGCGAACAGCCCGTCCCCGATGGCTTCCCGGTCGCCGTACTGGCCTCGGTGTCCGTCAGCGTGGCCCGGCCAGTGCCCGGTCGGCGTTGGCCAGTTGCGTGGTCATGTCCTTCTTGACGGCGGCGAGTTCACGCTGGTTCTCGGCCATCGCCCGCCGCTGGTACGCCGCGTCGACCGACGACCAGACGCCGATGACGTTCGTCTCCCGTTTGCAGGACACGTCCGCGCTCGCGAGCGCGAGCTCGGCCGGGCCGGCGGTCGGACCGTTGAACTTGGGGTCCTTGCCGGGCGCTTGGGTCGGGTCGGCGTAGACGTAGTCGCTGTTCTGCCGCTTCATGCACCGTGACCAGGCACGGAAGACGGCCACCACACGAGGATCGCGTTGCGAGTCACGGTAACCGCCGATGTTGACCGCGCCGACGAGCTCCCGGTTCCCCAGCTTGTCGGGGTCCCCCGACAGCGCCTTCGTGGCCTCGCCCTGGCAACCGCCCACAGGGAGCCGACGACCGCGCGAGTCGGTGCCCGCCGGTGTGCCGTCCGGGTTCAACCCACGCAGGACGAGCATCGCTTCAGGCCCCGGCCGCGGTCCGGGCGGTGTCCTCGTGGGCTTGTTCCTGACCAGGGGCGGCACCGAGCCGGGCACCGGGTGATAGCCGTAGCGGGCTGCGTTGGCCGGGTCCGTGATGCCGTACCGGTGCGCGGTGTTGGCCGGGTTCAGCGTGCCCGTCTCCGGGAGGGGACCGGTGGAGGCGGGCCAGGAATGGCCGAAGCGCCGCATGCACGACTCGGTGAGTACCGCCTTGGCCCGGAACAGGCGCCCGACCTGGCGATCGGTGAACAGGTAGGGCTCGATGGGCAGTACGAGGGAACTGACATCGAGCATTCTCGGCACCGAGACGAGGGGAAGCGGCCCGGAAACCTTCGTCGGCCCGGAAGCCCGGGGTGTCCCGGACGGAGTGGGCGTCGGCGGCGCCTCCGCGGCCTGCCCCTGCGCGCACCCGGCCGTGACGGCGAGCAGGATGACGGCCGCCCCGAGGTGCCGGGCCCGGTGAGTTCGTCGCGCCGGCATGTCGTCGTAAGTCCCTTCCGGAGTGCGGGTGCGGCAGTGCGGGGCCCGCCCGCCGGTGCGCGGGCGGGCCGGACAGGCGTCAGCTGCCAGGGAAGTACCAGCTCATCGACGCGTTGTTGTTCTGCACTCCGGAGTTCAGCGCGCGGGCCTCTCCGGGCCAGAAGTCGTCGTAGGGAGCGGCACCGCTGGCGTTCTGGTTCTCGTTGTAGTAGATGCGGGCCACGAAGCTCTGATCGTTGTTCCAGGCGCGGTTCACGTTGTTCTTCACCCTCAGACCGTGGCCCTCACCGCCGGCCGCGAAGGTGTGCCCGGCGAAGTCATTGACCCAGCCGCTGTACTTGCTCCAGGAGCTGTTGCTGGAGGCGCTGTAGAAGAGGTAGATGTTGCCGTCCCAGTTGGCCGTCCTGACCTGGGCGGGCGTGGCCGCGGCTGTCCCCTTCGCGGCAGCCGGGGCGGTGGCCAGGAAGGTGCTGCCGGCCATCAGTGCTGCGGCGACCGCGATGGATCCCGCCATACGACGTGCAGTTGTCACGATGCTCCTCCGTCGGCGTACGGAACGGGGTACGCGCTTCGGCGGCAGTCGGCCGCCTGTGCGAGCCTTCCCCGTGTCGATCGGCCCCGAGACTAGGCCGGGAGCGGCACCGCACGGTCCTGACAACTGTCAGGGTGGGCTGCCGACGGGACCCATCGGGATGCCCAGTCCATCAAGGTTCCCCTGGTGGATGCCGCGAAGGGCCAGGATGTCTCGCGCGGACGTCGCGCTGTCACCGGGGCGACGCCGTGAAGGCGTCCTCACATCCGGCTCAGCGAAGCCGCCGCGAACAGCACATCCCTGATCGCCTCCCGGTCGCCGTCCTGGCCCGCCGCCGCTTCCTCCGGGGAGACGTGGCCCGCTGCCAGTTGGCAGAACTCCACGCCGTCCAGGGCCACATGGGCGACCTCGTGGGCCGAGGAGGGGAGGGCGGCCGGGGAGTCCAGGGGGATCAGCCATTCGCCGCCGCCCGAGCCCTCGATCTCCAGGCGGAGACTGCGGCCGGGCCGGCCGGCCCGGACCAGGTGGCGGGTCGCCCGGTCCGGCGCGGCCAGGCCTGCCTGGCGGCGGGCGGCCAGCGCCTGCGGGAGCATGCGGGCCGCGAGGTCGATCATGCGGTGGAGGTGACGCGGGGCCGGGGGCTCGTACGGATAGTCGACCGCGTCGGCGATGTCGCCCGCGTGCACCCAGCACTCGAAGGCGCGGTCCAGCATCGCGTCGCACAGCGGCAGTTCGAAGTCGCCGTACGAGACCGGCAGCTCGCCCGAGCCGCCGCCCGCGAACGAGACGTTCCGTACGATGCCGTGGCTCTGCTCCCGCCACGGCACCCGGACGGACCGGGTGGGCGGGAAGTACGAGGCACGCCAGTACGCCTCCGTACGGGACGCCGGATCCGGCG
>NZ_LIQQ01000108.1 GCF_001418565.1 Streptomyces graminilatus | reverse complement strand
CGTCACCGGCTCCCTCCACCTCGGCCACGCCTTCGAGCACACGCTGATCGACGCCCTGACCCGCCGCAAGCGCATGCAGGGCTTCGAGACGCTGTGGCAGCCCGGCATGGACCACGCCGGAATCGCCACGCAGAACGTGGTCGAGCGTGAGCTTGCCAAGGAGGGCAAGTCCCGCCACGACCTCGGACGTGAGGCTTTCGTCGACCGCGTCTGGCAGTGGAAGGCCGAGTCCGGCGGTCAGATCGCCGGCCAGATGAAGCGCCTCGGCAACGGTGTCGCCTGGAGCCGTGACCGCTTCACCATGGACGAAGGTCTCTCCAGGGCCGTTCAGACCGTCTTCAAGAAGATGTTCGACGACGACCTGATCTACCGCGCCGAGCGCATCATCAACTGGTGCCCGCGCTGTCTGACGGCCATCTCCGACATCGAGGTGGACTACCAGGACGACGACGGCGAACTCGTCTCCATCAAGTACGGCGAGGGCGACGAGACTCTCGTCGTCGCTACGACCCGCGCCGAGACGATGCTCGGTGACACCGCGGTCGCGGTCCACCCTGACGACGAGCGGTATGCATCGCTCATCGGCAAGCAGATCAAGCTGCCGCTGACCGACCGCACGATCCCGGTCGTCGCGGACACACACGTCGACCCCGAGTTCGGCACCGGCGCGGTCAAGGTGACTCCCGCTCACGACCCCAACGACTTCGCCATCGGCCAGCGGCACGACCTGGAGTCGCTGACCGTCATGGACGAGCGTGGCGTCATCACGGTGCACGGTCCGTTCCAGGGCCTCGACCGTTTCGAGGCCCGCTCCGCGATCGTCGCCGCGTTGCGCGCCGACGGCCGGATCGTCGCCGAGAAGCGCCCGTACGTCCACTCGGTGGGCCACTGCTCTCGCTGCAAGACGACGCTGGAACCACGCCTGTCCCTGCAGTGGTGGGTCAAGGTCGAGACGCTCGCCAAAGCGGCTGGTGACGCGGTCCGCGACGGCCGCGTGAACATCCACCCCGCCGACATGTCCCAGCGGTACTTCGACTGGGTCGACAACCTCAACGACTGGTGCATCTCACGGCAGTTGTGGTGGGGCCACCGCATCCCGGTCTGGCACGGCCCGAACGGCGAGACGGTCTGCGTCGGCCCTGACGAGCAGCCGCCGACCGGCGAGGGCTGGACCCAGGACACAGACGTCCTCGACACCTGGTTCTCCTCCGGCCTGTGGCCGTTCTCCACCCTCGGCTGGCCCGAACAGACCCCGGACCTGGAGAAGTTCTATCCGAACTCCGTCCTCGTCACCGGCTACGACCTCATGTTCTTCTGGGTCGCCCGCATGATGATGTTCGGCCTGTACGCCATGGATGGGGAAGTCCCGTTCCACACCATCGCGTTCCACGGCATGGTGCGTGACGAGTTCGGCAAGAAGATGTCGAAGTCGTTCGGCAACACCGTGAACCCGCTGGACTGGATGGACAAGTACGGCTCGGACGCCGTCCGCTTCACGCTGGCCAAGGGCGCCAACCCCGGCACCGACGTCCCGATCGGCGAGGACTGGGTCCAGGCGTCCCGCAACTTCGCCAACAAGATCTGGAACGCCACGCGCTTCGCGCTCATGAACGGC
Source organism: Streptomyces graminilatus (assembly GCF_001418565.1). Lineage (GTDB taxonomy): Bacteria > Actinomycetota > Actinomycetes > Streptomycetales > Streptomycetaceae > Streptomyces > Streptomyces graminilatus. The sequence goes on along the minus strand of NZ_LIQQ01000108.1, from coordinate 21,010 downwards.
GCCACGATCGAGGGGGACCTCCCGCCCGTCGAGAAGCTCTCGGCCACGGACCGGTGGATCCTGTCCCGGCTCAACGCGACCGTCGCCGAGGCGGACGCGTACTACGACGACTACCAGTTCGCGAAGCTCGCCGACGCTCTCTACCACTTCGCGTGGGACGAGGTCTTCGACTGGTACGTCGAGCTGTCAAAGACCACCTTCTTCGAGGGCGGCGAACAGGCGAAGGTCTCCGGCCGCGTGCTGGGCGAGGTCCTCGACGTCACCCTGCGCCTCCTGCACCCGATCGTCCCCTTCGTCACCGAGAGCCTGTGGACGACGCTGACCGGCCGCGAATCCCTCGTAATCGCTGGCTGGCCGAAGGACAGCGGATTCCGCGACCTGGCAGCCGAGGCAGAGATCGGCAACCTCCAGCAGGTGATCACGGAGGTCCGCCGCTTCCGCTCCGACCAGGGCCTTCAGCCGGGCCAAAAGGTCCCCGCCCGTCTGGACCTGTCGGGCACGCAGCTCGCCGCCCACGAGGCCGCCATCCGCCAACTGCTGCGCCTTCAGCCGGAAGGCGACGACTTCAACGCGACGGCGACCCTCCCCATCGCCGGCGCTACGGTCGCCCTTGACCTCTCCGGAACGATCGACGTCGAGGCCGAGCGCAAGCGCCTCGCCAAGGACCTCGCCGCAGCCGAGAAGGAGAAGGCCCAGGCCACGGGCAAGCTCGGCAACGAGGCGTTCCTGGCCAAGGCCCCGGACAACGTGGTCGACAAGATCCGCACCCGCCTCGCCAAGGCGGAGGAGGACATCGTCCGTCTCCAGACCCAGATCAACAGCCTGCCGTCTGCCTAGCAGCCAGACCAGCAAAGGAGCCCCGGACCGTGGTCCGGGGCTCCTTGCTTGAGTGTGCGGCGGTTACGGAATTCCCAGGCACTCGAACGGACTCGCCAGGGAGAACGCCCTCTGGCGAGCGACCGTCAGGGCCTGCTCGACGTCGTGCGTGGCCATGCGAATCAGGTCGTCGAGTCGAGAGGGCTTCGACGCGAGGACGTCGCGGGCAATGTCTTCTGCACTGCCGTCTCGCTGGAAGTGGTGCTGGAACAGGTCGAGGTTCTTCTCGACTACGAGGAGTGTCATGTCGAACTCGGAGATCGCGGCGTTGGACACGCGCCGACCGCGCGAGTGCACCCGGTACTCGTGCAGCGGGCCGGAGATGCACACGATGGCGTTGTGTACTCCGTTGCGGAAACGCCCAGCGAGTAGGTTCACGGCGAACGCCCAGTCCCCCCACTTCAGTACCTGCGGGTCGTACATGCCGCCGCGGATCGCGTCGTCGCGGCGGTAGACGATCGAAGTGGGCACGTGGTGCTTGCGCAGCACCAGCTCCTCCCGGCACGGATACGAGGAGATGGTGAAGCCCTCGAATTCGCCGATCATGCGGGACATCGTGTGGACGAAAGCCACGTGGTCGTGTGTCCGGAGGATCTCGACCGCGCGGTCCGGATAGCTGCCGTCTGTGAGGAGTTCCGGAGCGGTGGCGAGGCGGTCGTCGGCGTCGAGCTGCATGACGTACTCGAAGCCCGCGGCTTCGACACCAGAGTTCCTGGCTGTGTGGTGCCCACTGCGACCGAGTCGGATTACACGTATCTCCGATCGTTCGCCGCATGCTGCGATCGCGCTGAGCGTGCTCTCATCGTCCGATCCGTCGTCCACGATCAGGATCTCGTACGGGAACACGTGCGGTTGCCCGATGAGGGAATCCACGGCCTCGATGAGGTAATCGCCCGAGTTGAAGCATGGGATGACAAAGCTGATCCCTGCTGGCGTGGTCGACTTCAAAATGATCTCCCTATCCCTGATCAGGCCGACGCATTTGCCGCAATGACGGTGGCACGGACCGCTTCGAAATAGTCGGCCCCGGTTCGACTGTCTGTTTCGGCGTGCTCATTCCAGAACAGCATGACGTCCCACCCGTGGTAGACACGCTCGATGAGGCGCTGGAAGGACTCAGGCGAGTATCCTGCTTCACCCTCGATTTTCCGGAGCCGGCCCTCTGCGGATCTGCGGGTGATCGACGTGAAGACCTCAAGGTAGTGATAATTCTTTGATCGTGAGTTGGCGACCGCACTTTCCAACACGGACTCGACGTCGGGTTCTGCGAGATAATGCAGTACGTCCTTGGCGACGACTATCCCGAATTCCCGGTCAATCGTGTACTCCTCAACGAGCGACTCACGTACATCGATTCGCTGGGCCAAGTCCCCTTGTCCGTCCAGGCGCCGCAGAAGCACGCTGCTGGGGACCTGGTCGACAGCAACCACTCTGTACCCCGCCCGAGCCATGGCAACGGTGTGGTTCCCGGCGCCGTAACCGAGGTCTAAAGCCGTCCGCGGTGTCTCTTCCCCGACCGAGTCCAAGAGCAGGTTGAACCGTTCCGATGTCGGGGCCTGGAGGTTCTCCGCCGTGTTCCTCCCTCGCTGGATTGCGTCCACGTAGAAGGCATGCACAGACGCCTTCGACACAAGGTCAGCCATTGAACTCCTCCTCAGTCACTGCGAGATGGGAACTGCGAGCCGCTAGAACGGGACCTCGATCAAGCGGCCCGGAGTGAGGACCGCCGAGGCGAGCGCCTCGGTCACCTTCATGGGGAGGAGGTGGCTGGCCAGGGAGCTCCGCTCCTCCGCGCCGTTCAGCCAGTGGTCCATGAGCTGACGGTTGCTGTCGCTGTGGAACAGCCCGTCGAATGACTCTTCCGACACGTACTGCTCGTCGGGGAGGAGGGCGGCGTTGGCGCGCGTAGTCACACGGGCGAAGGCGTCGATCCCGTCTGCGCTGACACCACGAGGAATGTCGTAGCAGTGGACGTGCGTGGAGAACAGCGTCGAGATCTGGGCCTCCATGTCGACGCTCGAAGTGCGGCCGTTCACGTTGTAGAGGTCCGGCGGAAGCTCGTCCCAGTTTCGGATGGAAGGGGTGGTCTGCTCGAAGGACAGCGTGCCGAGCGAGACCGTCCTGCCCGACGCGATGTCGACGAGGCGGAACGTGGAGGTTACGTCGGTCTCGCCGAACCGGAGGCCGTCGTCGGCGTCATCTGCCCAGAGCGGACCGCGGTCCTGGAACCTCCTGGTGATCGGCCGGGACATCCGCTGGTGCTGGTCGATGGGGAACGCTCCGAAGCCGCTGAGCTCCAGTTTGAACTGGAGCTCAGGGAACAGGGCAGAGTTGAGCGAGAGGATCTGCGTCGCGAGATCGACGTAGTGGTAGGCGCCGTGCATCATCATCCCGTAGCCGTACTTGTACGGGTGATCGTCGCGGCTCTCGAACTCACGCTGGAGATTCCACACTCCGCCGGCTGCCCGGAGATGGAAGGAAGTCAGGGGAGCCTCCCACCTCTCCATCCTTTCCCTGAGTGACGCGATGACCCTCTGGTTGTAGATCGGGTGGTACCTGCTCAGGGTCATGACCGAGTGCTCCGCCGTAGAGTCGGCAGTGAGCCCGATGAGCTCCTCCATGGTCTTGGTGATGTACGACGGTTTGAAGCGGCCATCCGCCATGGGCGCCAACACGGGCTTCTCAACAAGCGAGTTGATGTGGTTCTCGACGCAGAACCTGAGGTATGCCTCATGCGCCCGTACTTCCGTAGCGATGTACATCATCGTCGGCACTTCTGGCGTACGGAGTCGTTGCACCGCAGCAGCGATGACTTCCTGCGGAGTCTCCCGTACGCGACTATTTGGGTCCGATAGGTAGACGATTCCTCGCGGCTCCAATTCAACGGCCTGGACACGCTGCTCGATTACGGACCTCTGGGACTCCAGGTCGATGATGGAGTAGGAGTCGATCTGCCCCGACCGGACAGCCTTCTGAATGCAGGGAAGGTACTTGTTGGCGACGATCTCGTCGAAGCCGACCACGATGAGATGATGCGCGACTGCCACAGGTCTACCTTTCAAGAGTTCCCAAAGAAACGGCGAAATTCGGTGAGATTTTGAGCGCACGTCACCGCAGAACGAAAGCTGCTGTGCACGATTGCTGCGAGTTCCGGAGTTGGAAACTTCCTACTTACGACGGTTCATGGCTCCCCGGGAGAGACGCCAGGCAGAGAGAGCGGCGGGTAGTGAACAGTGAAGCCAGCCGACATCGATGTAGGAACGTTTCTGGGGGGTTTCTCTCGACACCAAAGGCGCTCATACGCACGTCAACATGGGTAACCTCCCTACCACCGAAGGCAGTTGACGGGAGGCACGACGTGCTTGGTGAGTCGTTAGCAATGCACCCGCTGGCCTTCGTCCGCCAGTCGAGCGGATGGGGTAAGGCCGAGTTCGCCCGGCTCATGCAGGCGCGGGGGAAGCAACTGGGCATCCCCCTGGCTACAAACCGCACAACCGTGTGGAAGTGGGAGCAGGGCCAGGAGCCGGACGCCGATGCCCAACGCGTCCTCGCTGACCTGCTACGAGTTCCATACGCACAGGTTCAAGCAGAAGGATGGCCTCGGTGGGTCCCCGTATGGGAGGTCACTGGACTCACTGCTCCCTGGACCGAAGCCGGTACCGTTGAGGCCTTGGCTGATCTTGTTGGGAGTGGCCGCATGGACCGGCGGGGATTTCTCACCATCACGGGCGCCGCCCTGACCGGACTGGCAGCAAGCTGGGCCGAGGCCCCTTCCGCCTTCGCTTCAGCGCTCAACGGAGATCGCGTCACGGACACAATGGTCTCGACGATCGAGCAGCGCATCAGCACACTCCGCACGCTCGATGACCAGCTCGGGGGCGCCCGACTCCTTGAGCAGGCACGCGGTGATCTCGCCCTGCTCACCGGCCTCCTGAGCGCCGGCCGGTACACGGACAGGATCCGCACCCGCCTGTATGCCCTGGCGGCCCGGGTGTCGCATCTCACCGGCTGGATGGCTTACGACGCAGGACTGCGATCTGCAGGACAGCGGTACTACGTCGGAGCGATGCGCAGCGCACGCACTGCTGGCGACGACGCCTTCGGCGCCTTCGTCCTGGCGGAGATGGGAGTACACGTCTCCGAGGCCGGACGGACTGCCGAACGGGTCGATCTCATCTCGACCGCCCTCGACAACGCTCCTCGAACACTGTCGCCCTACGCCCATTCTTTCCTGTACTTGCACAAGGCCGAAGCGCTGTCCCGCGACGGCGATCACCAGAAGGCCGGTACAGCCCTCAACCGTGCTGCTTCCCTTTGGGAGCGCCACACAGTGGAGGAGAACCCGGACTGGCTCGACTGGTTCGGCGAGGCGCAACTGAAGTCGACCGAGGGCAAAGTCCTTCTACGATTGGGCCAGTTGGAGCGCGCGACGAGCTCGCTTGAGACCTCAGTCGAGAAGGCAGCCCCACGGGACAAGGCCGTACGGGCCAGCCGCTTGGCTGAGGCCCGCCTCGCGGGCAATGACCTGGACGGGGCGCTCCACGCCGCGAACCACGGAGCCGAGCTCCTCGAAGACAAGGTCAGCTCCGTTCGGGCTCTGAACCGACTGAAGGAGTTCTCCGAACAGCTCCAGCCACACCAATCCGTTCCGGCCGTACGCGACTTCCGTGAGCGTCTCCGAGCGCTGCCCGTCACGGTCTGACCGGTATGGCGTCACGTGCACCGAACGAGACTGCCCTCGGAGCAGACGCCAAAATGCCAGGATGAATGGCATGACGGTGATCAGCGGTGAGGTCGCGGCCGGGTTCGAGCCGGTACGTGAGGCATTCGCGGCGAACTTCGCCCGGCACGGGGACATCGGCGCGGCGGTGTGCGTGTATCGGCATGGCCAACCGGTAGTGGACCTCTGGGGTGGGACAGCCGACCCCGACACTGGTCGTCCTTGGGCGCGGGACACCCTGCAACTGGTCTACTCGGCAACCAAGGGGGCGACCGCGACGGCGGCGCATCTGCTCGTCCAGCGAGGCGTCTTGGACCTGGACGCGCCAGTGGCCAAGTACTGGCCGGAGTTCGCCGCGAACGGCAAGGCTGAGATCCCGGTGCGCTGGCTGTTGTCCCACCGGGCCGGCCTGGTCGCACTGGACCAACCCGTGTCGCTGGCCGGGGCGTTGGCCTGGCAGCCGATGGTGGCCGCACTAGCCGCTCAAAGCCCTCAGTGGACTCCGGGCACCGCGCATGGGTATCACGGAAGAACCTGGGGCTGGCTGGTCGGAGAGGTGATCCGCCGGGTGTCCGGCCGCTCGCCGGGCCGCTTCTTCGCAGACGAGATCGCTGACCTCCTGGGACTGGACTTCTTCATCGGGCTGCCCACGAGTGAACGCAACCGGGTCAGCCGTATGGCGTACCGGCAGCCGGTAATCGACTTCACCACCGCGCAGCCAGAGGCGATCCCCGAGCAACTCCGCGACCTGGTCGCCGCCTGGCGCGACCCGAACTCGCTCAGCAACAGGGCCTTCTCAGTCACCGACCCGGCCGAGATCGACTTCAATTCGACTGAGGTCCAGGCGGCGGAACTCCCATCCTCCAACGGCATCGGCACCGCGCGAGGACTGGCACGCATGTACGCCGCGCTGATCAGCGAGGTGGACGGCATACGCCTACTCACGCCGGAAACCCTCGCGTCGGCGACCAAGGAACAGGCCAGCGGAACGGACCAAGTGATGATGGTGCCGAGCCGGTTCAGCTCCGGCTTCATGCTCCCCACGGAGACGAACCCCATGATCGGCCCCAAATCCTTCGGCCACACCGGCCGAGGCGGCTCACTCGCCTTCGCCGACCCGGAGCACGGGATCGCCTTCGGCTACGTGATGAACCACATCATCGGGGGGCCCGACGATGTGCGCGCTACGTTGCTGGCTGAGGCCGTGCGGGTTGCGTTGGCTACCTAACGCACGACGGGCAGGCTCTGGCTGCAGAAGCGTTCGGACACGGTTGAGGAGCGGCGACTCCGAGGCAGAGTGTCAGCGGGTTCTGTTACACATGGGCATAGCCGTCTGAACGATCAAAAGCGATCCAAGGAGCCTGTGTGTCTGAGTCACGAGGCATTTCACACCCCGTCGCGGGTGTGTACGAGGAGCTCATCACGCTGCGGTGTGAGCAGCAGTTGAAGGAGCTCGCGCGCCTCGGATGGCATCCAGTGAGTGACGCGTTGGGAGCAGAATCGGTACCGCACGTCCTGGCAAGGCACGTCGGGACGACCGTACGACGTGTGCTGTTGGGCATTCCTGCCGAGGAACGCGTGCATGCGGCGAACCACATCCTGGAGTCGATCAGCACTCTCAAGGGAGCCCAGGAGTGGGTAGACCTGGTCGCGGCTGGCCCTCGCCAGCTTCTGGCCCTGACCCGGCAAGAGGCCCCTGGTGTCTTCGCCGTACGCCCGGGTATCCCTCTCTCCGACACAGCGCTGATCACCAACTCGCCGGAAGACCCCAGCCTCGGCTTCGAGTTGCGTGCCGAGCTTGCCACCGCTGATCGCGTAGACCTTCTCTGCGCATTTGTGAAGTGGCACGGCCTGCGCATCATCGAGCAGTCCCTACAAGCTGCCCGTGAGCGGGACGTGCCGATACGCGTCATCACGACGACCTACATCGGGGCGACCGAGCGGCGCGCGCTGGATCGGCTAGTGCAGGAGTTCAACGCCGAGGTCAAGGTCAACTACGAGACCAGGTCAACTCGCCTCCATGCCAAGGCATGGTTGTTCCGGCGGAAGAGCGGTTACGACACGGCGTACGTCGGCAGCTCCAACCTCTCCAAGGCCGCGCTGCTCGATGGGCTGGAGTGGAACGTACGGCTGTCGTCCATCGCCACACCCGACGTACTGCGAAAGTTCGACGCAACCTTCGAGGCCTACTGGAGCGACCCGTCCTTCGAGTTGTACGACCCGGTCGCCGATGGGGCTCGACTCCAGGAAGCGTTGGCGATCGCCGGGGGCACCTCGAACACCTCGGCCGCGGATCGCAGGATCACCCTGTCCGGTCTCGAAGTACGCCCCTACGCCCACCAACGTGACATGTTGGAGCGCCTCGAAGTCGAGCGCGAGGTACATGGCCGGCATCGGAACCTTCTGGTCGCGGCGACAGGTACCGGCAAGACGGTGATGGCCGCGCTTGACTACAAGCAACTGCGCAAGAAGCACGGCCGTGACCTGAGACTGCTGTTCGTCGCTCACCGCAAGGAGATCCTCCAGCAGTCTCTGCGGACCTACCAAGACGTCTTGGTAGACGCCAACTTCGGTGAATCCCTGCACAGCGGGGAGATCCCGGAGCGCTGGACGCACGTCTTCGCCAGCGTGCAGTCACTCAACGCGCGCGCACTGGACCGACTCGCTGCTGATCACTTCGATGTGATCGTGATCGACGAGTTCCATCACGGCACTTCGCCGACCTACCGCAAGATCCTCGATCACTTCAAGCCGCTGGAGCTGCTCGGACTGACCGCAACTCCTGAGCGCATGGACGGCAAGAACATCCAGGACGAGTTCTTCGACGGGCGCATCGCTGCCGAGATGCGGCTATGGGAGGCCTTGGAGAACGAACTACTCAGCCCCTTCCACTATCTGGGTATCAGCGACAACACCGACCTGACCGCGGTGAAGTGGCATCGCGGGGCGTACGACGCAAGCGCGTTGAGCGATGTGCTGTCCGCCAACCACGCGCGTGCACGGCTGGTCTTGAAGGCCGTTGAGGAGAAGGTCGCCGATCCAGGTGCCATGCGCGCTTTGGGCTTCTGCGTTTCTGTTGCGCACGCGCGCTTCATGGCGGAGTCCTTCCGCAAGGCTGGCCTCAACGCCGTCGCCCTGTCGGCCGGAACGCCTTCGGATGAGCGCAGGCAGGCACTGGCTGACCTTGCTTCTGGGACGTTGCAGGTGATCTTCTCGGTCGACCTCTTCAACGAAGGCCTCGACATCCCTGACGTAGACACCCTGCTCCTACTCCGCCCCACCTCCAGTGCAACGGTGTTCTTGCAGCAACTCGGCCGAGGACTCCGGCGTACGGAGAACAAGGCGGTACTGACCGTCTTGGACTTCATCGGCCAGCACCGCAAGGAGTTCCGGTTCGAGAACCAGTTCCGCGCGCTGACGAACCTGACTCGTAAGCGGCTCTTGGACAACATCGAGCATGACTTCCCGCAGCTCCCATCTGGCTGCGAGATCATCCTTGAGGAAAAGGCCAAGAAATCCATCATCGCCAACATCAAGGACCAGATCGGCGTCAACGTCACTGCCTTGGCACGTGAGGTAGCGGACTACGCCGAGCCGAAGCTCAGTCGCTACCTGCACGAGAGCGGACGCGAACTCAAGGAGCTCTACCGCAACGGAAGCTCTTGGACGGGTCTGCTGCGTCGCTCCGGGCTCCTGAAGGGGGAGGCGCCGGAGGGGGAGAGCGCGTTCCTCAAGCGCGTCTCCTCATTCCTGCACGTAGACGACTCCCTTCGCGTTGCCGCCTACACACGAATGTTGCAGGACGACGCCCCTGCATACAGCGAGCTCGACGAGCAGGGGCAGGGTTACGCTCGCATGCTCTTCTTCCAGCTGTGGCCACTCGGCGGCATCGTCCGCAAGGGGTACGCCAATTACGACGCTGGATTTGCGACCCTGCGCAAGCAGCGCGCCTTCCGAAGTGAGCTGTGCCAGGTGCTGGAGCACAACCTCGCCCACACTGAGCACGTACCGATTCCTCTCCTGCGCTTGGGCGGTCCGAGTGGTGTTCCCCTCGCTGTGCACGCCTCGTACAGCCGCGAAGAGATCCTGCCTGCGCTAGGGCAGTCATACATCGGCGGCTTCATGCCGGCCGATTTTCGCGAGGGCGTGAAGTGGTGCGAGTCGGTCAAGACTGACGCGCTCCTCATCACGCTAGAGAAGGACGAGAAGGACTTCTCGCCGCAAACCAGGTATCACGACTACGCGCAGAGCGAGACCCTCTTCCACTGGGAGTCCCAGAACCAGACTTCCGAGACCTCCCCCACCGGCCTTCGCTACCAACGGCATGTCGCCGAGGGCAGCCACGTCCTGCTCTTCGTACGCCGCTACAAGAGCACCGACATAGGCGGTGCCCAGCCGTGGATGCTGCTCGGCCCTGCGGAGTACGAGAAGCACACGGGTAGCAAGCCGATGGCGATCACGTGGAAGCTGAAGCAGGAGATCCCGGCGGACGTCTGGACGTACTCGACGATCAAAGCCGGGTAGCGCCTCGCGTCGTGGCGCCCACGACTCGCGCTTCCACTTCTGCTTCGAAGTGCATCTGCGCTCGGTCCAAGGCGTCATCCGCATCATGGCCGTGCGCCCGGAGCCAGTGGAGGAGGTCAGCAATGGCATTGATCGCCGCCTCCTCCGCCACGGCTGCGCTCAGCCGACCTGAATCGGCTGTGGGCGGCAGCGTAACCCTGTTGTAGAGGCCGAGCACCTCCCCCGCTCTCGTCACTTGAGGTCCCTCACAGCGGCCGTTTGGCGAGGTCAGCGTGGTGGAGAGCTCGCACCACGTCACCTTCCGGTCGGCGAGAAGCTGCACGCCCCAGCGGTCAGCAGTGCAGGTGACGAGTTCCATCCCCCGCCCGGATTCAGAGTTGACGCCTTGGCTGAGGAGCACGGGCAGAGCCCGGGTGTCGGGGTCATAGACCACGATCCGAAGATGCGTGTCCTTCATGGAGACCGCGAGGGTGGTGGGCGTACCGGGACCGACGTGGGTGATCACGTTGGTGACGAGCTCAGTGACGCAGAGTTGGGCCGCGTCGATGAGCTCGTCCAGGCCCCACAGTCCCAAGTGGACCCGCAACACGCGCCGCAGACCTGCCACTTCCTCGGGCTCCGCCAGGAAGTGAAGGTCCCACGGCTTTCGTGACATACATGCTTCCCGGATCACGAAGACCCCTCTCGTCGCATGCCGTCTCCCCTGACCCCACATGATCAGCAGAGCGTTCGCACACACTCACAGCGAGTTGCGCCACTGGAAGGATGGACCGAGCGCATCCCTTCATGCAATGTGCACGGCGGGATTCCCACTTCCGAGTGATTGGCAAGCAGCCTCCTTGGCGCAAGACTGAACGCCCGCTATCCGGAAGAAGGTTGAAGTGGCCGGTTCACCCACGGCACGCCGTCGCCGTCTCTCGATCGAGCTGAAGAAGCTCCGTGAGAAGAGCGCGTTCACCTGCGCCCAAGTCGGCGACGCGTTGGACTGGAGCGGCTCCAAGGTCAACCGGATGGAGACGGGCAGCGGCAGGGTCCAGCCGTCCGACATCGATGCCCTGTGCCGGTTCTACGCCACCAGTGACGAGCTCCGCGAATTCCTCATGTCACTTGCTCGACAGGCCAAGACACGCGGCTGGTGGCAGGTACACGGGGCCGGCGTCCCGGAGTGGTTCAACATCTACATTGGCTTGGAGCAGGACGCCTCCACGCTTCGCCAATACCAGTGCGAGTTGCTGCCGGGTCTGATGCAGACCCCGGCCTACACGGCCGAACTCCACACGACCGGCTCGCACATGTCCGCCGAGGACATCGAACGTGCGGTGCGCGTACGTATGGAACGCCAGGCCATGTTGACGCAGCCCGGGGCGCCCGACGCCTGGTTCATCGTGAACGAGGGCTCACTGCGCAACGTCATCGGCGATCGGGCGGTGATGCGGGAACAGCTTGAACGCGTTCTGGACGCCTCCGAGTTGCCCAGCGTGACCTTGCAGGTACTTGCCTTCGACTCCGGCACCTACCCTGCGACTGGCTCGTTCACGATGCTCGGCTTCCCTGATCAGGCGGATCCGGACATCGTGTACCGGGACGGCATCACCGACGCCGTCTACCTTGAGGGTGAGCATCATGTCCGCGAGTACACCCGGGCCTTCGACGGGCTCCGAGCCGCGGCCTTGAGCCCTCAGCGTTCCGGTCAGTTGATCAAGTCCGTCCTGAAGGAATACGCACGATGAGCAATGCAGGATCCAAGGTCGATGGTCCCCTGACGTGGTTCACGTCGTCGTACAGCAACGGCGCGGGGGGTGAGTGCGTCGAGTGTGCGCGCGCTGACGACGGCGGCGCTCTTGTACGTGACTCCAAGAGTGTTGGAGGACCTGTGATCGTTGTTCGAGGTCAGGGCTGGCAGACCTTTGTGCGGGCCTTGGACAACGGGGAGCTGAAGGGCTAGTCCGGTCCCTGGAGCGGGCCGGGATGATCAATGAAGGCTGGATTCGGGAGCGCATCCTGCGGGGAGGCAGTTGGCGGAACAGCATGGTCCACGCCGTCCCCGATCACGAGTGCCAGTCCGCCAACAAGTGCTACAGCCAATGGGGAGGATTACGATGACCACTTCGGTCCCCTGGCAGCAACGCCTGTCCACCGGCACGGAGAACATCCAGAGCGAGGTCGTCAGCCTCTACCAGCAGACACGGCACAGTAAGGCCTACGTGCCCGACATGATCTGGGGGACCCTCCAGACCGAGGCGTACGCGACCGTGATCCTCCGTAAGGTCGTTGCCTTCCTTGAGTCCCGGACGATGTGTCGGCGGGCGTGGCCAAGCGCATGGAGCGACAGCAGGTCCTGTACGACGGCGAGCATCACTACGACGCTGTCCTCGGGGAGCAGTCCCTGTACACGAACGTCGGGGGTCCTGAGGTGATGCGTGGGCAACTCGAACGCCTCGTCCGCGAGATCGATCTCCCCTCCCTCACCCTGGGCATCCTTCCCACGACCGCTGAGGTCGACATGGTGCCCACATCCGGCTTCAACATGTACGACGGGCAGCTCGCCAGCTACGAACTCGTCTCCACCGGCGTCGACATCACCGACCCCGCCGAACTCGCCCTGCACGAGAAGGCCTTCCGGCTGCTCAGCAGCGCCGCGTGCTACGGGGACGACGCCAGACGGCTCATCGAGAAGGCCCTGGCCTTCTGGAGCTCCGAAGGGTGACCCCAATAATGCCAATAGGGCCAATAGGGCTCCGGCAGCAAGGCGCACCCAGCCTCCTCGCCGTCTTCGCCCACCCCGACGACGAGTCCCTCTCCGCCGGAGGCACCCTCGCCCGGCACGCCGCCGCCGGTGCCCGTACCGCCGTGGTCACCGCGACCTGGGGCGCCGACACCCACCGCGCCGCCGAACTCGCCGAGGCCCTCCGTATCCTCGGTGCCGGCGCTCCCCGCATGCTCGGCCACGCCGACTCCCGTGTGCCGGGGTCCGCCCCGGGAAAGGCACACTTCCTCGATGTGCCGGTCGACGAGACGATCGGGCAACTGGTCGCCCATATACGGGAGTTCCGTCCGGAGATCGTGGTCACCCATGACGCGTACGGTGGAGTTACCGGTCACGAGGACCACGTGCACACGCACCGCGTGACCCAACTCGCCGTCCAGGCAGCCGGACTTGAGCGGCTCTACCCGGATGCCGGACCGCCCTGGCAGCCGGGCGCCCTGTACCTGGCCACGCATCCGCACTCGGCAACGACCGCGTGGGGCGGGTATCTGGCCCCTACCGGCAAGGCCATGCTCACCGTGCCGGACGAGCAGGTCAGCGTGGTCGTCGATGTCACGCCCTGGTTGGAGCGGAAGGTCGCCGCGGTGCTGGCCCACCGTACCGAGGCGGAACGGGGAGCCGTGCCCGGGCTGGTCGCGGGGCTCTCCGCCGCCGAACGGGAACTGCTGCTCTCCACCGAGTGGTACATCCGCCACGACCTCCGTCAGGGCCTCCGTCACGGCCTCGGCCACGATCCCGTCCCGACCGTGACACCACAGACAGAACTCGTGGTCTGAGTGCGTACGTGATTCACGTATCCCTGCCGCTTGGGTTGCGGGTCCGGCCCGTTGGAGGAACCTGGAAGTGTCACCTCGTTTCCGTCTCCTCGCCCTCGGGAGGTCTCCCGTGAGCACCACCCTGCGGTTGGCCAGTTTCAATGTCGAGAACCTCTTCGCGCGCTGGCGTTTCAAGGACGGTGTGAATCCCGCCGATGCCAATACGCGGGGCTGGATAGTCGATCAGACCCATTTCGTCGAACTGGGTCAGGACGACAAGGCCATCACCGGAGCCGCGTTGCAGGCGATCGACGCCGACGTCCTCGCTCTCCAGGAAGTGGAGAACGTCGACACGCTCAAGCACTTCCGGGACCGTTATCTCGGCGGGCGCGCGAAGTATCCGTACATCGCGGGGGTCGATGGAAACGACCCCCGGCTGATCGACGTGGCCGTCCTCTCCAAGCTCCCGATCACCCACATCCGCTCCTACCAGCACTTCCTGGAGCCTTCCAGCCCCACGACGCCACTCTTCTCCCGGGACTGTCTCGAAGTCGACGTGGAGGTGGGGGTGGGGGCGTCGAAGTCGACCCTGACGCTCTACGTCAATCACTTCAAGTCGATGATCGGCGGCCGGAGTCAGACCCGCCCGAAGCGGGAGCAGCAAGCAGCGAAGGTCATGGAGATCGTCACCGAGCGTTTCGGTTCCTCCCCGGGCGGCAGTCCGTTCGTGGTCCTGGGAGATCTCAACGACTACATGCAGACGGACGCGGACGGAAGTCCGGGCATAAGCGCCCTGGTCGACTGGGACCAGGTGGAGAACGTCGTGGCCCGGCTGCCCGTGGACGATCAGTGGACCCACTTCTTCGCCAGCGGGAACGAGTACCGGCAGTTGGACTACATACTGCCCTCGGCCTCGCTCGCCTCCGCGACCGCCGCGGTCCCCGAGATCTTCCGCCAGGGAGTGCCGCTACGGGCGGTCAAGTACACGGGACCGCGTCTCCCGGGCGTGGGACTGGACAACCCCAAGGCCTCCGACCACTGTCCGGTCGTCCTCCAGCTTGAGATCCCCTGACGTTGACGCTCGTCCACGCCTACGGCAGCGGAAACGGAAACGGTAGCGGCAGCGCCTGTGCGTCAGAAGCCTCGGTGGATTCCGTCCTCGTCCACCGCGTCCGCGAATTCCCGGAAGTCCATGTTCGAGAGCGACAGGTTGTTCTCGATACCCCACAGTTCGCTCGCCACGACCCGGACGCAACGCCCGTACTCCTCCCGCAGATCCAGCACGAGGAGCGGGAACTCCCGTGAGGCGAGGGTCTGTTCGTCCGCCAGGACGAGGATCGGGTGTTCGTACGCGGCCGGGAGCCCGGCCAGCGCCTCCGCCGGCGTCGCTCCGGCGAAGCGGCGGTCGGAGACTGGTTCGACGTACGGCAGGAAGCCGTCCTCGCTCGGAGTGGCGAGGGCCTGCTTCAGGTTCTCCCACGCGGTATCACCGGACAGGCCGGCGAAGTCGGTGCGCAGCACCAACGTGTCGTGAGTGCACGGCAGTTGATCGACCTCGGCCATACGGGCACATTACTCCCCCCCCTCCCCCTGACGTCGTCCGCGTCGTCCGCGTCGTCCGCGTCGTCGAGACGGACAAGCCGTCGGTCGGCGAACGCGACGTGCTTGTACGGGTGCGCGGGAACCCTCCCAACGCGCGGCTCAGGACCACCGGTTAGCCTCGGCCGTACCGCACGACATCACGTACACGCACATCACGTAAGCGCACGCGGCACCGCGCGACCGAACCAGCAGGAGGCAGGCCACCATGGCGAAGACGACCCAGGTTCCTACGGCGCTCGTGGCCGCCACCGGACTCGTCGGCGGGTACGCCGTCGCCCGCTGGAGCAGGAACCGGCAGCTCGGCGGGACCGTACTGGCCGTCGCGGGGACCGTCGCCGCCCAGCGGTGGCAGGAGCAGGCGGGCTCGACGGCCGCCGGGGCGCTGACCGTCGCGTACATCGGCGCCTTCGCCGGATCGCACCCGCTGGCCAAGAAGGTGGGCGCCTGGCCGGCCGTGTTCGGGGTCGCCGGAGCCGTCGCCCTCGCCTCCTGGGCCGTCGCCGACCGCCACGCCTGACCCAAGGAGAACGGCTAACTCCCTGGGGGCGCCTGGAAAGCCCTGCGGTACGCGTACGGGCTCGTGCCGACGACCCGTTTGAAACGGTCCCGGAACGCCGTCGGCGACCCGAACCCCGTCTGGGCGGCGATGCGCTCTACGGGGTACGTCGTCGTCTCCAGCAGGTACTGCGCCCTGCGCACCCGCGCCCGGTGCAGCCACTGCAAGGGTGTCGTGCCCGTCTGTTCGCGGAAGCGGCGGTTCAGGGTACGGGCGCTCATGCCTGCCCGCGCCGCGATGTCGGTGAGTGTCAGGTCGTCGCGGTCCGCGTGCTCCTCCAGCCAGCGCAGCACCGGTTCCATCGTCGCGCCCGCGGGGGCCGGCGGCTGCGGCTGGACGATGAACTGGGCCTGCCCTCCCTCCCGTTCGAGGGGCATCACGCACATCCTGGCCGCGTGCGCGGCGACCGCCGAGCCGTGGTCGTCCCGGATCATGTGCAGGCACATGTCCAGGGCCGCCGCCGCGCCCGCCGAGGTGAGGAACTGGCCGTTGTCGACGTACAGGACGTTCGGGTCGACGGTCACCTTCGGGTATCTGGCCGCGAGGTCCTGGGCGGCGATCCAGTGCGTGGTCGCGCGCAGTCCGTCCAGCAGGCCCGTCGCCGCGAAGAGGAACGCGCCGACGCAGATCGAGGCGATCCGCGTCCCGTTCGCCGCCGCGGCGCGCAGCGCCTCCGCCACGCCCGGCGGCAACGGCAGGGTCGGGTCGGCGGTGCCCGGCAGGACGATCGTGTCGGCGTCCGCCAGCGCGTCGAGCCCGTACGGCGCCCGCAGACTGAACGGGCCCGCGCTCACCTCGTCGGCGACCGAGCAGACCCGTACGCGGTACGCCTCCCGCCCGTCCGGCAGCCGGGCCCACCCGAAGGCGTCGATCGGCGCGGAGAGATCGAAGGGGACGACTCCCTCAAGGGCCAGTACCGCCACGGTGTGCATGGCGAGATCCTATGGCGAGATCCCAGGCATATGACTGATTACGGCCAAGGACAGGCAGGGCTCGGGGCAGGAGGGGCGGCGGTGGAATCCCCGGCCCTGCGGCGCCTGGCGAGAATCCGTTGAGCCCTGGCAAAACCGCCACTTCCACGCGCCCCTCCCCCGCCCCTACCGTCACCCCGTGACCAAGTTCCTCCTCGCCCTTCACGTCCTCGCCGCGATCATCGCCGTCGGTCCCGTGACCGTCGCCGCCAGCATGTTCCCGCCCAGCGCCCGCAAGGCGCTCGCGGCCCCCGACGATCCCCGGGCGCTGGAGACCGTACGGCTGCTGCACCGGATCTGCCGGGTCTACGCCGGGGTCGGCATCGCCGTACCCGTCCTCGGGATCGCCACGGCGAGCAGCATGGGCGTGATGGGCGACACCTGGCTGATCGTGTCCATGGCGCTGACCGTGGCCGCGGCGATCGTCCTGGTCGTGCTGGTGCTACCACGGCAGGAGACGGTCGTCGAGGGCGCAGTGGGTACCGGAAGTGCCGGAATGAGCGGCGCGGATCGGGCTACGACCGTTCAACTCGCCATGTTCACCGGTGTCTTCAACCTGCTGTGGGCCACCGTGACGGTCCTGATGATCCTCCGGCCCGGGTCCACCACCGGCGCGTGACGGACCGTCCACCTCACCTCTGCCCCGCCGACACCAGCCCCTCCGTCGACTCCTCCTCCACCCGGAACGCCCGTCCCACGCTCGCCGCGACCAGTACCCCCGCCGCGATGACCAGCGTGAAGAAGGCCCAGGTCAGGGGCCAGGCGTCGGCGAAGCCGTCGGGCGAGCCCGGGTGCGTGCGCAGGGAGACGTACATGAGCGTCGACGGAGGGGCCGCGATCAGGAGCAGCGGCCAGCCCCGGCTGTCGCGGTGGCCGAAGTAGGCGGACAGGAGCAGCAGCAGGACGCCCAGGGCGACGACGCCTACGGCCGTCACCGGAGTCGTCTCGTCCGTCGCGCCCGCGCTCTCCGCCCGGTTGCGCAGATCCCAGGGGACGCAGACGATGTACGACGCCCAGGCCAGGGCGGCGCCGATCGCGCGCGTCAGCCAGCGCTCGGCCCAGGGGCGCTCCCGCAGCGGCCCGAGCGGCCCGAGCGACTTTCCGGTGGTTCCGGTGGTGCCGTTCCCCGTTGTCTCGGTCATACGTACGAGGGTCACCCGTCCGGAGAGGGTCCGACAGAGTACGCGTACTCAGGTTCGCGTACTCAGGTACACGGGCCTACACGCCCATCGCCCGCGACACCACGTAGATCAGCAGCCCGGCCAGCGAGCCCACCACCGTGCCGTTGATACGGATGAACTGGAGGTCGCGGCCGATGTGCGCCTCGATCTTCCTTGTCGTGTGCTCGGCGTCCCAGCCGGCGACCGTGTCCGTGATCAGGGAGGTGATCTCGCTCTGGTAGGTCGTCACGACGTACACCGCCGCGCCCTCCACCCAGCCGTCCACCTTGTTCTGCAGTCCGGAGTCGACCGACATCCGGGACCCCAGCGACAGCAGCGACGCCCGTACGCGCAGCCGTAGTTCGCTGCGCTCGTCCTCCGCCGCCGAGACGATCATCGATCGTACGGCCGTCCAGGCGGACGCGATCAGGTCCTGGACCTCGCCGCGCCCCAGGACCTCGGTCTTCAGCCGCTCGACACGCGCGCGTGTGTCCGTGTCGGACTGGAGGTCGGAGGCGAAGTCGGTGAGGAAACGGTCCAGGGCGCCGCGCGCCGGGTGGGAGGGGGCGTCGCGCATCTCGGTGACGAAGCGCAGCAGCTCCTTGTAGACGCGCTCACCGACCCTCTTGTCCACGAACTTGGGCGTCCAGCCGGGCGCGCCGCCCGCCACCGCGCCCATGACCTCGCCCTCGTGCAGGACGAGCCAGTCGTGGGCGCGTACGCAAATCAGGTCGACGGCCCTTCGGTGGCCGCCGTCGGCCACGACCTTCTCCAGCATCTTCCCTATGCCCGGCGCGATCTCCTGGGCGTCGGCCCGCCGCGTGATGGCCTCGCCGACCACCGCCTGGACGTCGGAGTCGCGCAGGACGGTGAGCGCCCCGCGCAGGGCCGCCGACAGTTCGGCCGTCACGCGGTCCGCGTGCTCCGGCTCGGCCAGCCACGCGCCGAGGCGGCTGCCGATGCCGACCGCCCGCAGTCGCTGCCGTACGACGTCCTGGGAGAGGAAGTTCTCGCCGACGAACTCGCCCAAGGATACGCCCAGTTGGTCCTTCTTGGTGGGGATGATCGCGGTGTGCGGGATGGGCAGGCCGAGGGGATGGCGGAAGAGGGCGGTGACCGCGAACCAGTCGGCCAGCGCGCCGACCATGCCCGCCTCGGCCGCCGCCGCGACATACCCCGTCCAGGCACCGGCGCCCTGCTCACCGGCCCACTTGGCGAGGACGTACACGACGGCGA
Source organism: Streptomyces graminilatus (assembly GCF_001418565.1). GTDB lineage: Bacteria > Actinomycetota > Actinomycetes > Streptomycetales > Streptomycetaceae > Streptomyces > Streptomyces graminilatus. Next base: position 1,843 of record NZ_LIQQ01000108.1, on the reverse strand, counting down.
CGAAGAGCAGCAGCCCGGTCGCGGTGAGCTTCATCCGGCGCACACCGCGTTGGCGCTCCTCGTCGGCGGGGCCGAAGGCGGTCATGGCCCTGCCGGGCACCGGGACAGCACCATCGGTTCTGGCCTCTCTGTCCTCTGATCCCGTTCTCGTGCGTTCCATTCGCTCCACCGTTCACCGTTCACCGCTCAGTGGTTCACTGCTCACCGCTCAGTGATCCCTCACACATTGTCCCTTCCTGACCTACTCCCGGAACGGAACAAGAGTTCCCCGCGTATACCCGGAAGGAGCCGGTCCGAAGGATTCCGAAGGGTTCCGAAGGGTTCGGGCGGCTCTTCCAGGCCCGTCCCGCATCATTGGCTCAGCCCACCGGAGCCCCCGCTCCCCCTGTACGAGGAGTCACGCATCCCATGACCAGGCGCCACGGTTATGGCCTGCTCGCCACGATGGTCGCGCTCGTCGTGGCCATATCGGCCGCGATATACGTCGGGGCGACCCTCGACGACGGCCACCGGAACACCCGGGCCGGCGGCCAGGGCCGCGGCAACTCGGCCGGCGATGTCGCCCCCGCGTCCGCCGGCACCTGGGTCGGCACCTGGTCCGCCGCGCCGGTCGAGGGCGAGCCCGGTACCGAGGTTCGGGGTCTGGCCGGCCGCTCACTGCGCAACGTCGTGCACACCACGGCGGGCGGTACGAGCGCCCGCGTCACGCTCTCCAACCTGTACGGCAGACAGCCCCTGACCATCGCCCGCGCGTCGGTCGCCGTCGCCGCCGGGGAGAACAGCGCCGCCGCCGACGCCCGCACCATGCGTCCCCTCACCTTCGGCGGCAGCCCGTCGGTGACCGTCCCGGCCGGGCGGCAGATCGTCAGCGACGCGGTACGGATCGCCGTCCCGCGCGACAGCGACGTCCTGGTGACGACGTACGCCGACGTCCCGTCCGGGCCGGTCACCTACCATCCGCGCGCCCGGCAGGTCTCGTACGCGGCCGTGGGCGACCACACCGAGGACGCGGACGCCACGGCGTACACCGAGCGGACCGAGACCTGGCGGTACGTCACCGCCCTGGACGTCCTCAGCGAGCAGGCCGACGGCACGGTCGTCGCCCTCGGCGACTCGCTCACCGCGGGCAGCACCTCGACCGTGGGCGCCAACCGCCGCTGGCCCGATGTCCTCGCCGACCGGCTGCACGCGGCGGCCGAGTCCGGCGCGGACGTGCCCCGCTACAGCGTCGTCAACCAGGGCATCGGCGGCAACCGCGTCCTGCGGCCCGGCGGTACGGGCACTCCGGCGCCCAACGCCAGCGGGCTGAGCCGGTTCGGGCGGGACGCGCTCGGTCGTACGAACGTCCGGGTCGTCGTGATCGACCTCGGTGTCAACGACATCCTGCGTGCCCGTGATCCCAAGGCGCTGCGGGCGTCCTCGATCGTCGCCGGGCTGCGTGAGCTGGTCGCCGAGGCGCGGGGGCGGGGGCTGAAGGTGGTCGGGGCGACGCTGATGCCGTTCGGGGGGTTCCACGGGTACTCGGCGACCACGGAGGCGTTGCGGCAGGGTGTGAACGCGGAGATTCGGGGTGGGCGGGTGTTCGACACGTACGTCGACTTCGACGAGGCGTTGCGGGATCCGTACGATCCGCGGCGGTTTCGGGTGGAGTACGACTCCGGGGATCACTTGCATCCCAGTGATGCGGGGTATGCGCGGATGGCTGAGGTTTTTTCGCGCAGTTCCCCGCGCCCCTGAAAAGGGCGCGCCAGCCGGGCGGGATCTCAAGGACCCGGGGTCCGCTTGACCCGTTGGCTTGGGCACTCGCGTCTCTGCGGGTCGGTGGGGGCTTGTCGCGCAGTTC
>NZ_LIQQ01000107.1 GCF_001418565.1 Streptomyces graminilatus | reverse complement strand
GCCTGGAGGAGCCCCGGCCCGCCCAAGAAGCGCACCCCGCGCAAACCCCTCCCCGCCGTACCGCAGCCCGCGTACAAGGGGCCGGGGCTCCTCCAGGCAGCCACCGATCTACTCGTCGGTCTTCGCCGCCTCGACCCCGACCTGTTGCTGTCCGCCTGCGACACGGCCCACCTCGCGCCCGGTGTCGCCGCCTGGCTGGAGCGGGACGTCAGCGTCACCGCCGTACGACACGCGCTGGTCAGCGACCTGCCACCCGAAGGCATGCGCCGCCCGGCCGCCTTCCTGGCGCACCGACTCGCCGCCCAGCTACCGCCCCCGGCGCCGTACCGGGCACCGGCCGGGCCGCCTGTCGTGTCCTCGGCCGTCCGGCATGTCCTCCAGAACTGCGACGGCTGCGAGCGTGCCTTCCGGTCGCCCGAGCCCGGTCGGTGCCGGGACTGTCGGTCCGGTCTGCCGGCGGCTGCCCCGGCGCAAAGGTGACGAGGAGTGAGTGCGATGGGTACCGGTCCGGACAGTGCACAGCCAAGCGGTTCCCACCGGTACCGAGCCATGCGGGACCTCGTGCGGGCGATCGACGACACCCTTCCGGGCAGATTCGAGATCACCAAGGAAGGGATCGTCCATGACCTCGTGCGGCCCAACGGGCCCCACGAACTGACCGTGGCGCTTCTCCGGAGACGCCTTGAGCAGGTCATGCCGGAGGAAGGGCTCGTGGCCCACAGCGGGGTCCCGGATGTGGAGGACGCAGCCGAAGGCGTCCTGCGTCACCCCGACGTGATGCTGATCGCCGGGACGGACATGGAGGGGGAGGGGGCGTTCGATCCCCGTACTCTCATCGCCGCGATCGAGGTCGTATCCAGCTCGAACCCGGCCAACGACTGGGTCACCAAGATGCGTGACTACCCGCTGATCGGCATCCCCGTCTACGCGATCTTCGACCCCCGCACCGGCACCGGCGCCGTCCTCACCGACATCCACCCCACCCCGGGCGGCCCCCGCTACGCCACCCGGAAGGACTTCGTCTACGGCGAGGACGTCACCATCGCCGACTGGACGATCCCGACCACCGGACTGCCGCGCTACCGGGACGATGCCTCCTGAGCGTGGCCAGGGCGCATCCGACCTGCGCCGCGCCGCCTCGTACGCTGGTCCCATGACGGAACTGCCCGACCGGCGTCTGCTTCTGGTGCACGCGCATCCCGACGACGAGTCGATCAACAACGGCGCGACCATGGCCAAGTACGCGGCCGAGGGTGCCCTGGTCACCCTGGTCACCTGCACCCTCGGGGAGCTGGGCGAGGTCATTCCGCCCGGGCTCGCGCATCTCAGTGGTGCCGCCCTCGGTGAGTACCGGTTGAGTGAGCTGGGGGCCGCCATGCGTGCCCTTGGCGTCGATGATCACCGGTTGCTCGGCGGGGCCGGGCGGTTCGGGGACTCCGGGATGATGGGGCTCGCCGACAACGACGACCCCGGCTGCTTCTGGCAGGCGGACGTCGACGAGGCCGCCGCGCACCTCGTGGAGGTGATCCTTGAGGTCCGCCCGCAGGTCGTCGTCACCTACGACCCGGACGGCGGCTACGGCCACCCCGACCACATCCAGGCCCACCGCGTCACCATGCGCGCCGTGGAACTTGCCGACGCCGCCGGCTGGAGCGTCGCAAAGGTCTATTGGAATCGGGTACCCCGACCGGTCGCCGAGGAAGGCTTCGCGCTTCTGCGGGAGGCGCTGCCCGGGTTGCCCTTCCCCAAGGCCGCTGCCATCGGCGACGTACCGGGTGTTGTGGACGCGGAACGCGTCACCACCCTCATCGACGGCACTGAGTACGCCGCCGCCAAGGCCGCCGCCATGCGTGCCCACGCCACGCAGATCGAGGTGGCCGAGCCCTGGTTCGCCCTCTCCAACCAGCAGGCCCAGCCGCTCTTCACCGATGAGTATTACGAGTTGGTGCGTGATGTGAGTGGTGAGCACGGTGCGGGTGCCGAGCGTATTGCTGTGCGTGAGATCGATCTGTTCGACGGGATCGCAGTGAGCGCGGAGGGTGGTGCGCGATGAGTGCAAACGGAAATCCCGTGCGCGGTGGTGGCGGTCTGCTGGCCCAGCCGCTTGGCGCGCCCTCCCCGGGGCGGGCGGCGGGTTACCTGGGGCTGTTCGTCCTCGGGGCCCTCGTCGGGGCCGCGGGCGCGCTTCTCCAGGCCGCCTGGTTCCCGGGCGGGCTGCTGCTCGCGCTGGGCGGAGCGGCCGGGCTGTTCCTCGGCGGGGCGCGTGCCGTCGGCACGCGCGCCGGGGCGGTCGCGCCGGTGGTCGGCTGGATGGTCGCCGTCATCCTGCTCACCGCCAGCCGCCCGGAGGGCGACTTCCTCTTCGCCGCGGGAGTCGGCTCCTACCTCTTCCTTCTTGGCGGGATGGCCGTCGCTGTGATGTGTGCCACCCTCGCCCGGACGGGGCAACCGGACGGTCCCGCCGTCCGACTTGGCAAGTGACGTACTACTTCGCCGCCGCAACCGCGTGGGGGTCCGGTGACGGTTTCTCCAGCGGTCGTGGGATACGCGCCGGACGCGGCCAGTATGGTGGTGCGCGCCGCCGAGCTGTCCGCGTGAGGTCGCGTCGGGCGGCGGAGCCAACCGGGAGAACCTGCCTTGAGTCGTGAAACTGACAGTCCGTCCTCCGGGCCCAACGGGCGCGGAGGTGCCGCCTACCCCTCGGGGACACCGCCGTACGGCACGCCCATGGCGTCCGACGGTGGTGCGGACGCGGGCCGTGCGGCCGTGGAGCCGGACGGGCCCAAGACCGAGACCACGCTGACGACCCGGATCCGGATCAACATCCCCGGATCCCGGCCGATTCCGCCGGTCGTCATGCGTACGCCCGTCGCGGAGACCGAGTCCGCCGAGGAGACCGGGTCCCATGCGCGGCCCGGCACGGGCACGGGAGGCGACGGCGGAACGCCGGGCGCGCCCGTGGCCAACGGTGCCGCCGAGCCGTCCGCCGAGTCGTCGCCCCAGCCCGGGGAGAAGACCAGCGACTGGTTCGCCCCGCGCAAGGCCGGCGCCCCCAAGGGCACACCGGGCGGCGGCGCGACCAACGGGGCCGGTCTGCCCGGCGCTTCGGGCCCTGTGGCAGTGGGTGCCCGTCCGGGCGGTCCCAACGGCACCGGCCCCGTGGGCGTCTCGCGCCCCGGCGGTCCCAACAACGGCGGTTCCACGAGCTCTTCGCGCCCCGGTCTGGGCGTCATGGGCGCCGCCGGCAACGCGGGCGGCCCCCGCGCCGCCGGTGCATCCACCAGGGGCGGCGGTACGAAGGGTGCCGGGCTCCCCGGTGCCACCGGCGCCGGTCCCGTGGCGCCGGGGCACGGTGGCGGCACCGGATCCTTCGACGTGTCCGCGCTGGCGGCCGGGGCGGCCCCGACGGCCACGTCCGGCTACCCGTCGGCCGCCAACCCCCGTACCCAGGGCCGCCCTGGCTCTGGTCCTGCTCCCGCTCCGGCTCCTGCCGCTGGTTCCGATGCTTTGGGCGGGGCTGCCGACGGCCGTGGCGAGCCGCGCATCGACGATCTGCCCTACTTCGCGGACAACGGGCAGGGCGGCGGGCAGGGCACGCAGGGTGGGCAGGTCGGGTCGGGTGGGCAGAACGGCCAGAACGGCCAGAGTGGCCCAGGTGGCCAGAACGGCTTCGGTGGGCCTCGCAACGGGTTCGGGCCCGGCCCGCAGCACGACTTCGCCGCCGACAACGACTTCACCGGGCCCCACGACTTCGGCGACTTCAGTGACTTCGGCGGCCCGAACGGGTCCAACGGTCAGAACGGCCAGAGTGGGCAGAACGGGCAGAACGGCTTCGGAGCACCCGGCGGGCCCGGTGGCCCCGGCCGACGCGGGCCCGTCGGCCCGACCGGAGGTCCCGTCACCGGAGACGGTCCGGTCGTCCCGCCCTTCCCCGGTGACGGCACGGGCGGCCTCGTCGGCGGACTCAGCGAGGACACCGCGGTCCTGACCCCGCAGAAGCACCTCCCCGACCCGGGCGCAGGCGGCTACGGCGGCTCGGTCGACAACGTCTCCAGCTCCACCCTCACCAGCGCCATGCCCGTCGTCCCGACCGACCGGAACGCCCCGTTCCCGGCGGGCGCGAACTCCCCGTTCGGGCCGGGTACGCACTCCGACGGGCCGCTGCCGCACACCCCGCCGAAGGCGCCCGAGCCGGTGTCGCCGAGCGCGCCCGCCGCTGCCGCGCCCAAGGGCAAGAAGACGAAGAAGAAGGGCCGCAGCAAGCTGACGCTGCTGTTCGTCGGTGTCGTCGCCATCGGCGGTGGCGTGTACGGCGCCGGGCTGCTGATGAACCACTCCGACGTGCCCAAGGGCACCACCGTGTTCGGCGTCGACATCGGCGGCGGCACCCGTGACGACGCCGTCAAGAAGCTCGACGCGGCCTTCGGCGCCCGGATGAACCAGGCGCTGAAGCTGTCCGTCGACGGCAGGACGGTCGAGCTCAAGCCGGACCAGGCCGGGCTCCAGTTCGACACCCAGGCCACGGTCCGGGCGGCGGCCGGCAGCGACTACAACCCGGTGTCGGTGATCGGCTCGCTCTTCGGGCAGCAGCGGGTCGTCGAACCCGTCATGCCGGTCGACGAGGAGAAGCTGGCCGCCGCGCTCAAGCTGGAGGCCGGCGGGGCCACCTCGTCGAGCGACGGCACCATCAAGTTCGAGTCCGGCAAGGCCGTCGCCGTCTACGGCAAGGCGGGCAAGGGCATCGACGCCGCCGCTGCCGCCAAGTCGGTCGAGGACGCCTACCGCGGCCAGGTGGAGAACGGCACGAGTACGCCGGTCCAGGTGCCCACCAAGGCACAGGAGCCGACGATCTCGAACGCCGAGGTCGACCGGATGATGAAGAAGTTCGCCATCCCGGCGATGTCCGCGAAGGTCACCGTCCGCGCGGACACCGGCACGGCCGAGGTGAAGTTCAGCCCGAAGAACTCCCTGTGGAAGTTCCTTCAGGTGAAGCCGGTGAACGGCACGCTCGTCGAGGCGTACGACAAGGAAGCGCTCAAGGAGCTGTACGGGTCCACGTTCAGCCAGGTGCTGATCGCTCGCGGCAACGGCAACAAGACGCCGGCCACCGTCGAGGATGTCATCGGTGCGTTGCGTCCGGCGCTGGTCAGTACGACCGACCGGGTCGGGGTCATCGTGACCGATCCGAGCTGAGCGCTCCGCAGGGTGCCTGGGTGTGCGGTTCTTTGGCCGCGGGCCCGGTGGGGGCTTGTCGCGCAGTTCCCCGCGCTCCTTAAAGGGCACGTACGTCAGTGGGGCGCCCGGAGACTTCGGGCGCCCCACCGGCGTACGGGCCCGCGTGCATGACATCTGTCATCCGCCAGTCAGGATCACCGGCACTGCCGGGCGGGCCGGGCCGGCGGAGACGATGGGTGCATGGAAACCACCCCAGTGGTCGCGTTCGACCAGGTCACCAAGAGTTATGGCGAGGTACGGGCCGTCGACGGGCTCTCGCTCACCCTCCGGCCCGGAGAGACCGTCGCCCTCCTCGGCCCGAACGGCGCCGGCAAGTCGACCACCCTTGACCTGCTCCTCGGCCTGAAGCAGCCCGACAGCGGTACGGTCCGCGTCCTCGGCCGGAGCCCCAGGGACGCCATCGTCGGCGGGCACGTCGGTGCCATGCTGCAGAGCGGCGGCCTGATGGACGAGGTCACCGTCCGCGAACTCGTGTCGCTGGTCTGCGCACTGCACCCGCGCCCCTTCCCCGTCGGCGAGGTCCTCTCCCGGGCCGGGATCACCGAGCTGGCCGACCGCAAGGTCAACAAGCTGTCCGGCGGCCAGGAACAGCGCGTCCGCTTCGCGCTCGCCACGGCCGGTGACAGCGCCCTGATCGTCCTCGACGAGCCCACGACCGGCATGGACGTCACCGCCCGCCAGGCCTTCTGGGCGACCATGCGCGAACAGGCCGACCAGGGGCGGACCGTGCTGTTCGCCACCCACTACCTGGAGGAGGCGGACGCCATAGCGGACCGCGTCCTCGTCCTGCACCGGGGCCGCCTGCTGGCCGACGGCACGGCCGCCGAGATCAAGGCGAAGGCGGGCGCCCGCCGGATCTCCTTCGACATGGAAACCGTGATTGAGGAGGCCGTGCTCCGTGCCCTGCCCTTCCTCACCGCCCTCGACGTGTCGGGCCAGACGGTCCGCATCCAGTCCTCCGACGCCGACGCGACCGTCAACGCCGTGTACGCACTCGGCCTCTACCCGCGCAACCTCGAAGTCGCCGGCCTGGGCCTTGAACAGGCGTTCGTCACCCTCACCGCCGCAGCCGAGGAGGCACGCACCTCATGAACGACCTCATCCGACTCGAGATCACCCGGGCCCTGCGCAACCGCAAGTTCCTCTTCTTCTCGGTGATCTACCCCTCCGCGCTGTTCCTGCTGATCGCGGGCAGCGCCGACTCCACCACGAAGGTCGGGGACACCGGTCTCAGCCTGCCCACCTTCTTCATGGTCTCCATGGCCTCCTTCGGCGCCCTCACGGCCGTCCTGCTGGGCAACAGCGAGCGCATCGCCAAGGAGCGCGAGAGCGGCTGGGTACGGCAACTGCGGCTGACCCCGCTGCCCGGCCGGGGCTATGTGCTCGCCAAGACGGCGGGCGCGGCCGTGAGCAGCCTCCCCTCGATCATGATCGTCTTCCTCGTTGCGGCCGCGGTGAAGGACGTACGCCTGGACGCCTGGCAGTGGCTGGCGCTGACCGGGGCGATCTGGGTCGGCAGCCTGGTCTTCGCGGCCCTGGGGGTCGCCATCGGCTATTTGGCGACCGGGGACGCGGTCCGCCCGATCACGATGATCTTCTACTTCGGCCTGTCCATGCTCGGCGGTCTCTGGATGCCCGCGACGACCTTCCCGCAATGGCTGCAGGACATCGCGAAGTGGCTTCCCACGCACGCGTACGCTGCCCTGGGGCGGTCCATCGAGCTGGGCGACGCCCCGCAGGCGAAGGATGTGGCGATCCTGGCCGTCTCGTTCGTCCTCTTCGCGGGCGGCGCGGCCTGGCTGTACCGGAAGGACACGCTGAAGGCGTGAGTACCGTCGGCATCGGGCAGCGCCCGAACACCCCCAGACGGCGGGTGATGAAGTCCCTGTGGATCGGCGTCTGGCTGTTCTACCTGGGCGCACCGGTCAGCGACCTCCTCCACGGCGGCCACAGCACGGGCGCACGCGTCCTCGGCTGGCTGGGCCTGACGGTCTTCGTCGCCTGGTACGCGGCCCTGGTCTTCCGTACGGGCCGTGGCGACACGACCCGGCTGGTGATCGCCTCCCTGGCCGTCCTCGCGGCCCAGTCGACCGTCCTGGTCCTCAGCCTCGGCCGCGAGTGGCTCGTCCTGTTCGTGTACGTGGCCAGTTCGGCCGGCGCCACCCTGCCGCTGCGCATGTCCCGCTGGGCGATCCCCGCCACGGCGGCCCTGATGACGGCCATCGCGCTGACCCTCCCCGGCGGCCACTCCTCCCTGGCCGACATCCTCGTACCCGCCCTGCTCAGTGGCGCGGCCTTGGCGGGCGTACGGCAACTCGTGCGTACGACCATCGAGTTGCGCGAGGCCCGGGCCACGGTCGCCCAGCTCGCGGCGAACGAGGAGCGCCTGCGCCTGGCGAGGGACCTGCACGACCTGCTGGGCCACTCCCTCTCCCTGATCACCCTGAAGAGCGAGCTGGCGGGCCGGATGCTCCCGGCCCACCCCGAGAAGGCGGCCCAGCAGGTCGCCGACATCGAGCAGGTGAGCCGCCAGGCCCTGGTGGACGTGCGCGAGGCGGTGAGCGGCTACCGGCGCCCCCGTCTGGCCGGTGAACTGGCGGGCGCGCAGGTCGCGTTGACGGCGGCGGGCATCACGGCCGCCCTGCCCGCCGACCCGGTCCCCACCGGCGCCGACGAGGAGGCCGAGGCCGCCCTCGCCTGGGCGCTGCGCGAGGCGGTGACGAACGTCGTACGGCACAGCGGGGCCCGGCGCTGCACGGTGGAGGTACTGGACCGGCAGACCCTGGCCGGCCCGGTCCTCGAACTGTCGGTCGAGGACGACGGCTCCGGCGGCGGCTCGCCCGCCACCCCCGGCAACGGTCTCACCGGCCTCGCGGAGCGCCTGGAGAAGGCGGGCGGCTCCCTGGAGACGGGCCGTACGAAGCACGGCTTCCGCCTGGTGGCGAGGGTGCCCGCAAGCACCGCGCCCACCCCGGCGGACGTAGGATCCCGTCCATGAGCCGCATGATCAAGGTCCTGTTGGCCGAGGACCAGTCGATGGTCCGCGAGGCGCTGGCCGCGTTGCTCGGCCTGGAGCCCGACATCGAGGTCGTGGCCCAAGTGGCGCGCGGCGACGAGGTGTTGGCGGCGGTCCGGGACCACCCCGACCTGGAAGTCGCGCTCCTGGACATCGAGATGCCGGGCGCCACGGGCATCGAGGCGGCGGCCCTGCTCCACCGCGAGTTCCCGTCCCTGAAACTGGTCGTCCTCACCACCTTCGGCCGCCCCGGCTACCTCCGCACCGCCATGGAGGCCGGCGCGGACGCCTTCCTCGTCAAGGACGCCCCGGCCGCCCAACTCGCCGAAGCGGTACGCAAAGTGCTGGCCGGGGAGCGAGTCATCGACCCCACCCTGGCGGCAGCCGCCCTGGCCGACGGCGCCAACCCCCTGACGGACCGCGAACGCGAGATCCTCCGCGCGGCAGCGAACGGCGCCACCAACGCGGAGTTGGCGTCCACTTTGCACCTGTCCCAGGGCACGGTCCGCAACTACCTCTCCACAGCCATCCAAAAACTAACGGCCAGGAATCGGACGGAGGCGGTCCGGATCGCGAGAGAAAAGGGCTGGCTGTAAGGGTCCTTCGCCGGGTCGGCATCAGGGCGACTTGTCAACAGGGGCCGCCGCCACCCACCTAGGGGCGCGGGGCTGTATCTATTTGCGGCTCCGCCGCGTGGGCGCGACCAGCCACAACGCACCCGCACCCGACAACGCACAGCACCCCCATGGCGCCAAGGCGAATTCAGTTGAGGCGAGCCCGAGCAGCCCGAGCCTGCCCCCGCATCCGCTCAGCCGACGGCAGGTCAAACGTGGACACCACCTCCGCATACCCCTCAAGCTCAGCCGCCCCCGCGAGAAACTCCCCCCGCCGCACCAGCAACTGCGCCCGCTCGTACCGCAACCGAGCCGGATGCGAAGGCAACAGCAGCGCCAACTCCACCGCCCACAGGGAGACTTCCGACCGCTCCGGCCGCGCCGCCCCCCACGCCCGCACATTGTTCAGCACCCGCAGCACCACATCCAGCGGATCCGCCGGCGCCAGCATCGACGGGTCCAGCGCCTCCCCGGTGGCCCCCGCGACCAGCAGCTCCGCGTCGCCCCCGCTCAACACCCGCCCCCCGTCGAAGGGATCGGCGAGCACCTGTTCGTCGAGCGGGCCGAACCCCACGACGAAGTGTCCGGGCAGCGCGACCCCGTGCACCGGCGCCCCCGCCCGCCGCGCGACCTCGATCCACACCACGGACAGCAGGATCGGCAACCCCCGCCGCCGTACCAGCACTTCGTGCAGCAGCGACGACTCCAGCCGCTGGTAGTCGGCGGGGCTGCCACCGAACCCGTGGCGCTCGCCCAGGAGTTCGCGCAGGGCCGTCGCCCAGGCGTGCGGCCCGCCCGGCCGGAACGGCAACTGCCCGGCCAGCCGGTCGAGTTCCATGTGGACGCCGTCGATCCCGGCGTCGTCGAGGGCCCGGTCCGCGACCGCGCCCATCAGCAGACACAGCGTCGCCAGATCGGGCCGCTCGGACCGGGCCTCCTCGGCGAACAGCCGCCGCAGCTCGGCGGAGCGTCCCGGCTCCGGAGGATTCGGCAGGGGATGAGGGAAACGCATGACAGGACCCTGACCTCTCACACCGATCGACGGACCGACCGATTCACACGGATCGATAGTGGTGGTAGGAGTGATGTGCCGCGAACCCCGTCCCCGCGTACAGCGCCCGCGCCGCCGCGTTGTCGGCCTCCACCTGAAGCCAGGCGGCCGACGCGCCCTCCTCCAGCGCTCGCTCGGCCAGCGCGGCCATCACCGCCGTAGCGAGCCCCCGCCGCCGCTGGGCGGGGTCCACCTCGACGGCGCCGAAACCGGCCCAGCGCCCGTCCACGACACACCGCCCGATGGCGGCCGGCGGCTCGCCCTCGCCGCCCGGCACGGTCGCGAACCACACCGACGGCCCGCTCCCGAGCACCCTGAGCGCCACCTCGCTCACCCCCTTGCGCTGATACCGGGAGAGCCACGCCTCGTCGGCCTCCCTCGACAGCACCACCCCGCCACCACCCGTGTCCCCCTGGTCGGCGACGGGCGCCAGCCCCCCGACCCACAGCTCGGCCGTCACCTCACGCGTCCACCCGCGCTCCTCCAGCTCCGCGCACAGCAGCTCCTGCGTGCCCTCGGCGCCGGTGGCGGTCTGGACGTAGGCGGGCAGACCGCGCTCGCCGTACCAGCGCCGTACGACGGTCAGCGCCTCGTCGAGGGGGAGGCCGGGGTCGCCGAGGGGCAGCACCGAGTTGGCCCGCCGGGTGAACCCGGAGGCCGCCCGCAGCTCCCAGTCGCCCAGCCGCTCGCTCTCCACCGGCCGCCAGGACCGCGCGGAGACCCGCGCCAGCTCCTCGTACGAGGTGGCGGGACCCCGGCGTCGCGCGGGGGCCGCCGGGACGACCTTGCCCGCCACCAGGGACGCCTCCGCGACCCGGACGCGCTCACCGTCCCGCCGTGTGATCAGAAGCACACCGGCGTTTTCGTCCCATGATGTGAGAACACCGACCGTGTCGGTGAACCTCTCCGTACCCGGAGCTTCTGCGTTCAGCCGTCGAACAGAGACACGTTTGCCCACGTCAGCAGCAGTGATGCGGACCTCAAGACGTCCTGCCGCGGAGATTTCCACAGGTCAGTTCACCCCTCCTGTATGGATCTTGCCCCGGAACGGAGATACTAGAGGTGGGCATCGACGACGCCGCGCTCCCGCGCGCCAGGTGGCGGAGCCTGAAGACGGCTCGCCCGCGCCCTATCGAGGAGGAACGACAGCGTGACCTACGTCATCGCGCAGCCTTGTGTCGACGTCAAGGACAAGGCGTGCATTGAAGAGTGCCCGGTCGACTGCATCTACGAGGGCTCCCGGTCCTTGTACATCCACCCGGACGAATGCGTCGACTGCGGCGCCTGTGAGCCGGTCTGCCCGGTCGAGGCGATCTTCTACGAGGACGACACTCCGGAGGAGTGGAAGGACTACTACAAGGCGAACGTCGAGTTCTTCGACGAGCTCGGCTCGCCCGGTGGCGCCAGCAAGCTGGGACTGATCGAGCGCGATCACCCCTTCATCGCCGCGCTCCCGCCGCAGAACGGCTGAGAGCGGCCCGCACAACCCGCGCCGCCTCGGTCCCGTACGGCACGATCACCCCGACCGTGATCGCCGTACGGGACCGAGGCGTTTGCCGTACGCGTGTACGTACCCGAAGTACCCGAAGTACCCGAAAGTGAGCCAGTCACCGTGTCCTCCGCAGTCTCCGACCGCCTCCCCACCTTCCCCTGGGACAAGCTGGAGCCGTACAAGAAGACGGCCGCCGCGCACCCGGACGGCATCGTCGACCTGTCGGTCGGCACGCCGGTCGACCCGGTCCCCGGGCTGATCCAGAAAGCGCTGGTCGACGCGGCCGACTCGCCGGGCTATCCGACGGTCTGGGGCACACCCGAACTGCGCGACGCGCTCACCTCCTGGGTCGAACGACGGCTCGGCGCCCGGGACATCACCCACCACCACGTCCTGCCGATCGTCGGCTCCAAGGAACTGGTCGCCTGGCTCCCCACCCAGCTTGGCCTGGGCCCCGGCGACCGGGTCGCGTACCCGCGCCTGGCCTACCCGACGTACGAGGTCGGCGCCCGGCTGGCCCGCGCCGAGTACGAGGTCTACGACGACCCGACCGAGCTGGACCCGGCCGGCCTGAAGCTTCTCTGGCTCAACTCGCCCTCGAACCCCACGGGCCGGGTGCTGAGCAAGGAGGAGCTGACGCGGACGGTCGCCTGGGCCCGCGAGCACGGCGTGCTGATCTTCTCCGACGAGTGCTACATCGAGCTGGGCTGGGAGGCCGACCCGGTCTCCGTGCTCCACCCGGACGTGTGCGGCGGCTCGTACGAGGGGATCGTGTCCGTCCACTCGCTCTCCAAGCGCTCCAACCTCGCCGGCTACCGCGCCGCCTTCCTCGCCGGTGACCCGGCGGTCCTCGGCCCGCTGCTGGAGATCCGCAAGCACGGCGGCATGATGACCTCGGCGCCCACCCAGGCGGCGGTCGTGGCCGCCCTCGGCGACGACATCCACGTGAGCGAGCAGCGCGATCGGTACGCGGCCCGTCGTACGGCCCTGCGCGAGGCCCTGGTGCGGCACGGCTTCCGCATCGAGCACAGCGAGGCCAGCCTCTACCTGTGGGCCACCCGGGACGAGTCCTGCTGGGACACCGTCGCCCACCTCGCCGACCTGGGCATCCTTGTCGCGCCGGGCGACTTCTACGGCACGGCGGGCGAGACGTTCGTCCGCGTGGCCCTCACGGCGACGGACGAGCGCGTGGCGGCGGCGGTCGCCCGCCTGTAGAGACGTTCGTCCGCTGTACGACTGTCAGCCGTAGGACCGTCAGCCGTACGACTGTCTGTTGAGCGGCTGTCTGCTGAGCGACGGAGGGGCCCGGGGAAGATCCCCGGGCCCCTCCGCCATCACCTGTTCACCGCTGCTCGGGTCAGCCCAGCGGCAGGCCCTGAAGGGGGAGCTGGCCGGTGCCCGGCAGGCCCTTCGTGGGCAGCGCGTCCGTCGGCAGGCCGCCCTTCGTGGCGGTCGCCGCGGTGTCGCCGACGACGTCACCGGCGTCGCCCGCCTTCGGCACGGACTTCGTGACCGCGTCGCCGCCGGCCTTGCCCGCGAGACCGGTGACGTGCTGGGTCGCGCCGTCGACGGTGTTGCCGACGTTGGCGGTGTCCAGGGCGGTCAGGCCGCCGAGGTTCGGGGTGGCGGGCAGCCCGGCGGGCGCCGCGCTGGCGGCACCGGCCGTACCGACCCCGGCTGCCGCTCCCGCCGCTACGAGCAGTGCTGCACGGGCGATCCGGCGGGTCAGGGGGAGGGACATGATGCTCCTGAGTGTCGGTTGACTCTTGATCGTCCGGACTCGGACGCAGTGACTACCGCTCGAAGGCCCCTGAAGGTTTCGGCGCGCCGACGTAAAGAGTTGGCAATGCGTCGCATTATCGGCTGCGGATAAAAACGGGCAAAAGGCGCCCGGTCCGAAAGTCGGGTGAATCCTCATGACGGGTGACAGCCCTTTGTTCGCAAGGGTTCCGACGGACAGCGCACGGATGCGGAGGCGACTCGGCGAAAACCCGCACGGAGTCCCGCCAGGACCGGCCAGGAGTAACCCTTCCGGGTGACATCCCGTACGCCTGCCCGTACTACCCGGCGGTGACGATCCGGACCACGTGTGTGTCCGCGCCCGTGCCCCTCGCGGCTTCCGTGCCCGTGGCCTTCGGCGCCGGGACCGGGCGCCACTCGCTGTCGGTGTTGCCGGCCGTCCAGCGGCGCCCCGCGTACGTGACGTTCTGGATGTGCAGCGCGGAGGAATTGGCCACCGCCCAGTGCGCCAACTGCCAGCCGCGCTGACGGACCGTCGTCCCGGCGGCGGTGTCGGTGTCCGGCGACACCGGAAGCGTCAGGGTCCGCTGCTCGACCGTCGTGCCCGTCGTGCCTGTCGATGGGGAAGAGAAGGGGGAGGGGG
>NZ_LIQQ01000106.1 GCF_001418565.1 Streptomyces graminilatus | reverse complement strand
AGCCAGTACTGGTGCGGCATCCAGGCCATCGGCCACCGCAACCCGCTCGCCCGCCTGGAGGTCCGCGTGAACGGCGGCTGGCGCAAGCTCGCCCGTACCGGCTACAACTACTTCCTCTCCCCCAGCGGCAGCGGATGCGGCAAGTCGATCAGGCTCACCGACATCTACGGACAGCAACTGACCGTCAACGGGATCGCCGTGCGCCCGAATGTCGTGCAGCCGACCCGGGTCCAGTTCGCCCACCGCTGACCCCACCACGACGGAGCCATGACCGCGCGGGACGGCCGGAACCAGGCCGTCCCGCTCGCCCATCCCGCTCGCCCATCCCTCTCGCCCATCCCGCTCGCCCGTCCCGCTCGTCCGCCCCGCACGGGCCGCCTCTCCACCTCCGAGATGCCGCCCGGTGCGCGGTGTGGAACGGTGGGAAGGCCGAAAACGGGACCGGACCGGGGCAAAGGTCCCCCCGGGAAGCGGGACTCCGTTCTGGAGGAGGCGTGATGGTCGTGCTCGACACGAACGGCGGAATGCATCCGAAGGAGCGGGCCGCGCTGGGCCGGGCCGCGCGAAAGGACGCACCTCGCTCGGCGCACGAGGAGTACCAGCCGTCCGTGAAACGTCCGGACCCGGTGGACGTCGTCGAGGCGCAGTCGGCCACCCGGCTGCCGGAACTCATCCCCATCCGCTACGGCCGGATGCTGGAGTCCCCGTTCCGCTTCTACCGGGGCGCCGCCGCCATCATGGCCGGTGACCTGGCCGACACTCCCCGCTCGGGGTTCACCGCCCAACTGTGCGGGGACGCCCATCTGCTCAACTTCCGGCTGCTCGGCTCGCCCGAGCGGCACCTGATGTTCGACATCAACGACTTCGACGAGACCCTGCCGGGCCCCTGGGAGTGGGACGTCAAGAGGCTCGCCGCCAGCCTGGCCATCGCCGGACGCGAGAACGGCTTCACGGACGCCGAGCGGGCCACCGTCGTACGGACCACCGTACGGTCCTACCGCGAGCGGATGCGCCTCTTCGCCGGCCTGGGCAACCTCACCGTCTGGTACGCCAAGGCCGACGCGGACGCGCTGTGGGAGATGGCCGAGCGGAAGGTGGGGGCGGCGGCCCGCGAGCGCGCCCGGCGGGCCATGACCAAGGCACGTGGCCGCGACAGCGTCCAGGCGTTCGAGAAGCTGACGCGAGTGGTGGACGGCGAACGCCGGATCGCCCCCGACCCGCCCCTGATCGTGCCCCTCCAGGACCTGCTGCCGGACGTCGAACGCGAAGCCCTGGAAGAACAACTGCGCGACCTGATCGAGCTCTACGGTCACAGCCTGGAATCGGACCGCCGCCATCTGCTGCACCAGTTCCGCTTCGTCGACACGGCCCGCAAGGTGGTCGGGGTCGGCAGCGTGGGCACCCGCTGCTGGATCATGCTGCTGCTCGGCCGGGACGACGAGGATCCGCTGCTGCTCCAGGCCAAGGAGGCCGACCGGTCCGTGCTGGCCCCGTTCGCGGGGGCGAGCGCCTACGACAACCAGGGCCATCGGGTCGTCGCCGGGCAGCGTCTCATGCAGGCCGCCAGTGACATCTTTCTCGGCTGGGCCCGCGTCAGGGGCATCGACGGACGCCAACGCGACTTCTACGTACGCCAGTTGCGGGACTGGAAGGGCATCGCCGCACCCCAGCTCATGACCCCCAAGGACATGCGCGTCTTCGGCGAGCTCTGCGGCGCCACCCTCGCCCGCGCCCACGCCCGGTCCGGGGACCGTATCGCCATCGGCGCCTATCTCGGCGGCGGCGACTCCTTCGACCGTGCCCTCGCCGTCTTCGCCGAGCACTACGCGGACCAGAACGAACGCGACCACCAGGCACTCACCGACGCCGTACACACCGGCCGGGTCCGCGCCCTGCACTCGTAGTGCGGCGGGCGACCCGGGACCACCGCCGCGCCGCGAGGCACGGCACGGGCAGGAGGACGACCATGAGCGGCAACCTGTATCTGGCCTACGACTATCCCCTGCTGGGCGCGTTCTGGACATTGATGTGGATCTTCCTGTGGATCCTGTGGATCGTCCTGCTGTTCCGCGTCATCGTCGATGTCTTCCGCGACGACTCGATGAGCGGCTGGGGGAAGGCGGGGTGGACCGTCTTCGTGGTCGTCCTGCCGTTCGTCGGCATCTTCGTGTACCTGATCGCCCGGGGCCGTGACATGGGCAGGCGCGAGCACGAGGCGGCCAGGGCACGACAGGCGTCGCTCGACGCGTACTACCAGCCGAGCCCGTCGGCCTCCGCCGGCACTGCCGACGAGCTGAAGAAGCTCTCCGATCTGAAGAGCAGGGGCGTCATCACCGAGACGGAGTTCCAGCACGCCAAGGAGAAGGTCCTGACGTCCTGACCCCGGCCCGGGATGCACCGCGCCGCCCGACGCGCGGGCGGCGCGGGGGTGGGTACGACGGTCAGCCCATGCCCTGGAGGCGCCAGATCTGGTTCTTCTTGCTGTTGAGGACGCTCGCCGGGTCGCAGGTCCACTGGTGGAGCTTCGCGCCGGGCGTGGTCGAGTTCCCGTTCACGTCCACGCACTTGCCGCTGTGGACGGCGACCAGCTGGTAGTCCTTGCTGTTGCCCAGCGCCGTGACGGGGTTGAGGGTGAACATCTGGTTCACGGCACCGTTGCAGGTGTACTGGATGACGGCGGCGGCGTCGGCCGTGGACGCGCCCGCGACGTCCAGGCACTTGCCGCTCAGCTCGTTGACCACCGTGTAGGTGTTCGCCCGGCCGGTGACCGGCTTGAGGTCCAGCATCTGCTGGTAGCCGCCCTCGCACGAGTACTGCTGGTACTGGGTGCCGTCGGCCGTGCTGAGGTTGGTGTCGTCCAGGCACTGGCCGCTGTGCTGCGCCACCGCGACCGTGGAGACGGTCGTGTTCGACGGCGGAAGCAGGGTGACCGTGTAGCCGTCCTTGGAGTCGGTCCACGGCACGCTCACCGAGGCCGAGTCGCCGCCGACGGACAGGGTCCGGTCGGAGACGGTGACCGGTCCGGTCACGGCACCGCCGCCGTTGTTCGGGATTCGCTGGACTACCGCCCGGACCCGGCCGTTCTCCACCACCGAGGTGGTGTCGAGACGGTTGAGGGCGACGGTGACCGTGCCGGTGTTGCCGTTGCTGCCCAGCAGGATCTTCGCGTTCCGCGCGGAGTTGTCCTTCGTCGCCAGCCCGTCGGTGTTCGCACCGGGCGTGACCTTCACGACGTTCCCGGTCTGGGAGCCGTAGTAGCGGTAGAGGAACCACTCCCCCAGCGGCAGGTACTGACTGCCCGACTTCGTCAGCAGGTTCGCCTCGAAGTCGTGCAGATTGGCCGCCGACGCCCAGTTGGCGCGCAGGCCGTCCACGCCCGCACGCTCCAGCCGCGAGATGTACCAGCCGCCCCGGCCCGGATTCTGCTCGTCGCCGTTGCCGTACTCGTTGACCTGGAAGGGACGGCTCGTCGTCATCGACCGCGCCGCCAGCATCGAGTTGATGGCGTTGCTGTCGACGACCGGGTCGCCGGGCAGATCGTGCCAGCTGTAGATGTCGGGGGCGACGTTGTTCGCCTTCACGTAGTCGAGGTACGTGTTCCACCAGGTGTTGCCTGTCGAGGGCTTGCTGCAACCGCTCGCGCCGACGACGACGGCGCCGGGGATGGCGGCGCGGATCTTGCGATAGGCGCGCTTCCACATCTCCAGGTACTGCGGCTGGCCGGAGCCCCAGAACTGGCGGCATTCGGGCTCGTTCCAGATGTCCCAGTCGATGTCGGTCATGCCCGCGGCCTTCACATCGCCGAGCAGCCGGTCGTAGAAGGCGTCGAAGCGGGACCAGTCGCCGTTGTCACCGGGGAAGGTGGGGATGCTGGTGCCGTCGGCGCCCCACAGGTCGTGCGGCAGCAGGACGAACGTTCCGCCCAGCGCCTTGGTGCGCTTGTACTGGGCCAGGGTGGCGTTCCACCGGCGGTCGTACTTGCCGGCGACCCAGCCGCCGGGGTTGTCCAGTTGGGCTCCGCCGGCCCGCATGAACTTCCACTTGATGTCCCGGTAGAAGTGGTCCTGGGGCAGCGAGCCGTTCTCGGTCATCCCGTAGAGGGTGCCCGAGGCCCGGTAGGTGGGGGCGCCCCCGGCCGTGGCGAAGTCGACGGCCACGGTGGTGTCGGCGGCCCGCGCCGAGGTGCCGGGCAGGGCGAGGGCGGCGACCGACGCGAGGAGCGCGGCGAGCGCGGTGGTCCTGCGCGGGCGGCGGCTTCCGGGGGAGCCGGGCCTGCCGTCGCGTCTGGGCAGGTCAGGTCTGCGGGATATACGCACGAGGTCTCCAGAGGGGGGTGGGTGACGCCCGGGCAGGGGGTACCCGGGGCGAGCGTGGGCTGCGCGCGGCGCAGCAAGGGTCGTCGACTGTCGGCCGACGACCGACAGCGGTCAGCCGACCGGCACCAGCCGCCACTGCTGGCAGTCGTTGTTCAGCCAGGTCCACTGGCGTACGTCGGTGCCGTCGGCGGTGCCGCAGTCGGCGACGTCGGCGACCTTGCCGCTGTTCTCGTTCACGATCCGTACGTAGTCACCGGTGGCCGTGTACACCAACCGGTACTTCTGGCAGTTGTTGTTCAGCCACGACCACTGCCGGATGTCCGTGCCGTCGGCCGTGCCGCAGCTCGCGGTGTCCATGACCTTGCCGCTCGACACGTTCACCAGCCGGTTGGTGTCGTTGCCCAGGTCCTCGATCCGCCACTTCTGGTTGGCGCCGCCGTGGCAGGTCCACTGGTGGATGTTCGCGCCGTCGGCGCCGCTGTTGCCCGACACGTCCAGGCACTTGCCGCTTTTGCGGTTCACCAGGGTGTACGCGGTCGGGGTGGCCGCCGTCTCCCCGGAGGGACCCGGCAGGGTGGTGCCGACGGCCAGGGGCGTGCCGAGGTTCGGTGTGCCGTCGGCGTTCCAGGTGAACTTCTGGGCCCTGGTCGTACGGCCGTTGCCGCAGGTGCCGTTCGCGCTGTCGTTGGCGTGGTAGACGATCCAGTTCTCGGTGCCGTCGGGCGAGGTGAAGAAGCCGTTGTGGCCGGGGGCGTAGACGCCGGCGGCGTCATCGCGGTGGAAGACCGGCGACGGCTTCTTCGTCCACGCGGCGGGGTTCAGCGGGTCGGTGCCGGTCAGTTCCAGTTGGCCCAACTGGTAGTCGGGGGTGTCACAGGCGCTCGCGGAGTAGACGAGAAACGTACGGCCGTCACGCTGGAGAGGTTCCGGGCCCTCGTTGACGGGCGCGCCCCGGGTCTCCCAGCCGAGCGTCGGCTTTGAGATGACGCTCCAACTCCCGCTGACGGTGTACGGGTTGCTCATCGCGGCGATGACCAGGCTGGGCGGCATGCTGCCACTGGTCCTCCCGCTGCCCACGAGGTACGTCCGGCCGTTCACCCGCAGAACGCTCGCGTCGATCAGCCAGTTCGCCGGGTAGAGCTCGGAGCCGGTGATCATCGACTTGTACGTGTAGGGGCCCATCGGGTCCGTGCCCGCGCTCTCCAGGACATGCGTGCGCTGGGTGCCCTCCGCCCCGCAGCACGGAGTGCCGCTCTGCCCGGCGCTGTAGTACAGGTACCAGTGTCCGCCGGAGAAGTGGATCTCCGGGGCCCAGATGTTGGAGTTGCGGGTGGGGGTCGTGTCCGACCAGATCTGCACGTTGGGAGCGGTGGCGAGGCCCGCGAGGGTGGGCGACTTCCGCATGCCCAGGACACCGGTGAACGTCGTCGTGACGAGGTAGTAGTCGCCGTCGTAGTACTCCAGCCAGGGATCGGCGCCCTTCGCCGGCTTGAGGGGGTTCGTGTAGGGGCGGCCGTCTGTCGCGGACGCGGGTCCCTGTGCACAGGCCAGCGCGGTGAGCAGTGCCAGCGCGCCGGCTAACCACGGCTTCGGGCGGCGATGGATCACGGTACTCCTCCTTCGAGCGAACCGGTTCACTTCACTCGTGACGAAAAGTGGACCGATCGAGTCAAATACCCCGAGTGGATGGGCATTTCGGCGTCGAACCGGTTCGCTTGAAGGGAAGGTAAGAGTCGGCCATGCGGGTGTCAATACTTCTCACACGCCACCCGAAACATTTCGGAAACCTATAGGGCCGACCCCTCAACCGCCTTCCCGGGCCCCCCGGTTCATGAACGTCGGAGGTATTGACGCCTCCCGCTCCCCGGACTTAGCGTCTGCCCGACTTCACGAACATCGTTCGACTTATCGGACAACTCGCCCCGGACGCACGGGAACTCGGCACCCGCACCCCACCTTTCCCGCATCGCGCGACAACCGGGCCACCTCCCCTTTCCCCCCACGGAACGACAGGAGACGTACATGTCGGCCATGTCCGCGCTTCGCGCACGGCTGGCGGCGATACTGCTCGCCGCGTGCCTCCTCCTCACCGGCCAGTCCCTGGCCGCACCACAGCGGGCCACCGCCGCCGATCCCGGCTACCTCATGGCGCACTTCATCGGCGAGGGAGCGACCGGGCAGCAGCTCTACTTCTCGCACAGCACCGACGGCGTGCACTGGAACGACCTCAACGGCGGTGGAATGACGCTGCGTTCGACGGTCGGCACGCGCGGGGTGCGCGACCCCGCCGTGGTGCGTTCTCCCGACGGGAGCAAGTACTGGATCATCGCGACCGACCTGTGCATCGACTGCGGCCAGAACTGGGACCAGGCCGTGAACAACGCCAGCCGCAACCTCGTGGTGTGGGAGTCGACGGACCTGGTCAACTGGTCGGAGCCGTGGCTGCTCAATGTCGCCGGCGCCATCCCCGACGGCCGCAACGCCTGGGCGCCCGAAGCGATCTGGAACCCGGCCACCAACGACTACATCCTTTACTGGGCGACGAACGCGACCCTCAACGGCGTACTCAAGCACCGCATCTACTACGCCCGCACCACCGACTTCCGCAGCATCACCACCCCGCAGCTCTACATCGACCGCCCCGGCACCCAGGGCATCATCGACACCCAGATCGTCGAAGTACCGTCCGGAGTCGGCAACTACCGTTACGTACGGGCCTCCGGCGACGGCCAGATCACGCTCGAAGGCAGCAACTCGGTCCTCGGGACGTGGACCAGGCTCGGTGACCTCTCCGGGATCGGCCTCACCGGCTCGCAGGTCGAGGGCCCGATGTGGATGAAGTTCAACGGCACCAACAAGTGGGGCCTCTACCTCGACCAGTACGCCTCGTCGGGCGGCTACATGCCCGTCCTGACGACGGACCCGTCCAACCCCGCCGCCTATCAGAGGCAGTCGTCGGCCAGTTACAACATGGGCGGCACGAAGAAGCGCCACGGCTGGATCCTGAACCTGACGTCCGCCGAGGAGACCCGGCTGCTCGCCCGCTGGCCCAACACCCCCGCCCAGCGGCTCCAGTCGTACAACTTCCAGGACCGCTACGTCCGGCACAGCAACTTCGACGCCCGTATCGACCCGAACGTCAACCCGGCCGACGACTCCCGGTTCCGGCCGCGCCCCGGCCTGGCGGGCACCGGCACCGTCTCCTTCGAGTCGGTGAACTACCCCGGCTACTACCTGCGCCACTTCAACTACGACTTCCAGCTCGTCCGCAACGACGGCAGCGCCCAGTTCGCCCAGGACGCCACCTTCCGCAGGGTCGCCGGGCTCGCCGACCCGGCCTGGTCGTCGTACCAATCGGTCAACCACCCCGACCACTACATCCGCCACTACGCCTACGAACTGCGCCTCGACCCGATCGCCACCGCGACCGAACGCGCCGACGCCACCTTCCGCACGACGAACTGACCGACCCGCAAGCCGTTCCGACCGGGATGCCGGCGCCTCCGAGGAGAGCGCCGGCATCCCGGTCGGAA
>NZ_LIQQ01000105.1 GCF_001418565.1 Streptomyces graminilatus | reverse complement strand
CGGCGAGGAATCCCGCGACGGCTTCCGCCGTCCCGGCCACGGACGCCATCCTCGACACTGGCGGGAACCCCAGTTCGGCGCGCTCCGCGAGTTCCCGCACGGCATGCCCCACGGGATCCCAGCGCACCAGCGCCTGCACCGGCCGCAGCGTGGGCTCGGCGACCACGACAACCGTTCCGCCCGGTGCCGCCTCCCCGCGCACGCCCTGCCCCCGGACGAGCGCGGCAGCCGCCATCCAGCGCCGCAGCGCGTCCTCCCCGGCCCGCAGGTCGGGACGCCCGAGCATGGCCCACCCGTCCAGCAGCAGGGCAGCCGCGTACCCGCCCTCGGCGACGGGCTCGGCGCCGGGCGTGCTGACGACGAGCGCGGGCGTCCCCGGCACCGTGTCCAGCACATGCTCGCGCCCGGAGGTCCGCACGGGCACCGCCGGAAACGCCCGCCCCAGCTCCTCGGCGGTCCGCCGCGCGCCCACCACCTGCGCCCGCAGCCGGAGCCCGCCGCACTCCGGACAGTGCCAGCCGGTCTCCTCCCGCCCGCACCAGGCACACCAGGGCGCCCCGGCGTCCCGTGCCTCCATCGGCCCGGCACAGTGCCGGCACCGGGCGNNAGCCGGGCGGCCCGGGCCGCCTCGTCCCGCGCGAGATCCCCGTCGCCGACGGTCCGTACGAGCGGGGCTGCCGCCCGCACCTGCTCCCGGCCGGCGACCAGCGGCCGGGCCCACCCGCTCTCGACGAGCTGTGCCGCCTCCACGGTGCAGCTCCAACTGCCCAGCAGAAACGCGCACTTGTCCTGCGCGGCCCGCAGCAGCAACACCTCACGCGCATGCGGCTGCGGGGCGTGCGGCTCACTGTGGCTGTCGTCGCCGTCGTCCCAGAGCGCGACGAGCCCCAGGTCCCGGACGGGCGCGAACATCGCGGCACGGGTCCCGACCACGGCCCGTACGGCACCCCGCCGCACGGCGAGCCACTCCCGGTACCGCTTCTCGGGTCCGGCGTCGGCGGTGAGCACGGCGTGCCGTCCCTCCCCGAGAACGGCGGTCAGGGCGGCGTCGACCCGTACGACGGCACGCCCGTCCGGCACGACGACCAGGGCCCCGCGCCCTGAGGCGAGCGTCGCGCCGACGGCCCGCGCCAGCTCCTCGCTCCACCCGGGCCCTGGCAGCGCGTTCCACACGGCACGCGGCGCGCCCCCGGAGGCGAGCGCCTCAAGAAACGCGCCCCCACGCTCGTACCGCCGCCAGGACCCGGTGTCCGGCGCCCCGGCGACGGGCAGGGCCACGGCCGGTGTCGCCTTCTCGGCCCGGGCGTTCCTCGGCGGTACGGCCAGTTGCAGTACGTCGGCGAGGCTTCCCGCGTACCGGTCGGCGACGGCCCGGGCCAGTGAGAGCAGTTCCTCGCTCAGTACGACCTCGGGCGACACGACCTGTGCCAGCGCGGCCAGCGGGCCGGAGTAGTCGGACTCGGCGAGGCGCGCGACCAGGAAGCCGTCGATGAGCCCGCCGCCCTCACGGCGCCCGTCCCGCACCCGGTGCCGCCCGGCCCCGAACCTGACGCGGACACGCACCCCGGGCTGGGCGTCGGCGTCCATCTCCTCGGGCACGGCATAGTCGAAGTACCGGTCGAGATGCAGCACACCCTTGTCGACCAGCACGCGTGCGACGGGCAGTTCCTTGGCCAGTGCGGCCCCTCGCCAGGTCCGGGGCTTGGCCCGCGGCGCCTTGGCCTGCCGCACGGTCTCCCGGATCAACGCAAGCTGCTCGGGCGGCGCACCTTCGGCACCTCGGGCCCCGTCGGCCCCGCCACTCCCCTGCCCGTTGTCGCTGCTCACGCCTGCATTCTTACCAAACGCCACTGACAACGGGCGGCGCCGGAACTCCCGAGATCAAGCCGGCAGCGGCACGAAATTCCAGATTCACCGCACGCCCGAGGGACGCACTCCACCGAAGTAACCGCGGCCCGCGCACCGGGAGATCACCAACGTACGAGCGCGCGGGGCCCCTCGCCGGCCATTTCCCGGCATGCCGAAGCCCGGCGCCCCTCTCGGGACACCGGGCCTCAACGATCGATCAACAGTCACCTGGAGGCCTTACAGCCCCACGGCCTTCCGCAGTGCCTCCACGCGGTCCGTGCGCTCCCAGGTGAAGTCGGGCAGCTCGCGGCCGAAGTGGCCGTATGCCGCCGTCTGGGCGTAGATCGGGCGCAGCAGGTCGAGGTCGCGGATGATCGCGGCGGGACGGAGGTCGAAGACCGTCGTGATCGCGGACTCGATCTTCTCGGCGTCGACCTTGGCCGTGCCGAAGGTCTCCACGAACAGGCCCACCGGCTCGGCCTTGCCGATCGCGTACGCGACCTGGACCTCGCAGCGCGAGGCCAGACCGGCGGCGACGACGTTCTTCGCGACCCAGCGCATCGCGTACGCCGCCGAGCGGTCGACCTTGGACGGGTCCTTGCCCGAGAAGGCGCCGCCGCCGTGCCGGGCCATGCCGCCGTACGTGTCGATGATGATCTTGCGGCCGGTGAGGCCCGCGTCGCCCATCGGGCCGCCGATCTCGAAGCGGCCGGTGGGGTTGACCAGCAGGCGGTAGCCCTCGGTCTCCAGCTTGATGCCGTCGTCGAGGAGGGCCTTCAGCTCGTGCTCGACCACGAACTCGCGGATGTCGGGGGCGAGGAGCGAGTCCAGGTCGATGTCGCTCGCGTGCTGCGAGGAGACGACGACCGTGTCCAGGCGGACCGCCTTGTCACCGTCGTACTCGATGGTGACCTGGGTCTTGCCGTCGGGGCGCAGGTACGGGATCGTCCCGTTCTTGCGGACCTCGGACAGCCGGCGCGAGAGACGGTGGGCGAGGTGGATCGGGAGCGGCATCAGCTCCGGGGTCTCGTCCGTCGCATAGCCGAACATCAGGCCCTGGTCGCCGGCGCCCTGCTTGTCGAGTTCGTCCTCGTCGCCCTCGACACGCTGCTCGTACGCCGTGTCGACGCCCTGCGCGATGTCCGGCGACTGCGAGCCGATCGAGACCGAAACGCCGCAGGAGGCGCCGTCGAAGCCCTTCTTCGAGGAGTCGTAGCCGATCTCCAGGATCTTGTCGCGCACCAGTTGCGGGATGGGCGCGTAGGCCTTGGTGGTGACCTCTCCGGCCACATGCACCAGGCCGGTGGTGATCAGCGTCTCGACGGCGACTCGGGACGTGGGGTCTTGGCGCAGAAGCGCGTCGAGAATGGTGTCGCTGATCTGGTCAGCGATCTTGTCGGGGTGACCTTCGGTCACGGACTCCGAGGTGAAAAGGCGACGGGACACAACGCTCCCTGTGGTTGCAGCGGCTGCTGGCTGATCATTGGCGGACGGACTCGGGAGCTGCGCCCGGTGTCGTCCGAGAACAGTTTATCGGTCGCACTCTGCCATCGGCCCATCCGTCTCGCCTCTCGGAAGTGTCGTGGCCTGCGACACGGGCATTCTGCCCAATCCCCGGCGGTGTGCGCCAGGGGGCGCCACGCCGCGAAGTCCGGGACGGAAGGGGACGTACGGGGGCCTGCCGGAGTGACAGAACCGGTGCCGGGGCGACGGAATCATTCACTCCGGACAGCTTCCGGACGAATTCCGGTCGGATTTACTCCAGACGGTCGGCGACCAGATCCCACACGACCTCGGCCAGTGCCTCCTTCGGCCCGTGCGGCACCACGGTCTCGCTGCCGTCCGCGCCCAGCACGACGGCCTCGTTCTCCTCGGCGCCGAAGGTCCGGCGTTCCCCCACCTCGTTCACGACGAGCAGGTCGCATCCCTTGCGCCGCAGCTTCGTACGGCCGTTGGCGAGGACGTCGTCCGTCTCGGCGGCGAAGCCGACGACCACCTGGCCGGGCCGGGCGCGGTCGGCCGAGATCTCCGCGAGAATGTCCGGATTCCTGACCAGGGCGACGGGTTCCGGGTCCGCGCCGTCCTTCTTCTTGATCTTTCCGGCCGCGTAGGCCGCCGGACGGAAGTCCGCGACCGCCGCGGCCATCACCACGGCGTCGGCGTCCGCGACCGCCTTCAGTACGGCCTCGCGCAGTTGGACGGCCGTCCCCACCTGCACGACATCGACGCCGGCCGGGTCCGGCAGGCCGGTGTTCGCGGCGATCAGTGTGACGCGTGCGCCCCGCGCGGCGGCCGTACGGGCGAGCGCGTACCCCTGCTTGCCCGAGGAGCGGTTGCCGAGGAAACGGACCGGGTCGAGGGGCTCGCGGGTTCCGCCGGCGCTGATGACGACGTGCCGCCCGACGAGGTCGGGCTCCGTCACCCCCCTGGCCAGCACCCGGCGGCAGACCTCGAAGATCTCGGCCGGGTCGGGCAGGCGCCCCTTGCCTGTGTCGACGCCGGTGAGACGCCCCACGGCCGGTTCTATGACGAGGGCACCGCGGCGGCGAAGTGTCGCCACGTTCTCCTGCGTGGCCGGGTGCTCCCACATCTCGGTGTGCATGGCGGGGGCGAAGACGACCGGACACCTGGCGGTCAGGAGGGTGTTGGTGAGCAGGTCGTCGGCGAGGCCGTGGGCCGCCTTGGCGAGCATGTCGGCCGTCGCCGGGGCCACGACGACCAGGTCCGCCTGCTGGCCGATGCGGACGTGCGGGACCTCGTGGACATCGTCCCAGACCTCCGTGGAGACGGGGTGGCCGGAGAGCGCCGACCAGGTGGCCGCGCCGACGAAGTTCAGGGCGGATTCGGTGGGGACGACACGGACGTCGTGGCCCGACTCCGTCAGTCTCCGCAGCAGCTCACAGGCCTTGTACGCGGCGATGCCGCCGCTGACCCCCAGTACGACCTTCGGCTTGCCCACCGGGCCTCCCCTGACTCGACACGCGACTGGCTCGATACCGACTCGGCACCCGGCCGGGCACCGTACGCCGCGGCTCCTCGGCGTACGGGTCTATGACACACCACAGGCCCGACAGTCGGACTGTCGGGCCTGTGGATAAGTAAAGCGAAAGTTGAAAATACTACTGCGCGGGGCCCTCGACGGCCTCGGACGTCAGCAGACCCGCGTTGATCTCACGCAGCGCGATCGAGAGCGGCTTCTCGTGGACGTGGGTGTCCACGAGCGGACCGACGTACTCAAGGAGGCCCTCGCCGAGCTGCGAGTAGTACGCGTTGATCTGGCGGGCACGCTTGGCCGCGTAGATCACCAGGCTGTACTTCGAGTCGGTGGCTTCGAGAAGCTCGTCGATCGGAGGGTTGATGATGCCCTCGGGCGTGGAGATGGAAGAGGACACGCTCTGCCTTCCGAAAGGTGGGATGGGATCGAGAACGATCACACAACTTCCGTCAAGGCTAGCAGCTCGCGCGCCACGTCCTCGACGGAGGTGTTGACCAGGGTCTCGTCGAACTCCGGCTCGGCGGCCAGTTCGATCTTCGCCGCCTCCAGACGGCGTTCGATGACCTCGGGCGATTCGGTGCCCCGCCCGGTCAGTCTGCGCACCAGCTCCTCCCAGGAGGGAGGAGCCAGGAACACCAGCAGGGCGTCCGACATGGACTCACGGACCTGCCGCGCGCCCTGGAGGTCGATCTCCAGAAGGACCGACTCGCCGGACTCCAGCCGCTCCAGCACGGCCGCACGCGGTGTGCCGTAGCGGTTGCCGGCGAACTCGGCCCACTCCAGGAGCTCGCCATTGGCGATCAGCTTGTCCATCTCCTCGTCGGTGACGAAGAAGTAGTGGACGCCGTTGCGCTCACCGGGGCGTGGCTTTCGGGTCGTCGCCGACACCGAGAGCCAGACCTCGGGGTGCGCCTTGCGCATATGGGCGACGACCGTGCTCTTGCCGACGCCCGAGGGGCCGGAGAGCACGGTCAGCCGCGGACGTACGTCCGGGGGCTCGGGGGTGGTCCCCCGGAATGTTGCAGCCATACGGCGATTATTCCAGGAATCCCGGGGTGCCAGGACTCAGGAGCCGGTGCTGCCGAACTCGCGCTCCAAGGAGGCGATCTGGTTGGAGCCAAGACCACGCACTCGGCGGCTCTCGGAGATACCGAGTCGCTCCATGATCTGCTTGGCGCGGACCTTGCCCACGCCAGGGAGCGATTCGAGCAGCGCGGAGACCTTCATCTTGCCGATGACGTCGTTCTCGCGGCCCTGCTTGATGACCTCGTGAAGGGAGGCGCCGGAGTGCTTGAGTCGATTCTTGACCTCGGCCCGCTCCCGGCGAGCCGCGGCGGCCTTTTCGAGCGCGGCTGCGCGCTGTTCAGGGGTAAGGGGCGGAAGAGCCACGCCTACGTCACCTCGGATGTCGAACTGTCGGATACGGACCGGTGAGGAACCTAATCACCCCTCACCTGGTGAGCTACGAGCAACACGCTCGCTCGTTGACTCTCGTCGGAGACTAGCGGCCAAGTCCGCCGGAGTCAGCGAGAACAGCGGAAAAGTCCTGGTCAGCCTTCGTCAGGTCGGATATTTCGGTCAAAGTGCCCTGGATTTGAGAATGTATTCAGTCTCAAGGAGTCCGGAAGTCACTCATCGGAGGACTCCGCCGAAGTGTGCGAATGCTCAGGTCGCGGCCACTGCGGCCCGGATCTCGTCGGCGAAGCGGTCCGACGCGTCCCTCAGGGCGACGAGTTCGGGACCGTGACGTAGAACACCTCGGCTGATGTTCGGAACCACGTTGCGCAGCGCCGCCCCGAACACTTCGCGGAGGTCTGCCGGAGTGGCCCCCTGCGCGCCGACGCCGGGTGCGAGGAGAGGTCCGTTGATGTCGAGGTCGTAGGACGAGAGGTCGCCGAGCGTGGCCCCGACGACCGCGCCGAAGGAGCCCATGGGCCGCTCCCCCGCGTTCTCGGCGGCGAGGGACGCCAGCATGGTCGCGCCGACGTTCAGTCCGCCCTCACGGACGGCGTGCTGGACCTCGCCGCCCTCGGGGTTGGAGGTCAGCGCCAGCACGAACAGGCCCGCGCCGCTCTCCCGGGCGAGGTCGACGGCCGGCTTCAGCGAGCCGTAGCCGAGATACGGCGAGACGGTGAGCGCGTCGGAGAACAGCGGGGCACCCTTCTCCAGGAAGGCGGCGGCGTATGCGGCCATGGTGGAGCCGATGTCGCCGCGCTTGGCGTCCATCACGACCAGCGTGCCGGCCTCCCGCGCCTCCTGGACGGTCTTCTCCAGTACGGCGACCCCGCGTGATCCGAAGCGCTCGAAGAACGCGCTCTGCGGCTTCATCACCGCGACCCGGCCGGCCAGCGCCTCGACGACAGTGCGGCTGAACCGCTCCAGGCCGGCGATGTCGTCGTTCAGACCCCAGTCGAGGAGCAGCGAGGCGTGCGGGTCGATGCCGACACAGAGCGGGCCGCGCTCGTCCATCGCGCGGCGCAGACGGGCGCCGAAGGGCTCCAGGACTGTCATACGGTCTTCCTCACGTCGGCGCCGACCGCGTCGGCGAGGGTGGCGTACGGGCTCGTACGGAGGCGGGCGGCGAGGCCCTTGTGGAGGTCGCGAGCGTAGAACGGGCCCTCGTAGACGAAGGCGCTGTAGCCCTGTACGAGCGTGGCGCCGGCCAGGATGCGCTGCCAGGCGTCCTCGGCGTTCTCGATGCCGCCGACGCCCACCAGGGTGATCCGGTCGCCCACGCGCGCGTAGAGGCGGCGCAGCACCTCCAGGGAGCGGGCCTTCAGGGGTGCGCCGGAGAGGCCGCCGGTCTCCTTCACCAGGGTGGGTGCGGAGGTGAGGCCGAGTCCCTCGCGCGCGATGGTGGTGTTCGTGGCGATGATCCCGTCCAGGCCGAGTTCGACGGCGAGGTCGGCGACGGCGTCCACGTCCTCGTCGGCGAGGTCGGGCGCGATCTTCACCAGCAGCGGGACCCGGCGGGAGGTCACCGTACGGTCGGCGGCCTCGCGGACGGCACTGAGCAGCGGGCGCAGCGACTCGGTGGCCTGGAGGTTGCGCAGGCCGGGCGTGTTGGGCGAGCTGACGTTGACGACGAGGTAGTCGGCGTACTCGGCGAGCCGTTCGGTCGACTTCACGTAGTCGGCGACGGCTTCACCCTCGGGGACGACCTTGGTCTTGCCGATGTTGACGCCGACGACGGTCCTGAAGACCGCCTCCCGGCTCGCCAGACGGGCCGCCACGGCCAGCGAACCCTCGTTGTTGAATCCCATGCGGTTGATGAGCGCCCGGTCCGGCACAAGGCGGAACAGCCGCTTCTTGGGATTGCCCGACTGCGGCTCCCCCGTGACCGTGCCGATCTCGACGTGGTCGAAGCCGAGCATCGACATCCCGTCGATCGCGACCGCGTTCTTGTCGAAGCCCGCCGCGAGCCCGAAGGGCCCGTGCATCCGCAGCCCGAAGGCCTCGGTGCGCAGTTCCTCGTAACGGGGTGCGAGGGCGGCGGCGACGAAGGTCCGCAGCACGGGCACGCGGGCGGCGAGCCGGATCCAGCGGAAGGCCAGGTAGTGGGCCTCTTCGGGGTCCATCCGGGTGAAGACCAGACGGAAGAAAAGCTTGTACATGGTGATGTCCTCGATACGGCCCCACCAGGAGGCCTCATGAAGAGAGGGACACCGTTTCCGGTGTCCCTCTCGGGCTGCTAGTCGCGGGCCGCGGTCAGTTGTTCG
>NZ_LIQQ01000104.1 GCF_001418565.1 Streptomyces graminilatus | reverse complement strand
CCTGGTCGGGCGGGTCTCGGACCCGGGTCGTGCGAGTGGCTGGTTTCCTGGTCGGGCGGGTCTCGGATCCGGGCTGGGTGAGTGGCTGGTTTCCTGGTCCGGCGGGCCTCGGACCCGGGTCGTGCGAGTGGCCGGTCTCCCGGTCCGGCGGGCCCCGAACCCCGGCCGCACAGGACCCCGCCCGGCCCCGGAGGGCCCGTCACCCGCGTGGCCCTCGCGAACACGCCTTGCCCGGGCCCGCCAGCCAGGATGCGGGCATGGGTATACGCACGCTCATCCGCCGTACGGCCCCCACGCGGACCTCCCGGGTGCCGGTGTTCGCGGCCGACGCGAGCACCGCCCGCTTTCCCGGCAGCAGCCCCCTCTCCGCGCCACTGGGACGCCGTACGGCCGCGCTTCGTCGCGTACTCGCGCCGGCCGCCCGGCTTCGCCCCGCCCGTCTGCGCTCGGTCCGCCTTCGCCCCGTGGGCCTCGGCCCGCGCTCCGGTCTCCTGACGTCCCGCCGCGCCCACGCCTTGCGCCGCTGGGCGGGACGGGGGCGCGGCTGGTTGCGCCGACCGCTCCGCGGCGGTCAGCGGGAGGCCGTACGCCCGCCCGCGTGATCCGCCGCGCTCCCCTCCGCGGAACCCTCCGTACGGTTGTCGTGGTCCCCCGGAGCGGTGGCCCCCGTCCGCTCACCGGGACGCCAGGCCCTGACGCCCACCGCGTACACGACCAGCCCCGCCAGCAGGCCCGCGCCGACTCCGAAGCACAGCGTCGGGATCACCTCCCACGGCCTCGCCGTCGCGCCCCAGTGCGCCCGCCAGCGCACCACTCGCTGCACCGCGCCCACCGTCGCGCAGCCGCCGATCACGGCGCAGGCCAGCCACCGGTGCCGTACCGACAGCACCGGCACGCCCACCGGTTCGCCCGCGCCGGTCCGCCGTAGCGCGTGGTACACGAACCCGGCGATGATCACGGCGGCCAGCGCCGAAGTGCCGTACTGCAGGTACCAGTACAGCGGTGAGCCCGCCAGGGTGCGGTCCAGGACGGGGAACAGGCGCACCCCCCACCGGTCGTGGTGCGTGAACGCGTCCCAGACGACATGGGTCAGGGCGCCGAAGGAGGCCGACGCGTACCAGCGCAGCGCCAGTGCGGGTGTCACCCGCGCGCGGGGCGTTCCGCAGCGCAGCACAGTCGCCGTCCTGCCCTGCCGGGCGCGTGGCAGCAGGGCCACCAGCGGCTCGCGCAGGAGCAGCCACAGGGCTACCAGCGCCCAGGCGACGGCCACGTCGAAGGTGAGGACGCCAGGTATGGAGTGGGTGAAACTGCCGAACTCCATCGCTCCGGGCAGGACACTTGCCGCGAAGTAGGTCAGATCGGGGGAGAACGAGCCGGCGAAGAGAACCGCCGGTATCAGTCGGCCGCGTCCGGTTCCGTCGGCGCGCACGGCGGGCAGTACGGCCGCCGCATGGCTGAGAGTGAACGGCAAGAGGGCTCCCTGGAGCGGATGTTGACGGGGTCGAACCGCCCTGGTGATCACCGGTGTCCAGTATGCGGGACCGCCGCTGGCTGCGGCGGGTGGCGGAAAGGGCGGCCGAAGGGGCAAGCGGAAGGGCGCGCGCGGGTTACCCGCGTTCGCGAAGCGCGACAGAATCACAGTTGGCCAATCGGTGAATATCGGGCGCGAACGGGTGTCCGTGCAACACAAGTTGTCGTAGGGTCGCCTGGGTCGGCCTGCTGGGGAGCATGGTCGAACAGGGAAGCGCAAGGCAGGCGGAATGCGCGAACAAGGCGTGGAATCGGGCGAAATGGCCGGTTTGCAAAGCTGACCCACACCGGATGAAAACAGGCGGAACAGGGTGGTTCGTCACCCTCGGGAGGGGTTCTCTGTATGGCGGCGTACATCGGCAGGAGGCTCCGCAAGGGGGCGGCGACGACCGCCGTGGCCGCGCTCGCGGTCGCGGCATTGTCCGCGTCCCAGGCTCCGGGGGCGACGGTCGACGACCAGGGCAGACAGGCCACCGCCAGCGACTCCCAGCCCACTCCCGAGGCGGCGACGTCCGGCGGCAGCGCGAGCGCGACCGGCAACTCGCCGTACTACACGGACCTTCCGCCGCTCCACAGCCCGAACCCCAGTCCGAGCCCGACGCAGTCGTCCGTCATGGGCACGCCGGTCTCGCTCGGCGAGGCCGAGGCAGGCATACCCGCGACCGTCCTCGACGCCTACAAGAAGGCCGAGGCGGCGCTGGGCAAGGCCAAGCCGGGCTGCAACCTGCCCTGGCAGCTTCTCGCGGCCATCGGCAAGGTCGAGTCCGGCCAGGCCCGCGGCGGCAGGGTCGACGCGAACGGCACCACGCTCAGCCCGATCCTCGGCCCGCAGCTCGACGGCAACGGCTTCGCGCTCATCAAGGACACCGACCACGGCGCGTACGACGGCAACAGCGGCTACGACCAGGCCGTCGGGCCCATGCAGTTCATCCCGTCGACCTGGGCGTGGGCGGGCCGCGACGGCAACGGCGACGGCAGGAAAGACCCCAACAACGTCTACGACGCCGCCCTCGCCGCCGCGAACTACCTGTGCCGGTACGGCTGGGACCTGTCGACGCAGGCCGATCTCAACCGGGCGATCCTCAGCTACAACAACTCGACGGACTATCTGAACCTCGTCCTGTCGTGGCTGGAGTACTACCGCAAGGGCACCCACGAGGTCCCGGACGGCACGGGCAAGCTGCCGGCGGGCCGCAGCGACAACAAGCCCGGGGCGCGCCCCGGAGCGAAGCCGTCTCCGGCGAAGCCGAGCCCCGACCCCACTCCGAGCAGGCCCGGGACGCCCACCAGGCCCCCGGCGAAGCCCGGGAAGCCCACCGTGCCGGTCCCGATACCCACGCCCACCGACACGGTGGACCACCTGGAGGACGCGGGTACCGCCAAGCTCACCGCGACGGCGGGCGACGTGTTCGCCAAGAAGATCAGCACGCGCGCGGAGACCGCCGCCGGCAAGGCGGTCGGCAAGGTCAGGATCCGCTTCACGATCGTCGGCGACACCGACACCACCTTCACCGGCGGTGAGAACGTCGCCACGGTCGTCACCAACAGCGCCGGAATCGCGGTCGCGCCCGTACTGGAAGCGGGCGAGAAGACGGGCACCTTCACGGTCCGCGCGCTCGTCGTCGGCCGTATGGTCAGCGGCCTCGACTACTCGGCCACCGTCACCGCCCGCACCGCCGACACCCTCACCCGCATCGGCACCATCCCGCTCACCTGTGTGGCGGGCGGCGAGTTCGCCGACCAGGTCGAGGTCGTCGCGACGAACGGCGGCGCCGTCGCGGACCGGGTCGCGGCCACCGCGACCCTGATCACCTCGGCCGACAACGCGACGGTGAACGACAAGGGCCCCTACTTCAAGGACGCGGACGGCA
This sequence comes from Streptomyces graminilatus, assembly GCF_001418565.1. Taxonomy (GTDB): domain Bacteria; phylum Actinomycetota; class Actinomycetes; order Streptomycetales; family Streptomycetaceae; genus Streptomyces; species Streptomyces graminilatus. Next base: position 177 of record NZ_LIQQ01000104.1, on the reverse strand, counting down.
AGCCGGTCCGCACCCTCGCGGGCCTCGAAACGGACGCGAACGGCCTGCTCGAACTGCCGAAGCTGTACGCGGACAACGCCGCCGGCACCTTCCTGCTCCGCATCACCACCACCGGCGGCGCCACCCTGACCGTCGAACTGACGGTGACGGCGGCACCCACCCCCGGCCCCTCGGAAC
>NZ_LIQQ01000103.1 GCF_001418565.1 Streptomyces graminilatus | reverse complement strand
GGACCGTGAACAGCCCCTGTATCTCGGGTCGTTGAAGTCCAACATCGGCCATGCCCAGGCAGCGGCCGGTGTCGCCGGTGTCGTCAAGACGGTGCTGGCGATGCGCAACGGCGTGCTGCCCAGGACCCTGCACGCGGACGAGCCGTCGCCGCACGTGGACTGGTCGGCGGGCGCGGTGGAGCTGCTGACGAGTCAGCGGGAGTGGCCGGAGACGGGACGCCCCCGGCGCGCCGGTGTGTCGTCCTTCGGGATCAGCGGCACCAACGCCCACGTCATCCTCGAACAGGTCCCCGAGGAAGAGGAGTTGACCGCCCTGGCATCGGGCGGCGCCGACACCGCTCCCGCGCTGCCCGTACCCCTGGTCCTCACCGCCGCGACCGAGGAGGCGCTGCGCGCCCAGGCGCGGACACTGCACGCCCGGCTGTCCGCCGGCCCGGAGCACACGGCGCTCGGCGCACTCGGCCGCACACTGGCCGTCGGTCGCAGCGCGCTGCCGCACCGGGCCGCCGTCGTGACCGCCGACCGCGAAGAGGCGCTGGCCGGCCTGGCGGCCCTGGGCGCCGGGAACGACACGCCCACGGCGTTCCACGGGCTCGCCCACACAGGACGCACCGCGTTCCTCTTCACCGGCCAGGGCAGCCAACGGGCCCGCATGGGACTGGAGTTGTACGCCGCCCAGCCCGCCTTCCGCAGCGCCCTGGACGACATCGCCGTACACCTCGACCAGCACCTGGCGCACCCCCTGCTGGAGCTGCTGGCCGACGGGTCGGGACCGCTCGACCGCACCGAATACGCCCAACCCGCCCTGTTCGCCCTCGAAGTGGCCCTGTTCCGGATGCTGGAGCACTGGGGGATCGTCCCCGACCACCTGCTGGGGCACTCCGTCGGAGGGCTCGCCGCCGCACACGCGGCCGGTGTCCTGTCGCTGCCCGACGCCTGCGCGCTCGTCGCCGCTCGCGGCCGGCTGATGCAGGCCCTGCCCGCGACCGGCGCCATGGCGGCCGTCGAGGCCACCGAGGCCGAGATCCTGCCCTCGCTCGCCGGACGCGGACACCGGATCGCGCTCGCCGCCGTCAACGGGCCGTCGGCCGTGGTGGTCTCCGGTGACACCGACGCGGTGCGCGAGATCGCCCGCACCTGGGCGGAGAAGGGCCGCAGGACCCGCGAACTCCGGGTGTCCCACGCCTTCCACTCGCCCCACATGGACGCCATGCTCGCCGAGTTCGAGGCCGTCGCCCGTTCCGTCACCTACCATCCACCGGTCCTCTCCGTGATCAGCGACCTCACCGGGGAGGCGGCCACCGGTACCGACCTGTGCTCACCGGAGCACTGGGTGCGCCACGTCCGGCAGACCGTCCGCTTCCACGACGGCGTACGCGCCCTGCACGCCCTGGGCGTGACCAGGTACGTCGAACTGGGACCCGACGGTGTGCTGTCCGCGACGGTCCAGGACACCCTGGACTCCCTCGCAGAGGAGACGGGCGAGCCGCCCCGCACCGCACCGCTGATCCTGCCGGTGCTGCGCCGCGACCACTCCGAGACGGCGGGCGCCGCCGCCGTACCGGCCCGGCTGCACCTCACCGGCCACACCCCCGACTGGGACGCGGTGTTCGCCGCACACCCGTACGCGCACCCCGACACCCTGCCCACGTACGCCTTCCAGCGCCGCCGCTACTGGGTCGCACCCGGCGCGGCACGCTCCACGACGGCGCCCGGCACGACCCCGCTCGACCACCCGGTGCTCACCACCGCCGTCACCCTCGCCGGTACCGGGCACACCCTCCTCAGCGGTCTGGTCTCCGCGGCCACCCACCCCTGGCTCGCCGACCGCACCGTGCACGGCACCGCGCTCGTGCCGGACGCCGTCCTGCTGGACCTGGCGGTCACCGCGGCACGGGAGACCGGCGCCGGACAGGTGCTCGAACTGCGGCCCGTCACACCGCTCGTACTGCCTGCGACGGGAGCGCTGGAAGCGCAGGTCGTGGTCGGGTCTGGGTCCGGATCCGACGGACACCACCCGGTGTCCGTGCACACCCGGCCAGTCGGCGGCGCCGCCGACTGGACCCGGCACGCCGAGGGCACGCTCGCGCCCGCCCCGCCGGCCGCCCCTGTCACCGGCGACCCCGGACAGCCGTGGCCGCCCAAGGACGCCGAGCTCGTCGAGGACCACCTGGCCGACGGCCCCCACGGCCGGATCACGGCGTACGGCCCCGCGTTCGGCGGACCGCGCGCGGTGTGGCGGCGCGGCGACGAGGTCTGGGCCGAACTCGCGGCGCCCGAGACGGACGGCACCGAACCCGGCGACTTCGCCCTGCACCCGGGACTCCTGGAGAGCGCGCTGCACGCCCTGCGGCTCGCCCGTCCGGACACCACCGAGCCCCGGCTCGCCGTCGAGTACGGCCGCGTCACCGTGTCCGGCCCCGCGACCGGCCCGCTGCGGGCCCGGATCACCCCCGGCGACGGCGACACCGTGAGTGTCCGGATCACCGACGCCACGGGACGTCCTGTGGCGACCGTCGGCACACTCACCCCACGGCCACTGCCGTCCGGCTTCGAGGAGACCACGCGGGCTTCGTACGAGGGGGAGGCCCCCTTCGAGCTGGCCTGGCGGCCCGTCGAACCGGCGCCGCCCGCAGCGGGCGCGCGCTGGGCGGTGCTCGGTGAGTCCGCACTCGTGCCCGCAGGGGCCCTGCCCGACGCCGAACGCCACCCGGACCTGCCCTCCCTCCTCGCGGGCGGCAGCGCACCCGACGTGGTCGTGATCGGCTTCGATGCCAATCCCGAAGCCGTACGGACGGCGAACGAGACGGTGAATGGGGCGACGACCGGCGCGACCGATGTCGTGGCCGCGGCGCGCCGCGCCGCGTACCGGGCCGTTCTGCTGGCCGGTACCTGGCTCGCCGAGGACCGGCTCGCCGACACGCGGCTGATCGTCGTCACCCGAGGCGCGGTCGCGGCGGGTGAGGGCCCCTGCGATCCCGAACAGGCGCCCGTCTGGGGCCTGTTCCGCTCCGCCCAGACCGAACACCCCGGCCGTTTCCTGCTCGTCGACCTGGACGACTCCCTGGCATCGGCAGCCGCCCTGGCCGCCGTACCGGGCTGCGGCGAACCCCAACTCGCCGTACGGCACGGCCGGTTGAGCGCGCCGCGCCTCGTGCGCCCGGCGCGGCCGACCGGCCAGAGGCCGCCTGAGGGCAGCGGTGCCGAGGGGCCCGAGGCGGTTTTCGACCCCGACGGGACGGTGCTGGTCACCGGTGGCACCGGAGCCCTCGGGCGACTGGTCGCCGGGCATCTCGTCGCCCGGCACGGGGTCCGGCACCTGCTGCTGGTCAGCCGCCGGGGCCTCGACACCCCGGAGGCCCGGGAAACCGTCGCCGAACTCACGGCGCGGCCGGGCGTACGGGTCACCGTCGCCGCCTGCGACGCGGCGGACCGCGACGCGCTGGCCGCCGTACTCGCCGACGTGCCCGCCGGGCATCCGCTGACCGGGGTCGTCCACACCGCCGGTGTCGTCCAGGACGCGGTGGTCGAGGCCATCGGCGCGGACGACCTGGACCGGGTACTGCGGCCCAAGATCGACGCCGCCTGGAATCTGCACGAGCTGACCGCCACCGCCGACCTCTCCGCCTTCGTCCTGTTCTCCTCCGTCTCCGGAGTCAGTGGGGCCGCCGGACAGGGCAGTTACGCGGCGGCCAACACCTTCCTCGACACGCTGGCCCAACTGCGCCGGCACCAGGGGCTGCCCGCCCTGTCGCTCGCCTGGGGCCCCTGGGCCCCGACCGGCGGCATGACGGCCGGGCTCACCGGGACCGACCTGCGGCGGATGCGCGACACCGGGCTGCTGCCCCTCGACGCGGCACATGGCCTCGCGCTCCTCGACACCGCCCTGCGGCGGCCCGGCCCCGCGCTGCGGGTGCCGCTGGCGCTGAGCCTGCCGGTCGTGCGCCGCGCGGCCCACGAGGGCCGGGCCCTCCCGCTCCACCGTGAACTGGCCGGCTCCGCCTGGCGAGCCCGCACCGCGACACACACCGACGCCGCGCCGGCCGGTGAGCCCGCCGCCGGGGCGAGCACGCTCGACCAACTCCTCACCGGCCGGACCGCGCAGGAGCAGGAGGACCTGCTGCTCGAACAGGTCCGCGCCCACGCCGCCGCCGTACTGGGCCACCGGGACGGCAGACGGGTCGAACCGGCCCGCACCTTCAAGGAACTGGGGTTCGACTCACTGATGGCCGTCGAACTGCGCAACCGGCTGAGCGCGGCGGGAGGTGTGCGCATGCCGGCCGGGCTGCTGTTCAACCAGCCGACCCCGCAGGCGGTAGCCCGCTACCTGCGCACCCGGATCGCCCCGCCGGACGTGCCCGCGCCCGGCACCCTCGACGCGGAGTTCGCCCGCCTGGAGGAGCTGGTGGCGGGCGCGACCGCCGGCGGGCCGGAGCTGGACCGTACGGCGGAGCGGCTGCGGATTCTGCTCGCGCGCTGCGAGGAGCGGTCCACGGCCACGGTCGGGGACGCGTCCACGGACGCGTCCGGCCCGGGAGAACCGGCCGAAGGCGTCGGGGTCCGCGCGGCGCTCGAAACGGCGAGCCTCGACGAGGTCTTCTCCTTCATCGACCAGGAATTCGGCCAGGAATTCGGCCAGGAGTTCAGTCAGGAATTCGGTACCGGCCGGCAAGAGCTCGGGGAGTGACGGAACATGGCTGAAACAGAGAAGCTGGTCGAATACCTCAAGCGTGTCACGGCCGAACTGCACGAGACGCGGGGCCGGTTGCAGCGCTCGGAGGCGAGCGCGCACGAGCCCGTGGCCGTCGTCGGCATCGGCTGCCGGCTGCCCGGCGGCGCCGAATCGCCCCAACTGCTGTGGGACCTGGTGGCCGCGGGCCGCGACGCCGTCGGCGAGGTCCCGGCCGACCGGGGCTGGGACGTGACCTACCCCGGCGGCTTCCTGTCCGACATCGCCGGGTTCGACGCCGCGTTCTTCGGCATCTCGCCGCGCGAGGCCGCCGCGATGGACCCGCAGCAGCGGCTGCTCCTCGAAACGGCCTGGGAGGCCTTCGAACGCGCGGGGATCGACCCCCGCTCACCCGAGGCTCGCCGCACCGGTGTGTTCGCCGGACTCGTCACCCAGGACTACGGACCCCGGCTCGACGAAGCCGCCGACGACATCGGCGGACACGTCCTCACCGGCAACACCGCGAGCGTCGCCACCGGCCGCCTCGCCTACACCTTCGACTTCGAGGGCCCGGCGGTGACCGTGGACACCGCCTGCTCGTCGTCCCTGGTCGCCCTGCACCTGGCCGCCGCCGCCCTGCGGCGCGGCGACTGCGACCTCGCCCTGGCGGGCGGCGTGGCCGTACTGCCCACCCCCGGGATGTTCCTCAGCTTCGAACGCCAGGGCGGACTCGCGGCGGACGGCCGCTGCAAGGCCTTCGGCGCCGGCGCCGACGGCACGGGCTGGTCCGAGGGCGCGGGACTGCTCCTCGTCGAGCGGCTGTCCGACGCCCGCCGTAACGGGCATCCGGTACTGGCGGTCATCCGGGGTACGGCCGTCAACCAGGACGGCGCCTCCAACGGCCTCACCGCGCCCAGCGGCCCCGCCCAGGAGCGGGTCATCCGGGCCGCGCTCGCCGACGCCGGACTCACGGCCGCCGAGGTCGACGCCGTCGAGGCGCACGGCACCGGCACCCGCCTCGGCGACCCCATCGAGGCCGAGGCCCTGCTCGCCGTGTACGGACAGGACCGTGAACAGCCCCTGTACCTCGGCTCGTTGAAGTCGAACATCGGGCACACCCAGGCAGCGGCGGGCGTCGCCGGGATCATCAAGACGGTCATGGCGATGCGGCACGGCACCCTGCCCAGGACCCTGCACGTCTCCGAGCCCACCCACGAGGTCGACTGGTCCGCGGGCGCCGTCCGACTGCTCACCGAGGACCGGCGCTGGCCGGACACGGGACGGCCACGCCGGGCCGGTGTGTCCTCGTTCGGGATCAGCGGCACCAACGCCCACGTCATCGTCGAAGCACCCGCCGCCGAGGACGACCCCGGGCACGACAACGCACCCGGGGCCGCCCCGGAACCGGCCGCCGGGACGGAGTCCTCCACCGTCCCGCCCTTCACCACCCCGCCCCTCCTGCCCTGGCCGCTCACCGCCCGCTCCGAATCCGCCCTGCGGGCCCAGGCCGACACCCTGCACCGGCACCTCACGTCCACCACGGCGTCCGGCACCTCGGCGGCCGACGTCGCCTGGACCCTGGCGACCACCCGCACGGCGATGGAACACCGCGCGGTGGCCATCGCACCCGGCCGCGACGAACTGCTGGCCCTCCTGGTGCGGGCCGCCGAAGGCGCCACCCCGCAGGGCGTCGTGCGCGGCACCGCCCCCGGCACCACCCGTACCGTTCTCGTCTTCCCCGGCCAGGGCTCCCAGTGGCCCGGTATGGCGGTGGACCTGCTGGACGCCTCGCCGGTCTTCGCCCGCCGCATGGCCGAGTGCGAGGCCGCCCTCGCGCCGTTCGTCGACTGGACACTCACCGACGTCCTGCGCGCCCCGTACGCCGCCGACGCGCTGGCCCGCGTCGACGTGGTCCAGCCGGTGCTGTGGGCGGTCATGGTGTCGCTCGCCGAACTGTGGGCCTCCTGCGGGGTGCGTCCCGACGCCGTCGTGGGGCACTCCCAGGGCGAGATCGCCGCCGCAGTCGTGGCAGGCGGGCTGAGCCTGGAGGACGGAGCCCGGGTCGTCGCACTGCGCTCACGGGCACTGACCGCCCTCTCCGGGCTCGGCGGCATGGTGTCCGTCTCCGCGCCCGCCGCCGCCGTACGGGAACGCCTCGCGGCCCTGGCTGGCCGGGCCGACCTAGCGGCGGTCAACGGACCCGCCTCCGTCGTCGTCGCCGGTGAGCCCGACGCCCTGGACGAGCTGCTGGCGTCCTGCGAACGCGACGGCATCCGCGCCAAGCGCGTCGCCGTCGACTACGCGTCGCACTCCACGCAGGTCACCGCGATCGAGCACGAGCTGGCCGGACTCCTGGCCCCCGTCCGCCCGCGCCCCGCCCCGACCGCCTTCTACTCGGCGCTCACCGCCGGCCGCCTCGACACCACCGGCCTCGACGCCGGCTACTGGTACCGCAACCTGCGCCACACGGTCCGCTTCGAGGACGCCACCAGGTCCCTGCTCGACGACGGGCACACCCTCTTCATCGAGGTCAGCCCGCACCCCGTACTCGTCCACTCCCTCCAGGACACCGTCGACTCCACGGCCGACGACGACACGCCGGGCACGCCCGCCGCCACGGTCCTCGGCACGCTGCGCCGTGGCCCCGGGGGCCGTCCCGAACGGTTCGCCGAGGCACTGGCCGAGGCGTACGCGCACGGTGCCACCGTCGACTGGAGCGCGCTCCTCGCCGGTTCGGGCGCCCGCCGCGCCGAACTGCCCACGTACGCCTTCCAGCGCACCCGCCACTGGCTGGACAGGCCGACGCCGACCGCCACGGACGACCCCGCGTCGACCGCCCTGTGGGAGGCCGTCGGCCGTGGCGACACGGCGGCGGTGGCCGACCAGATCGGCGTACGGGCGGACGACGCGCTCGGCACGACCGTGCGCGCCCTGGCCACCTGGCGCGAGCGCGCCCGCGACGGAGTCGCCGCCGACCGCAACCGCTACCGCGTCACCTGGAAGCCGGTACCCGTCCCCGCGTCGGGGCCGACCCCGCTCACCGGCGACTGGGTACTGCTGGAACCGGACGTCCCCGGCGGATCCGGTGCGTCCGGTGCGTCCGGTGCGTCCGGTGCGTCCGGTGCGTCCGGTGCGTCCGGTGCCTCAGGCGATGGCATCGGTGGCATCGGTGGCATCGGTGACTGGGTGGCCGAGGCGCTGACCGGGCACGGTGCCGCCCACGTCCACCGGATCGTCGTCGGCTCCGACACCGGGCGCGCGGAACTCGCCGCGCTGCTGGCCGGGCACGCGTCGGCCACCGCGATCGTCTCCGTCCTGGGCACCGACATCCGCCCGTACCCCGGCCACCCGACCGTCCCCACGGGCGTCGCCACCACCCTGACCGCCGCCCAGGCCGTCGCGGACACCGGCGGCACCGCACCGCTGTGGTGCCTGACCCGGGGCGCGGTCGCCACCCACGACGGCTCCGACGATCCGGACGGCCCCAGTCCCGAGCAGGCCCAGGTGTGGGGGCTCGGCCGTGTCATCGGCATGGAGAGCCCGGCGGTGTGGGGCGGGCTGATCGACCTGCCCGCGCGGCGCGCCGAACCCGACGCCGACGCCCTGTGCGCCGTACTGGCAGCTCCCGGCGACGAGCAGGAGTGGGCGCTGCGCGAGACGGGCCCCCGGGTCCGCCGTCTCACCCGCGCCCCCCGCGCCGCCGGAACCAGTTGGAAGCCGCACGGTACGGTCCTCGTCACCGGCGGCACGGGCGCGCTGGGCGCCCATGTCGCGCGCCGCCTGGCTCGCGAGGGCGCCCGCCGTCTCGTACTGACCGGACGACGCGGCCCGGACGCGCCGGGAGCCGCCGAACTCGCCGCCGAACTGCGGCAGTCCGGCGTGGACGTGACCCTCGCCGCCTGCGATGTCGCGGACCGCGAGGCACTGGCCGCCGTACTCGCCGCGATTCCGGCCGAGCACCCCCTCACCGCCGTCGTGCACGCGGCCGGCGTCAGCAGCCTCGACCGGTACTCCGCCCTCTCGCCCGCCGACCTCGCCGCGATGGCCGCGGGCAAGGTGGAGGGAGCCCGTCACCTCGACGAACTCCTCGCCGGCCACGACCTCGACGCCTTCGTGCTGTTCTCCTCCGGCGCCGCCGTCTGGGGCGGTGCCCGCCAGGGCGCCTACGCGGCGGCCAACGCCCACCTGGACGCCCTGGCCGCCCGCCGTCGGGCCCGTGGCCTGGCCGCCACCTGTGTGTCCTGGGGGAGTTGGGCCGACGGCGGCATGGTCGACGCCAAGACGCAGCGCGTGTTCGACCGGATCGGCGTACGCGCCATGGCTCCGAGGACCGCGCTCACCGCGCTGTTCGACGCCGTGGGCGCGGGCGAACTCCAGCTCACCGTCAGCGACATGGACTGGCAGACCTTCGCGTCCGGGTACACCCTCGCCCGCCGCCGCCCGCTCCTCGACGACATCCCCGAGGCCGCCCTCCCGGCGCCGGCCGCCGAAACGGTCCCGTCGGCCGTCTCCCCGCTCACCGAGCGGCTGAACGGCCTCACCGACCGCGACCGCGACCGACTCCTGCTGGGCCTCGTACGGTCCGCCGCCGCCGGCGCCCTCGGCCACGAGAGCCCCGACGCGGTCGGCGCCTCCGACGCCTTCCGCGACCTCGGCCTGGACTCGGTCACCGCCGTGGACCTGCGCAACCGGCTCGCCGACGACACCGGACTGCGCCTGCCGACCACCCTCGCCTTCGACCACCCCACCCCGGCCGCCGTCGCCGCCGAGTTGCGCACCCGGCTGCTCACGGCGCCGACCGCCGCCCCCACGGACCAGGTACCGGCCGCCGTACGGCCCGTCGACGACCCGGTGGTCGTCGTCGCCATGGCCTGCCGCTATCCCGGGGACGTGCGTTCGCCCGAGGACCTGTGGCGCCTGGTCGCCGAGGGCCGCGACGGCATCACCGGCTTCCCCGCCGACCGGGGCTGGCGCGTCAGCGACTCCCTGCCCACGGCCGAGGGCGGGTTCCTCCACGACCTCGCCGACTTCGACGCCGCGTTCTTCGGCATCTCGCCTCGCGAGGCCCTCGCCATGGACCCCCAGCAGCGGCTCCTGCTGGAGACGTCCTGGGAGGCCCTGGAGCGCGCCGGTATCGACCCGCTGTCCCTGCGTGGCAGCCGCACCGGCGTCTTCGTCGGCGCGGGCAACTTCGACTACGCCACGGTGGCCATCAACACCGAGGAGGGCAAGGACTACGCCCTCACCGGTTCGGTGGGCAGCGTCGCCTCCGGCCGTATCTCGTACACCCTGGGCCTGGAGGGCCCGGCGGTCACCGTCGACACGGCCTGCTCGTCCTCGCTCGTCGCGCTCCACTCGGCCGCCCGCGCCCTGCGCGACGGCGAGTGCGGCCTCGCCCTCGTGGGCGGCGCCGCCGTCATGGCCACCACCACCGCCTACGAGTCCTTCGCCCGGCAGGGCGGCCTCGCCGCCGACGGCCGGTGCAAGGCCTTCTCCGACGATGCCGACGGCACCGGCTGGGGTGAGGGGGCCGGTGTTCTGGTGGTGGAGCGGTTGTCGGACGCGCGGCGCAACGGGCATCCGGTGCTCGCGGTGGTGCGGGGGTCGGCGGTGAACCAGGACGGTGCGTCCAACGGGCTCACCGCACCGAACGGGCCGTCCCAACAGCGGGTGATCCGGGCTGCGTTGGCGAGTGCGGGACTCACCACCGCCGATGTGGACGCGGTTGAGGCGCACGGTACGGGAACCCGGCTCGGGGACCCGATCGAGGCGCAGGCACTGCTCGCGACGTACGGGCAGGACCGTGAACGGCCCCTGTATCTGGGCTCGTTGAAGTCGAACGTGGGTCATACGCAGGCCGCTGCGGGTGTCGGTGGCGTCATCAAGACAGTGCTGGCACTCCAAGAAGGTGTACTGCCGCCCACGCTGCACGCGGACGAACCCTCGGGTGAAGTCGACTGGTCGGCCGGTTCGGTGGAACTGCTCACCGAGGCCCGGGAATGGCCGGAGACGGGCCGTCCGCGCCGGGCGGGTGTCTCGGCGTTCGGCATCAGCGGCACCAACGCCCACGTCATCCTCGAACAGGCCCCGCAGGACGCGAAGGCTTCGCAGGATGTGCCGCCTTTGGCAGCCGCTCCCGAACTGCCGTTGCCCGCCGTCCCGTTGCTGCTGTCCGCCCGGGGCGCCGCAGCCCTGCGCGCACAGGCAGAGACTCTGCGGGACTTCCTCGACGGCGCGGCCGAGGCCCCCGCCCTCCAGGACATCGGCCTGACGCTGGCGGCCCATCGTGCCGCCCTCGATCACCGTGCCGCCGTGGTGGTCACGGACGGGGAGACGCTCCGCGCCGCCCTCGACGCACTCACCGAGGACCGTCAACACCCGGGCCTCGTCACGGGATCGGCCGCACAGGGCGACCTGGCGGTGGTCTTCTCCGGACAGGGATCGCAACGGGTCGGCATGGGAAGGGAGTTGTACGAGGCCTTCCCGGTGTTCGCCGCCGCCTTCGACGAGGTGTGCGCCGCCTTCGACGGGCTGCTGCCGGACCCGCTGAAGGAGTCGGTGTTCACCGGTCCGGCCGACCGTCTGGACGGCACCGGACTGGCCCAGCCCGCCCTGTTCGCCGTGGAAGTGGCCCTGTTCCGGCTCCTGGAGTCATGGGGCGTACGGCCTGACGTCCTGCTGGGACACTCGCTCGGCGAACTGGTCGCCGCACACCTGGCCGGGGTGTGGTCGCTCGGCGACGCCTGCCGGGTGGTGGCCGCCCGTGGCCGCCTGATGGAGGCACTGCCGTCGGGCGGCGCGATGTGGGCGGTCGAGGCGACCGAGGACGAGATCGCCAACGCCGACCCGAATGAGGACGGGCACCCGGCGGACGTGTCGGTGGCCGCCGTGAACGGGCCGTCGTCACTGGTGCTGTCGGGCGCCGAACCGGCGGTACGGGAGGTGGCGGACCGGTTCGCCGCCGAGGGCCGCCGGGTGAAGCGCCTCGCCGTCAGCCACGCCTTCCACTCCACGCTGATGGAGCCGATGCTCGCCGAGTTCGCCGAGGTCCTGCGCCAGGTGGAGTTCGCCGAGCCCGTCGTCGCCGTCGTGTCGAACGTGACCGGCGAGGTCGCGGGGGAGGAGCTGTCCACCCCCGAGTACTGGGTGCGGCACGTCCGCGCCACGGTCCGCTTCGCCGACAGCGTGCGCACCCTGCGCGCCCAGGGCATCGGAACCGTTCTGGAGTTGGGCCCTGGAGGCTCCCTGGTCCCGATGGTCGAGGCGACCGAGCCGGACCTCGCCGCACTGCCGGCCCTACGGCGTGACCGGCCCGAGCCGACCGCCCTGCTGGCGGCCCTCACCCAGGCCCACGTCCAGGGCGTACGGGTGGACTGGTCCGCCGTGTTCGCCGGTACCGGCGCCCGCCGCGTCGAGCTGCCGACGTACGCCTTCCAGCGCCGCCGCTACTGGCCCGCGACCGCCGGTACGCCCGCCGCCGAAGCGCTGGCCGCCGTCGGACTCGGGGCGGCCGAGCACCCGCTGCTGAACACGTGGCTCGTCGCCGCCTCGGGCGGTGAGGCGATCGCCACCGGACGTCTCTCCCTCGCCACGCACGCCTGGCTGGCGGATCACACCGTGCTCGGCACCCCTCTGCTGCCCGGCACCGCGTTCGTGGACCTGGCCTGCTGGGCCGGACAGCGCCTCGGCTGCCCGGAACTGGCCGAACTGACCCTGTACACCCCCCTGGCGATCGAGGGCGACACGGCGTCCGATCTGCAACTCGTCATCGGCGCGCCCGATGGGACGGGACGGCGTACCGTCGCCGTCTATTCCCGGCCCGCCACCGCCGGTTCACGGCTCGACGACTCCACCTGGACCCGGCACGCCGAAGGCGCCCTCGCGCCGGCTGCCGACCGGGAGACGGAGGCCGCCTTCGACGCGCTCGTGCCATGGCCGCCCGCCGCGGGCACCCGGGTACCGCTCGACGGCTTCTACCCCGGCCTGATCGAGGCGGGCTTCGACTACGGGCCCTCCTTCCAGGGACTGCGCTCGGTGCTGCGCTCCGAGAACACGCCCGAGGTGCTGTTCGCCGAGGTGGAACTGCCCGAGGAGGAGCGGGAGTCGGCCGCCGCGCACACCGTGCACCCCGCGCTGCTGGACGCCGCCCTGCACGCCCTGGGCGTGGACCTCCCAGCCGGTACCCCGGCACGGCTGCCGTTCACCTGGACCGGCGTACGCGTCCACGCGACCGGCGCGGACGCCCTGCGCGTCCGCCTGAACCGGGCCACGGACGGGACTGTCACCCTCACCGCGGTCGACGTCGAAGGCGGCCCCGTCGTCACCGTCGACGGACTGGTGCTGCGCGAGGTGACGGCCGACCGCCTGCCCGGCCGCGCCGCGCCGGACCGCGACGCCCTCTTCCGGATCGAGTGGACGGCCCTGGCGGCAGTAGGAGACCCCGTGCACGCCGAGCCGGTACTCCTGCCGCTCGACGCCGACGGACAGCCCGACCTCCACCGGCTCGACGGCACCCCCGCCGCCGTGACCGTCCGCTGCCCGTCCGGTGAGGTCGCCGACGTCACCGCCTTCGTCCTGCGGGCGCTCCAGGAGTGGCTGGCCGACGAACGGTACGCCGACACACCCCTCGTGGTCGTCACGCACCGGGCCGCGACCGTGCGCGAACCGGGACTGCTCACCGAGACCCGGGCAGCCGCCGCAGGTGACCCGCACGAGGCGCTCGCCCACGCGGCCGCCGCCGGACTGGTCCGCGCCGCCCAGGCCGAACACCCCGGCCGCTTCGTCCTGGTGGACACCGACGGCGAACTGCCGTCGCCCGCACAGGTCCTGGCGTACGGCGAACCCGATCTCGCGGTCCGCGCCGGGCGTTTCCACGGCCGACGGCTGGTACGCGCCACGGATAACGCGCCGTTGGTGGCACCGGCCGGCCCCTGGCGGCTGGACGCCACCCGGCGCGGCTCGATCAGCGACCTCGCGCTGGTGGACGACACGGGGGCGGGGGAGCGGAAGCCAGGACCCGGCGAGGTCCGGATCGCCGTCCGGGCCGCCGGAGTCAACTTCCGCGACACCATGATCGCCCTCGACATGTATCCCGGACAGGCCGAACTCGGCATCGAAGGCGCCGGAGTCGTCCTGGAGACCGGGCCCGGAGTCACCCGCTTCGCCCCCGGCGACCGGGTGATGGGCCTGCTCGACGCGGCCTTCTCCGCCACGGCCGTCACCGACCACCGGCTCCTCGCCCCCGTGCCCGCCGACTGGACGTTCGCTCACGCTGCCGCCGCGCCCGTCGCCTATCTGACCGCCTGGTACGGACTGCGCGACCTCGCCAGCGTTGCATCCGGCCGACGGGTCCTGGTGCACGCCGGAGCGGGCGGAGTCGGCAGCGCCGCCGTCCGGCTCGCCCGGTACCTGGGCGCCGAGGTCTTCGCCACCGCGAGCGCGGCCAAACAGCCGGCGCTGCACGCGGCCGGGCTCGACGCCGAGCACATCGCCGACTCCCGCGACACCGGATTCCGCGAGCGGTTCCTGGAGCGCACGGGCGGACGCGGCATGGACGCGGTCCTCAACTCGCTCGCCGGTGAGTTCGCCGACGCCTCCCTCGAACTCCTGCCGCACGGCGGCCACTTCATCGAGATCGGCAAGACCGACGTACGCGACCCCGACCGGGTCGCCGCCGACCACCCCGGAGTGCGCTACCGCGCCTTCGACCTCGGTGACGCGGGACCCGACCGCATCCAGGAGATGCTCGGCGAACTGACCGAACTCTTCGCCGCCGGACTCCTCGCCCCGCCGCCCGTCACCACCTGGGACATCACCAGGGCACCCGAGGCATTCCGGGCCGTCGCCCAGGCCCGGCTGGTCGGCAAGGCCGTCCTCGTCGTCACCCCGCCGCCCGCCGACGACGGCACGGTTCTCGTCAGCGGCGGAACCGGCACCCTCGGTGCCCGCGTCGCCCGCCATCTGGCCGGCCGGCACGGCGTACGCCGTCTCGTGCTCACCTCACGGTCCGGTACGGACGCGCCCGGGGTACCCGAGCTGCTCGCCGACCTCGCGGCGGACGGCGCCACCGCGCAGGTCGCCGCCTGCGACATCGGCGACCGGGCGGCCGTGGCCGCCCTGCTGGACCGGCTCGCCGCCGACGGCCACCGACTCACCGGCGTCGTGCACTGCGCGGGCACCGTCGACGACGGCGTCCTGACCTCCCTCACCCCCGAGCGACTCGCCCCCGTCCTGCACGCCAAGGCCCACGGCGCCCGGCACCTGCACGAACTGACCCGAGGCCTGGACCTGGACCACTTCGTGCTCTTCTCCTCCGCGTCCGCCACCTTCGGCGCGGCGGGACAGGCCAACTACTGCGCCGCCAACGCCTACCTCGACGCCCTCGCCGAACAGCGCACCGCGCGCGGACTGCCCGCCGTCGCCATCGCCTGGGGACTGTGGGAGGAGACCAGTGGCATGACCGCCGCACTCGGCGAACGCGACCGGGAGCGGCTGCGCCGCACCGGAACAGCCGCGCTCCCCACCGCACGCGCCCTCGCCCTGTTCGACACCGCGCTCACCGCCACCGCGGCCAGTGTGACGGCGGCCCCGCTCGACCCGGCGGCCCTGCGCGCCCGGTACCGGGACCAGCCGGTCCCCGCGCTCCTGCGCGACCTCGCCGGCCCCGCGCCGCGTCGAGCGGCAGCCACCGCCGTGCGCCAACTCACCGACCCCGGCCCTGACTTCGCGGCCAAGCTGGCCGCGCTGCCCGAAGAGGACCGCCACTCGTACGTCCTCAGGCTGGTCCTGGACCGCACCGCGCAGGTCCTGGGGCACACCGGCGTCGCCGAGGTCGATCCCGACCAGGCGTTCAAGGACCAGGGCTTCGACTCCCTGACCGCCGTGGAGCTGCGCAACCAGCTCCGGGCGGCCACCGGGCTCGCCGCCCCGGCGACGCTGATCTTCGACCACCCCTCGCCCGTGGCCCTCGCCGAGCACCTGCTCCGGCAGGCGGTACCCGCCGGGCCCGCCCCCGAGGAACTGCTGCGGCGCGACCTCGACCGGCTGGAGACCGCAGCGGAAGCGCTGGCCTCCGACGATCCGGCCCACGCCGAGGTGGCCGACCGCCTGCGCAGGATCCTGCGCCGTCTCGACGCGGCGACGACGCCCACCGAGACCGACCCCGACGACGACGCCACGCTCGGCGCGGCAAGCGCCGACGAGGTCCTCGCCTATATCGACAGCCAGTTCGGCGACCTCACCTGACCCCCGTACCGCCTGACCCCTGTACCGCACGGTCGAATCGGAGTACCAGTGGCGAACGACGACAAGGTTGTTGACTACCTCAAGCGGGTGACCGCCGACCTTCAGCGCACCCGTAAGCGGTTGCAGGAACTGGAGGCGGGGCAGCGGGAGCCGGTGGCGATCGTGTCGATGGCCTGCCGCTTCCCCGGCGGGGTGAACGCCCCCGAGGATCTGTGGAACCTGGTCCGCGAGGGGCGGGACGCCGTCGGCGCGTTCCCCGAGGACCGGGGCTGGCGCACCGACGGGCTGGCCGCCGCCGGAGTCCGCCTCGAAGGCGGATTCCTGTCCGGCGCGGCCGAGTTCGACGCCGAGTTCTTCGGCGTCTCACCGCGCGAGGCGCTGGCGATGGACCCGCAGCAGCGGCTCCTCCTGGAAACCTCCTGGGAGGCCGTCGAACGCTCCGGCCTCGACCCGGCCGCGCTCAAGGGCACCGACGGCGGAGTGTTCGTCGGCATGGCCGACCAGAAGTACGGGCCGCGCGACGACGAGGCGCTGCGCGAGGTGGAGGGCCATGTCCTCACCGGCACCACCAGCAGCGTCGCCTCCGGCCGCCTCTCCTACTTCTACGGCCTCGAAGGCCCCGCGCTGACCGTCGACACCGCCTGCTCGTCCTCCCTGGTCGCCCTGCACCTCGCCACCCGCGCCCTGCGCGCCGGGGAGTGCTCCCTCGCCCTGGTCGGCGGCGCCGCCGTGATGGCCAACTCCGGTCTGTACGAGGAGTTCCTGCTCCAGGGCGGACTGGCCGGCGACGGCCGCTGCAAGTCCTTCGCGGACGCCGCCGACGGCACCGGCTGGGGCGAGGGCGTCGCCGTCCTCGTCCTGCGCAGGCTGTCCGACGCACGGCGCGACAACCAGCCCGTGCTCGCCGTGGTGCGCGGCACCGCCGTCAACCAGGACGGCGCGTCCAACGGACTGACCGCCCCCAACGGGCCCGCCCAGCAGCGGGTCATCCGCGCGGCCCTCGCCGACGCCGGGCTCAGCCCCGCCCAGATCGACGCCGTCGAGGCCCACGGCACGGGCACCCGGCTCGGCGACCCCGTCGAGGCACAGGCCCTGCTCGCGGCGTACGGCCAGGACCGCCCCGAGGGACAGCCGCTGTGGCTGGGCTCCCTCAAGTCGAACATCGGTCACACGCAGGCCGCGGCCGGCGCCGGCGGTGTCATCAAGACGGTGCTGGCACTGCGGGAGGGCGTCCTGCCGCGCACGCTGCACGTGGACGAGCCCACGGCCGAGGTCGACTGGTCGTCGGGCGCGGTCGAACTGCTGACGAGTGAGCGGGAGTGGCCACGGACGGGACGTCCGAGGCGTGCGGGTGTGTCGTCGTTCGGCATCAGCGGCACCAACGCCCATGTGATCCTCGAACAGGCACCCGACGACGAGGCGCCCGCCCAGGACACCCCGCAGTCCGGCACCCCCAGCGCGGACACCCCTGGCACGGACACCCCTGGCACGGACACCCCCGTGGCCCTGCTGCTCTCCGCCCGCGACCTGGAAGCGCTGCGCGCCCGGGCCGCCGACCTGCGCGACCTCGTCGAGTCCCCGGCGGCCCCGGCACCCCTGCCCCTCGCGCGCGCCCTCGCCGGGACACGGCCCCGGTTCACGCACCGCGCCGTCGTCGTCGGCACCGGGCACGAGCAGCTCCGTACCGGACTCGACGCCCTCGCGCTCGGCCGCCCCGACGCCCGGGTGGTGCGCGGCACCGAGGCACCGGCCGGACCGCTCGCCTTCCTCTTCACCGGCCAGGGCGCCCAGCGGGCCGGCATGGGACGCGAACTGTACGCCGCGCACCCGGTGTTCGCCGAGGCCTTCGACGCCGTACGCGACCGGCTCGACCGGCACCTGGAACTGCCCCTGGAGGAGGCCCTCGCCTCCGACGAACTGCTCGGCCGGACCGCGTACACGCAGACCGCCCTGTTCGCCTTCGAGGTCGCCCTCTACCGGCTCCTCGAACACTGGGGACTGACCCCCGACTACCTGCTCGGCCACTCCATCGGCGAACTGGCCGCCGCGCACGTCGCCGGAGTGCTCTCCCTCGACGACGCCTGCACCCTGGTCGGGGCACGCGCCACCCTGATGCAGGCACTCCCCGAAGGCGGCGCCATGCTCGCCGTGGAGAGCGCCGAGGACGACGTACCCGCCCTCCTCGACGCGAGCGGAACCACCGGTCTCCTCGCCGTCGCCGCCGTCAACGGGCCCCGCGCCACCGTGCTCTCCGGCCCGGCCGACGCCGTCGACACCCTGGCCGCCCTCTGCGAGGAACGCGGCCTGCGCACCCGCCGCCTCCAGGTCAGCCACGCCTTCCACTCCCCGCTGATGGAACCCATGCTGGACCGGTTCCGCGAGATCGCCGCCGGCCTCACCTTCCACGCGCCGCGCATCCCCGTCGTCTCCAACGTCACCGGCGTCCTCGCCACCGACGAGCAGCTCCGCTCGCCCGACTACTGGGTGCGGCACGTCCGCGAGACCGTACGGTTCCACGACGGTGTCCGCGCGCTCGGCGAACTCGGTGTCGGCGCCTGCCTGGAGATCGGCCCCGGCGGTGTCCTCAGCGTCCTGGCCCGCGAATGCCTGCCGGACGCGGCGACGGCCCCCGCCCTCGTCGCCTCCCTGCCGCGAGACCAGCACGAACCGACCGCCCTGCTGACCGCCCTCGGCGAACTCCACGTCCGTTCGGTCGCCGTCGACTGGACCGCCGTGCTCGGGCCCGCCGACGGACCCCGGGTGGACCTGCCGACGTACCCGTTCCGCCGCGACCGCTTCTGGCTCCCGGCGACCGCGGGTACGGGCGGCCCTCTGCTCGGTACTCCCCGGCCCGCCGCCGAACCACGGCCGACGGCTGCCGACCGGCCCACCGGGACCGGCCCGGTACTGGACCTGGAACTCGTCCGCAGCGTCACCGCCGCCGTGCTCGGTCACTCCTCCCCGGATGCCGTCCGCGCGGACCGCACCTTCAAGGAACTCGGCTTCGACTCCCTCTCCGCCGTCCGGTTCCGCGACCGGCTCGCCGAGGAGAGCGGACTGACACTGCCCGCCACCCTGGTCTTCGACCACCCGACCCCCGAGGCGGTCGTCGCCCACTACAACGGCGAACGCGCCGACTCGCCCGAGGCCGCGCGCGCCCGCCACACCGACGAACCGCTCGCCCTGGTCGGCATGGCCTGCCGCTACCCGGGCGGCGTCACCGGCCCCGCCGACCTCTGGCGACTGGTCGCCTCGGCGGGCGACGCCGTGACCGCCTTCCCCCGCGACCGGGGCTGGGACCTCGCGGCACTGCGCCAGATCGACGGCGGCTCCCCGGCCACCGGCGGATTCCTCCATGACGCGGCCGACTTCGACGCCGACTTCTTCGGCATCTCACCGCGCGAGGCACTGGCCATGGACCCCCAGCAGCGACTGCTGCTGGAGACCTCCTGGGAGGCCCTGGAGCACACCGGTCTCGACCCGGCCTCCCTGCGCGGCACCCGTACCGGCGTCTTCGCGGGCATCGCGGGCTCCGACTACGCGGAGGTGCTCGCCGCCACCCCGGAGGCCGAGGGCCACCTCATGACCGGCACCGCCGGCAGCGTCGTCTCCGGCCGGGTGTCGTACGTACTGGGCCTTGAGGGTCCGGCGGTGACGGTGGACACGGCGTGCTCCTCGTCGCTGGTCGCCCTGCATCTGGCCGGGCAGGCACTGCGCGCGGGGGAGTGCGACCTCGCACTCGCCGGAGGCGTCACCGTGATGAACACCCTCGGCGGCTTCCTGGAGTTCGCCCGCCAGGGCGGCCTCGCCGCCGACGGCCGCTGCAAGGCCTTCTCGGACACGGCCGACGGCACCGGCTGGGCCGAGGGCGTGGGCGTCCTCGTCGTGGAGCGACTGTCGGACGCGCGCAGGAACGGCCATCGCGTGCTGGCCGTGATGCGCGGCTCGGCGGTGAACCAGGACGGCGCGTCCAACGGGCTGACCGCCCCCAACGGCCCGTCCCAACAGCGGGTCATCCGCGCCGCGTTGGCGAGCGCGGGACTGTCGACCGCCGACGTGGACGCGGTCGAGGCACACGGCACGGGAACCCGCCTTGGCGACCCGATCGAGGCCCAGGCCCTGCTGGCGACCTACGGCAGCGACCGCGCCGGGGACCAGCCCCTGTGGCTCGGCTCACTGAAGTCCAACATCGGCCACAGCATGGCCGCCGCCGGTGTCGCCGGGGTCATCAAGACGGTGCTGGCGCTGCGCGAAGGCGTACTGCCGCGCACGCTGCACGTGGACGAGCCGACGCGCCAGGTGGACTGGTCCGCCGGTACGGTACGGCTGCTGACGGAACAGCGTGCGTGGCCGGAGACCGGGCGCCCCCGCCGCGCCGCCGTCTCGGCGTTCGGGATGAGCGGCACCAACGCCCACGTCATCCTCGAACACGACCCCGAGAGCGTGGTCGACGCGGACCAGCAGGCTCAGGTGGACGACGGCCCTGCCGTGCGCCCGTGGCTCCTCTCCGCCCGAGCCCCGGAGGCCCTGCGTGCCCAGGCCGCACGCCTAGCGGACCATCTCGACGGGCCCGGCACTGACATCACGGTGTCGTCCGTGGGCAAGGCACTGCTGCACAACCGCTCGCTCTTCGACCACAGGGCGCTCGTCATCGGCACCGACCGTGCCGAACTCCTGACCGGCCTGCGCGCCCTCGCGGACGGCACGGCCACCGCCCCCACGGTGATCACCGGAGCGGCCGGCCCGGTCGGCCGAGGCCCTGTCTTCGTGTTCCCGGGCCAGGGGTCGCAGTGGGTGGGCATGGCGGTGGAGCTGCTGGATTCCTCGCCGGTGTTCGCGGCGCGGATGGGGGAGTGCGAGCGGGCGCTGTCGGAGTTCGTGGACTGGTCACTCGCTGAAGTGCTGCGCAACGAGCCTGAGTTGGGTCGCGTGGACGTGGTCCAGCCGGTGCTGTGGGCGGTGATGGTGTCGCTCGCGGAGGTCTGGCGCTCGTACGGCGTCGAGCCGGCTGCTGTGGTCGGTCACTCGCAGGGTGAGATCGCCGCCGCCGTCGTGGCGGGTGCGTTGTCACTCGAAGACGGTGCCCGCGTGGTCGCCCTGCGTTCGCGGGCGATTCTCGCCCTCTCAGGCCAGGGCGGCATGGCCTCTGTGCAACTGCCCGTCGATGACGTACGGGGTCTGACTGCCGTACTGGATGGCCGTGTTGAGGTGGCCGCTGTGAACGGGCCTTCCTCGGTGGTCGTGGCCGGTACGCCGGAAGGCCTGGACTCGGTGATCGCCGAGGCAACCGCCCGGGGGGCTCGCGCCAAGCGGGTTGACGTGGACTACGCGTCGCACTCCGCTCAGGTGGAAGGCATCCGCGATGAACTGATCGACGTACTCGGCGGGTTGGAGCCGGTCGCGTCGAGCGTGCCGTTCCATTCGACGGTCGTTGCCGAACGCCTGGACACGGCCGGTCTGGATGCCGAGTACTGGTACCGGAACCTTCGCTCGACGGTCCGTCTCGAAGAAACCGTGACAGGCCTGGTCGAGGCCGGACACCGCGTGTTCGTCGAGATCAGCCCCCACCCCGTGCTGACCTCTCCCATCGCGGAGACCATCGAGCGTGCCGACGTCGAGCCGCTCGTCGCGGGCACGCTGCGCCGGGGCGAAGGTGGCCTCGCGCGGATATTCGCCTCGATGGCCGAACTCTCCGTGAGCGGGATACCCGTGGACTGGACCTCGGCCTATGGCGCCGATGGCCGCTCCCAAGTGTCCGGTGCCCAGGTCGAGTTGCCGACGTACGCCTTCCAGCGGCGCCGCATCTGGCCGCAGACCCTCCCGGGCGCCCCGCTGGCCGATCCGGCGCACGAGGAGTTCTGGCAGGCCGTCGAACAGCAGGACATCGGAGCCGTGGCCACCGCACTCGCCCTGCCCGCCGACGAACCCGCCCTGCGCACTCTCCTGCCCGCGCTGTCGACCTGGCGGCGGGGGCGCCGCGAGCGCAACGCCGTGGACGCCTGGCGGTACACCGTCGACTGGCGTCCGCTGACGCCGACGGCCGCTCCCGCCGTACTGCCCGGCACCTGGCTGGTGGCCGTACCGGCGGCGCTGAGCGACGATCCGGCGCTCGCCGGGGTCGCCGCCGCCGTGCTGGAGCGCGCCGAACACGGCGTGCTGCTGACCGTGGGCGCCGACGACGACGCCGACACCCTCGCCGGGCACGTGCGGACCGCCGCGCCGACCGGCGTGATCGCCCTCACCGGCGCCGACACCACCCCACACCCGGCCCACCCGGCGGTGCCGACCGGCCTCGCCACCACGCTGTCGCTCTTCCAGGCACTCGTCAGGACGGGCACGGCCGCCCCGCTGTGGTGCGTCACCCGGGGCGCCATGAGCACCGCCGACGACGCGGGTCCCACCGACCCCGCCCAGGCCGCCGTCTGGGCGCTCGGGCGCTGCGCCGCCGTCGAACTGCCCCAGCACTGGGGCGGGTTGATCGACCTGCCGACCACCGTCGACCCGGCCGTCCACGAGCGGCTGATCGCCGTCGTGGCCGCCGGTGACGGGGAGGACCAGGTCGCGCTGCGGCCCACCGGAGTCCTCGCCCGCCGACTCGTCCACGCCACCGCACCGGCGTTCCCGGAGGGCGGCTGGACACCGCGCGGCACCGTCCTGGTCACCGGAGGCACCGGCGCCCTCGGCGCCCATGTCGCCCACTGGCTCGCCCGTGACGGCGCCGAACACCTGGTCCTGCTCAGTAGGCGGGGCGCGAGTGCCCCCGGCGCCGCCGAACTCCGCGCCGAGCTGGAGGAGTCGGGCATACGCGTCACCCTGGTCGCCTGCGACGCCAACGACCGTGACGCCCTCGCCACCGCCCTCGCCGACGTCGAACGCGACGGCGACCGGATCCGTGCCGTCGTGCACGCGGCGGGCGTCGGTGTCCTCGGTCCGGTCGCCGAGGCCCCGTTCGAGGACCTGGCCACCGTGCTGGCCGCCAAGGTCGCCGGCATCGAGAACCTCGAAGCCGTCATCGACCCCGGGCAGCTCGAAGCCGTCGTCTACTTCTCGTCCATCACCGCCGTCTGGGGGGCGGGCGACCACGGCGTGTACGCGGCGGGCAACGCCGTGCTCGATGCCCGCGCCGAACGGCGCAGCGCCGACGGCGTGCCCACCCTCTCCGTCGCCTGGGGCCCCTGGGCGGGCGGCGGCATGGTCTCCGACACCATCTACGACCAGCTCCGCCTGACCGGCCTGCCCGTCATCGACCCGCAGACCGCGATCGCCGGTCTGCGCACCGTCCTCGCCGACGGCGAGACCGCGGTGATCCTCGCCGACGTCGAATGGGAGAGGTTCACCGAGGTCTTCACCAGCGCCCGGCCCAGCCACCTCCTGGACGACATTCCCGAGGCCCGCCCCGCCGCGGTCGAAGAGACATCGGGCGCCCCGGCGTCCGCGCTCGCCGGCCGGCTGACCGGCCTGGACCAGGCGGCACGCACCCGCGCCCTGCGCGACCTGGTGCGCGAACACGCCGCCGCGGTCCTGGGCCACCCGGGCGCGGACTCCGTGGACGCCAAGCGGGCCTTCAAGGAACTCGGGTTCGACTCGCTCACCGCGGTCGACCTCCGCAACCGGCTCGCCGCCGCCACCGGTGTACGGCTGCCCAGCACGCTCGTCTTCGACCACCCCACCCCGACCGCGCTGGCCGGTTTCCTCGGCGACCGTCTGTTCGGCGCGCAGGACCGCGCGGCGGCGGCACCGGTCGTGGTCAGGACCGTCGACCACGAGGACCCCATCGCCGTCGTCGCCATGGGCTGCCGCTATCCCGGCGGAGTCGGGTCCCCCGAGGACCTGTGGCGGGCCGTCAGCGAGGAGGCGGACCTCATCACCGCCTTCCCCACCGACCGTGGCTGGCCGCTGCACCGCCTTTACGACCCGGAAGGCGTCTCCGCCGAGTCCAGCTACGTCGACCACGGTGGCTTCCTCGGCGACGCGGCCCTGTTCGACCCGGCCTTCTTCGGTATCTCGCCGCGTGAGGCGCAGGCCATGGACCCGCAGCAGCGGCTCCTGCTGGAAACGTCCTGGGAGGCCCTGGAGCGCGCCGGCATCGATCCGTCGGAGCTGCGCGGCAGCCGTACGGGCGTGTATGTCGGCCTGAGCGAACAGGGGCACACCGCCCGGCTGCTGGACGCGGCGAGCGACGTGGAGGGCTACTTCGCCACCGGCGCCGCCGCCAGCGTCGCCTCCGGCCGGATCTCGTACACCCTGGGCCTGGAAGGCCCGGCGGTCACGGTCGACACGGCCTGCTCGTCCTCGCTGGTCGCCCTGCACCTCGCCGTACAGGCCCTGCGGGCCGGAGAGTGCGACCTCGCGCTCGCGGGCGGTGCGACCGTGATGTCCGAGCCCGCGTCCTTCGTCGGGTTCAGCCGTCAGCAGGCGCTGTCCCGCGACGGCCGCAGCAAGTCCTTCGCCGCCGCCGCCGACGGCTTCGCCCTCGCCGAGGGTGCCGGGGTGCTGGTGGTGGAGCGGTTGTCGGACGCGCGACGCAACGGGCATCCGGTACTCGCGGTCGTGCGGGGCTCGGCGGTGAACCAGGACGGCGCGTCCAACGGGCTCACCGCGCCGAACGGACCTTCGCAGCAGCGGGTGATCCTCGCCGCGCTGGGGGACGCCGGTTTGACCACGGCTGATGTGGATGCTGTGGAGGCGCATGGTACGGGGACCCGGCTGGGCGACCCGATCGAGGCACAGGCCCTGCTGGCGACATATGGCCAGGACCGTGAACGGCCGCTGTATCTCGGGTCGTTGAAGTCGAACGTGGGCCACACGCAGGCCGCTGCGGGTGTCGGTGGCGTCATCAAGACGGTGCTGGCACTCCAGGAAGGTGTGCTGCCCGCGACACTGCACGTGGACGAGCCGACTCCCGAGGTGGACTGGTCGGCCGGTTCGGTGGAACTGCTCACCGAGGCACGGGAGTGGCCCGCGACCGGGCGTCCCCGCCGGGCAGGTGTCTCGTCCTTCGGGATCAGCGGCACCAACGCCCACGTCATCCTCGAACAGGCCGAGCCCGCAGCCGAACCGGCGGAGCCTGTCGGCCCGGCCGTGACGCCGGCCGCCGTGCCGGTCGTCGTCTCAGCGCACGACCCGGCGGCCCTGAAGGCCCAGGCAGGACGGTACGCCGAACTCCTGGACCGGAAACCGGAGATCAGCCTGCCCGACCTGGCGTACTCCCTCGCCACCACCCGGACCGTCCTGCCCAGCGCCGTGGTCCTGGTCGCCGCCGACCACGACGAACTCCGGCAGGCGCTCACCACCGTGGACGCCGTCACCCCCGACGAACCCTCGACCGGCGGCCTCGGCCTGGTGTTCTCCGGGCAGGGATCGCAACAGGTCGGTATGGGCCGGGAGTTGTACGAGGCCTTCCCGGTGTTCGCGACCGCCTTCGACGAGGTGTGCGCCGCCTTCGACGGGCTGCTCCCCGGCCCGCTGAAGGAGACCGTGTTCACCGGTCCGGCGGACGTGCTCGACACCACGGGCTGGGCCCAACCCGCCCTGTTCGCACTGGAAGTGGCGCTGTTCCGGCTCATCGAGTCGTGGGGCGTACGCCCGGACGTCGTGTTCGGGCACTCGCTGGGCGAACTCGTCGCCGCACATGTGGCGGGCGTGTGGACGCTCGCCGACGCCTGCCAAGTGGTCGCCGCGCGCGGCCGGTTGATGCAGGCGCTGCCCCCGGGCGGGGCGATGTGGGCGGTCGAGGCCACGGAGGGGGAGATCCCCGAGACGGCGGACGTGTCGGTCGCCGCCGTGAACGGGCCCTCGTCGGTGGTGCTTTCGGGCACCGAGGAAGCCGTCCGCGAGCTGGCGGACCGGTTCGCCGCCGACGGCCGCCGCGTCAAGCGGCTCGCCGTCAGCCACGCCTTCCACTCCGCCCTGATGGCCCCGATGCTCGACGACTTCGCCGAAGTGCTCTCCTCGGTGGCCTTCCACGAACCGACGGTCCCCGTCGTGTCCAACGTCACCGGTGAGATCGCCGGAGCGGAACTGCTCACCCCCGGGTACTGGGTACGGCACGTCGGGGCGACCGTCCGCTTCGCCGACGGAGTCCGCGCTGTCCACGCCCAGGACGTGGGCACCGTACTGGAGTTGGGCCCCGACGGCTCCCTCACCGCCATGGTCCGGGAGAGCGCGCCCGGTCTCCTCGCCCTCGGCGCCCTGCGCAAGGGGCGCGACGGGACACGCACCCTGGCCGCCGCCCTCGGCCGCCTGCACATCAACTCCGTACCCGTGGACTGGCAGGCCTACCTCGCCGGAGCCCGCCGGACGGACCTGCCGACGTACGCCTTCCAGCACGCCACCTACTGGCTGGAGACGACCCGGCACCAGGACGCCCCCGACACCGCCGAGCAGGATCTGTACACCCTGTCCTGGCAGCCCGTCGAGGCGGTCACGGAACCGGCGTCCAGGATGAACTGGGTCGTTCTCGGCAGGTCGGAGGGCCGCGCGGGCGCACTGGCCAAGGCGTTCCCCGATGCGGCCGGCACCGCCCAGGTGCACGCCGGGCCGGAGACCGTCGACGCGGCCACCGACCTGATCGTCCTGCCGGTGGACACCGCGCCGGACGAGCGGGACGACACGGCGGACGACGACCCCGCCGCCGTACGGCGCCTGACCCACCACACGCTCGCCCGGGTGCAGGAACTCCTCGCCCAGGACCGGCTGTCGGGCTCCCGCGTCGCCCTCGTCACCAGCGGTGCCACCACCGGCGACCCGGCCCAGGCGGCGGTCCAGGGCATGCTGCTGTCGCTCCAGCAGGAACACCCCGACCGGTTCCTCCTGGTCGACCTCGCCGACGACACCACCGACGCGCCCGCCCTGACAGCGGCCGTCGCCACCGCGCTGAGCAGCGGAGAACCGCAAGTCGCCGTACGCGGAGGCGAGTTGTTCGTACCGAGGCTGATATCGGCCCCGACCGCGCCACTCGACGCGGCACCGCGTACGCACGGCACGGTCCTGATCACCGGCGGGACCGGTGAACTCGGCGGGCTCGTCGCCCGGCACCTGGCCGGCGACCACGGCGTACGCGACCTGCTGCTCGTCGGCCGGCGCGGCGCCGACGCCCCCGGAGCCGACGAACTGGCCGCCGACCTCGAACGCGCTGGTGCCCGGGCCGTCTTCGCCGCCTGCGACGTCGGCGACCGAGACGCGCTCGCCGCGCTCCTCGCCGGGATACCGGCCGACCGGCCGCTGACCGGCGTGGTCCACACGGCGGGCGTCGTGGACGACGGCGTCGTCACGGCACTCACCCCGGAACGCGTCGACAGCGTCCTCGGCCCCAAGGCCGACGCCGCCCACCACCTGCACGAACTCACCCGGCACCTGGACCTGACCCACTTCGTGCTCTTCTCCTCCGCCGTGGGCACCCTCGGTGGAGCGGGCCAGGCCAACTACTCGGCCGCCAACGCCTACTTGGACGCCCTGGCCCGCCGCAGGCAGGCGCACGGGCTGGCCGCCACCTCGCTGGCCTGGGGGCTGTGGGGAACCGGCGGCGGCATGGGCGGCCGGCTCGCCGACGTCGACCTGCGGCGGATGGCGCGGGCCGGTGTGCTGCCGCTGGACGCCGGGCAGGGCCTCGAACTCTTCGACCGGGCCTGGGCGGGCGACGAAGCCGCCCTCGTCCCGCTGCGCACCGACTCCGGTGTGCTGCGCGGCCGGGCCACGGCAGGCACTCTCCCCGCGATCCTGCGCACCCTGGTCCCGGCACCGCAGGAACAGCCGGGCGGTCAGGCAGACGGCGGCTTCGGGCCCGGGAACACCGAACGGCTGGCGGCACTGCCTCCCGCCGAGCGCGCCCGGACCCTGCTCGACCTCGTCAGGGCGCGCGCCGCGGTGGTCCTCGACTACCCGTCGGCCGAGAGCCTCGACCCGCGCAGGTCGTTCCGGGAGGTCGGGTTCGACTCGCTGACCGCGGTGGAGCTGCGCAACAGCCTCGCCGCCGCGACCGGCCTGCCGCTGCCCGCCGCCCTCGTCTTCGACTACCCCACCCCGGCGGCGCTGGCCGAACAACTCGACCGGCGTCTCCTCGACCACGCCGGCCCGTCCGGCCCGCAGCGCCGCCTGGCCGTCCCCGACCTCGTCGACCAGCTGGAGGCCGCCCTCGCGGAGCTGTCGGCGGAGGACCCGGGACGCCCCGCGATAGCCGCCCGGCTGCGCACCCTGGCCGCCGAGGACACCCCGGTGGCCGGCGGGGACGACGACGCAGTCGATGTCGACACCCGGCTCGCCGCGGCGTCGGACGACGAGCTGCTCGACTTCATCCGCTCAGAACTCGGCAAGGAGTGAACGGTTCACATGGCTGATGGCAACGAACTCCGCGACTACCTCAAGCAGGTCGCCGCAGACCTGCACAGGACGCGCAGGCGCCTGAGCGAGCTGGAGTCGGCGGCCCGGGAACCGATCGCCGTCGTCGGCATGGCCTGCCGCTACCCCGGCGGTGTCCAGTCGCCCGACGACCTCTGGCGGCTCGTCGCCGAGGGCCGCGACGCGGTGGGTTCCTTCCCCGACGACCGGGGCTGGGACCTGGCCGCCCTCTACGACCCCGACGCGTCGAAGGAAGGCACCTGCTACGTCCGCGAGGGCGGCTTCCTCGACGACATCGCCGCCTTCGACGCGGCGTTCTTCGGGATCTCGCCGCGCGAGGCACACTCCATGGACCCCCAGCAGCGCCTGCTGCTGGAGGCGTCCTGGGAGGCCCTGGAACGCGCCGGCCTCGACATCCGCACCCTGAAAGGCAGCCGTACCGGCGTCTTCGCGGGCGTCTCCCAGCAGGACTACGCCAGCCTGCTGGTCGCCACCGAGGGCGGCATCGACGGCCACGGCTCCACCGGCGTCTCCAACAGCGTGCTGTCGGGCCGTATCTCCTACGTGCTCGGGCTCGAAGGCCCGGCGCTCACCGTCGACACCGCCTGCTCGTCCTCGCTGGTCGCCCTCCACCTCGCGGTACGGGCGCTGCGGGCGGGCGAGTGCGATCTGGCACTGGCGGGCGGCGCCACCGTGATGTCCACGCCGGACGTCCACGTGATGCTCTCCCAGCAGCGGTCGCTCTCGCCCGACGGCCGGTGCAAGGCCTTCGGCGCGTCCGCCGACGGAGCGGGCTGGAGCGAGGGCGCCGGAGTCCTCGTCGTCGAGCGCCTGTCCGACGCTCGCCGCAACGGGCACCCGGTGCTGGCGGTCGTACGCGGCTCGGCGGTCAACCAGGACGGCGCGTCCAACGGACTGAGCGCCCCCAACGGGCCCTCGCAGCAGCGCGTCATCAGGGACGCGCTCACCGACGCCGGGCTTACGGCGGCCGAGATCGACGCCGTCGAGGCGCACGGCACCGGCACCAAGCTCGGCGACCCCATCGAGGCCGACGCCCTGCTCGGCACCTACGGGGCCGCCCGTCCCGAGGGACGGCCGCTCTGGCTGGGCTCGCTGAAGTCCAACATCGGCCACACCCAGGCCGCGGCGGGGGTCGGCGGCATCATCAAGATGGTGCTGGCGCTGCGTGAGCGCACCCTGCCCCGCACTCTGCACGCCGACGACCCGACACCGTTCGTCGACTGGTCCTCGGGCACCGTACGGCTGCTCGACCAGGCCCGCGCCTGGCCGGACGGCGACACCCCGCGCCGGGCCGGCGTCTCCGCCTTCGGCGTGAGCGGCACCAACGCGCACGTGATCCTCGAACAGGCGCCCGCCGCCGAGGAACCCACGGGCGACACACCCGGGCCGGACCCCCTGCCCGAGGGCCGGCCCGCCGTGCTGCCCGCGCTGCTGTCCGCTCGTGGCTCCACCGCCCTGCGCGCACAGGCCCGTAGCCTCGCCGACCACCTCATCGAGCACCCCGAGCTCCCGTTCGCCGACGTCGCCCACTCGCTGGCCACCACCCGCACCCCCCTCGACCAGCGCGCCGCGCTCCTCGCCGCCGACCGCGACACCCTGCTCGCCGGTCTCGCCGCGCTCGCCGAGGGCCGCCCGCACGACACCCTCACCGACGCCTCCGCGCTCACCGGCGGAGCCGCGTTCGTGCTGCCCGGCCAGGGCTCCCAGTGGCTCGGCATGGCCCGTGAACTCCTCGACACCGAACCGGCGTTCGCCGAGAAGGCCCATGCGTGCGCCGCCGCCGTGCAGGAACTCGTCGACTGGCCCGTCCTCGACGTGCTGCGCGGCGAACCCGGCGCCGTCGACACCGACCGCATCGACGTCATCCAGCCCGTCCTGTTCACCGTCATGGTGTCGCTGGCGGCGACCTGGCAGGCGTACGGCGTCGAACCCGACGCCGTGGTCGGGCACTCGCAGGGCGAGATCGCCGCCGCGCACATCGCGGGCGGCCTCACTCTTGAGGACGCGGTACGCGTCGTCGTCCTGCGCAGCCGCGCGCTGCGGACCCTGACCGTGCGTGGCGGTATGGCCTCCGTGCTCCTGCCCGAGGAACGCGTCCAGGAGCGGCTCGCCCCCTGGGCAGACCGGCTGTGGATCGCCGCCGTCAACGGACCGGTCTCCGTCGCGCTCACCGGTGACCCCGACGCCTGCGACGAGTTCGTGGCCGCCTGCGCGGCCGACGGTGTCCAGGCCCGCCGTATCCCGGGCGCCGCCAGCCCCGGGCACTCCCCGCATGTCGAACCCCTCCGCGAACAGCTCATGGCGGACCTCGCCGGGCTCCGCCCCCTCCCCGGCCGGGTGCCCTTCTACTCCACCGTCACGGGCGGCCTCCAGGACACCGCGGCGCTCGACGCCGCCTACTGGTGCCGCAACATGCGCGAGCCGGTCCGCTTCGAGTCCGCCGTACGGGCCCTGCTGGCCGACGGACACCGGCTGTTCGTCGAGCCGAGCCCGCACCCCGTCCTCGTCACCTCCGTCCAGCAGTGCGTCGAGAACGACGACCACGAGGCCGCGGTGACCGGCACCCTCCGCCGCGGCGAGGGCGGAACGGGACGGCTGCGCACCGCTCTCGCCCAGGCCTGGACCGGCGGCGCGCCCGTCGACTGGGCGCGCGTCTTCGCCGGCACCGGCGCCCGCCGCGTCGACCTGCCCACGTACGCCTTCCAGCGCCGCCGCCACTGGCCCGACGGGCCGCGCCGGGGCGCCGACGTCAGCGCCGTCGGCCTCGACCCGCTGCGCCACCCCCTGCTGGGCGCCATGGCGCGGCTCGCCGACGACGGGGGAGCGGTCCTCACCGGCCGGATCTCCCCGCACGACCACCCCTGGCTCGCCGGGTACTCGCTCGGCGACCGGGCGGTGCTGCCCGGCACCGCCTTCGTCGAACTCGCCGTACTCGCCGGTGACCGGTTCGGCTGCGCGCGGATCGAGGAACTCACCCTCCACACACCCCTGTTGCTGCCCCCGGAGGGCTCCGTCGGCCTCCAGGTGCGCATCGGTGCCGACCAGGGCGGCCGCCGCACCCTCGCCGTCCACTCCTCGTCCGGCACAACCGACTCCTCCGACACGTCCGACGCGTCCGGGTGGACCCTGCACGCCTCCGGCACCCTCGTCCCCGAAGCCGGTGACCCCGCCGCCGACCTGACGGTGTGGCCGCCGGCCGGCGCCGAGCCCGTACCGGTCGCCGAACTGCACGAGCGGCTCGCCGCCGACGGCTTCTCCTACGAGGAGCACCTGCTGACCGAGCTGTGGCGCACCGACGGCGAGGTCCACGCCGAAGTACGGCTGCCCGCCGGACAGGGCACTGAGGCCGCCCGCTTCGGCCTCCACCCCGCCCTCTCCGAGGCCGCCCTGCACGCCCTGTACGCACTCGCCGGAGACCAGCGGGAATCGGCCGTCCCCTTCTCCTGGAGCGGCGTCGAACTCCACGCCACCGGCGCCACCCGGCTGCGCGTACGGCTGACCCGCACCGGCGACACCACCGTCTCGGTGCTGTTCGCCGACAGCACCGGCGCCCCCGTGGCCACCGCCGACGCCCTGCTGCTGCGTCCCACCGGCCCGGCCGGACTCATCGGCCCCGCCGCCACCGACAGCCGGGCAGGCACCGGTCCCGTCCCGGCGGCCCGGCCCGTCCGCGCCCGGCGCGCCGTCGTCACCGAGGCGACGGGCGGCGACGACGGATCCCTGCGCGGACGCCTCACCCCCCTCACCGAGACCGAACGCACCGGCGTCCTGCTGCGTCTGGTCCGTGACACCGCCGCCGCCGCCCTCGGACACGAGGACGCCGACGCCGTCCAGGCCACCAGGCCGTTCAAGGAACTCGGCTTCGACTCGCTGACCTCCGTGGACTTCCGCAACCGGCTCGCCACCTCCACCGGACTGCGCCTGCCCGTCTCGGTCGTCTTCGACCACCCCTCGCCCCGGCGCATGGTCCAGGCCCTGTACGCCGAACTGTTCGGCACCCGGGCCGACGCGTCCGTTCCCGCCCCCACGGCAACAGTCCCGGCCCGTCGCCGCCCCGCCGCCGACGGTGAACCCCTCGCGATCGTCGGCATGGCCTGCCGCTTCCCGGGCGGTGTCACCGACCCCGACGAGCTGTGGAGCCTGCTCACCGAGGGCCGCGACGGCATCACCGGCTTCCCGCGCAACCGGGGCTGGCGCGCCCAGGACGCGGCACGGGGCGGCTTCCTTGAAGACGTCGCAGGGTTCGACGCCGGATTCTTCGGTATCACCCCCCGCGAGGCCCTCACCATGGACCCGCAGCAGCGGCTGCTGCTGGAGACGTCCTGGGAGGCGATCGAAGGCGCCGGCATCGACCCGACGACCCTGCGCGGCACGCGTACGGGCGTCTACGTCGGCGCCGCCGGACTCGGCTACTCCCTGCTCTTCCCGCCCGGCTCCGAGCAGATGGCGGGATACGCCGTCACCGGCACCGCCACCAGCGTGGTCTCCGGCCGTGTCTCCTATGTCCTCGGACTGGAGGGCCCGGCGGTGACCGTCGACACGGCCTGCTCGTCCTCCCTGGTCGCCCTGCACAGCGCGGCCCAGGCACTGAACTCCGGCGAGTGCGACCTCGCGCTCGCGGGCGGTGTCTGCGTGATGCCGGACGCCTCGCTCTTCGCCGACTTCGAACGCCAGGGCGGCCTCGCGGCGGACGGCCGCTGCAAGGCCTTCGCGGGCTCCGCCGACGGCACCGGCTGGTCCGAGGGCGCGGGAGTGCTGCTCGTGGAGCGGCTGTCGGACGCCCGCAGGAACGGTCACCGGGTGCTCGCCGTCGTACGGGGTTCGGCGATCAACCAGGACGGTGCGTCGAACGGTCTGACCGCCCCCAACGGGCTGGCGCAGCAGCGGGTCATCCGCGATGCGCTGGAGGCCGCCGGGTTGAAGGCGGCCGAGGTCGACGCCGTGGAGGCGCACGGCACCGGTACCCGGCTCGGCGACCCGATCGAGGCGCACGCCCTGCTCGCCACGTACGGGCAGGACCGTGAACAGCCCCTGTACCTGGGGTCGTTGAAGTCCAACATCGGCCACACCATGTCGGCCGCGGGCGTCGGCGGCATCATCAAGACGGTGCTGGCGATGCGCAACGGCGTACTGCCGAAGACCCTGCACGTCGACGAGCCCTCGCCCCAGATCGACTGGTCCGCCGGAGCGGTGGAGCTGCTCACCGAGGAGCGGGAGTGGCCCGAGACGGGACGGCCCCGCCGCGCGGGTGTGTCCTCGTTCGGGATCAGCGGCACCAACGCCCACGTCATCCTCGAACAGGCCCCCGAAGACGAGGAGTTGACCGCACCGGCACCCACACCTCGCCCCTGGCCCCTGCTGCTCTCCGCCCACGACGAAACCGCCCTGCGCGCCCAGGCCGCCCGTCTCCTCGACCGGCTGACGGACGCTCCCGAGACCGCCGACCTCACCCACGCCCTCGCCACCACCCGGGCCGCCCTCGAACACCGCGCCGCCGCCACGGTCCACGACCTGGCCGGCGCGACCGCCGCCCTCACCGCCCTCGCGGCCGGCGAACTGCCGCCCGGCATACTGCGCGGCACCGCTCGCGAAGGGGCACTCGCGGTCCTCTTCACCGGACAGGGCGCCCAACGGTTCGGTATGGGCCGGGAGTTGTACGACGCCCACCCGGTGTTCGCCGAGACCTTCGACGCCGTGTGCCTGCACCTCGACCCCGAACTGCCGCGTCCGCTCGCGGAGATCGTCCTCGGTACGGGCGGAGACACCCCCGACGAGGAGGCCGTCCACCGCACCGAGTACACCCAGCCCGCCCTGTTCGCCTTCGAAACGGCCCTCTACCGGCTGCTGGAGAGCTGGGGCGTGCGCGCCGACTACCTCCTCGGCCACTCCGTCGGCGAGATCACCGCGGCCCACATCGCCGACGTACTGACCCTGCCCGACGCCTGCCGGCTGATCGCCGCCCGGGGCCGTCTCATGCAGCAACTGCCCGCAGGCGGGGGCATGCTGGCCGTCTCCGTCGACGAGGAGCAGGTCACCGGAAAGCTGCCCCCGTCGGTCGCGGTCGCCGCGGTCAACGCGCCGGGCTCCGTCGTCCTCTCCGGACCGACCGAGGAACTGGCGTCGCTGGAAGCCGAGTTCAGTGAACAAGGCCTGCGCACCCGCAATCTGACGGTCAGTCACGCCTTCCACTCGCCGCTCATGGAACCCATGCTCGACGAGTTCGCCCAGGTCGTCGCGGGCCTCGACCTGCGCCCGCCGACCATCCCCGTCGTCTCCGACGTGACCGGCGCCCTCCTCACCCCCGAGCAGGCGTGCTCACCCGACTACTGGGTCCGGCACGTCCGCGAGACGGTCCGCTTCGCCGACGGGGTACGCACCCTGACCGCCGAGGGCGTCACCGTCCTCCTGGAGGCCGGCCCCGACGGCGTACTCACCGGCATGGCCCAGAACTGCCTCGACGCGAACACGGCCGACACCGCCGAACCCCCGGTGTGCGTGCCCGCACAGCGCCGGAACGCCCCCGAGGACGAGACCCTCACCACCGCCCTCACCCACATCCACCTCGCCGGAACCGGCGTCGACTGGTCCGCGTTCTTCGCGGGCAGCGGAGCAGGCCGACTCGACCTGCCGACGTACGCCTTCCAGCGCGGCCACTACTGGCCCGAACCCCGGCCCGCCGCCACCGGCGATCTCGCCGCGCTCGGCCTCGGCCCCGCCGGGCACCCGCTGCTCGGCGCCCGTATCGCGTCGGCCACCGACGGCACCACCCTGTTCACCGGCGAACTGTCCACCTCGGCACAGCCCTGGCTGACCGACCACGCCGTACTGGACACCGTCCTCTTCCCCGGCACGGGCTTCGTCGAGCTCGCCCTGTGGGCCGGCGGCGAGGTCGGCTGCCACCACCTCGACGAACTCACCCTGGCCGCCCCGCTGCTGGTGCCCGCCGACGCTCCGGTCCAGGTCCAGGTCCAGCTCACCGTCGGCCCGGCCGACGACACCGGCCACCGCACCCTGTCCGTGCACGCCCGTACCGCCCCCGACGACCCGTGGACCGCCCACGCCGAGGGAACCCTGGCCCCGACCGCACCCGACGCGCCCACCACGCCGCCGCTCACCGCCTGGCCCCCGCAGGACGCCGAACCGGCCGCCCTCGACACCTTCTACGAGGACCTCGTCGACCACGGCTTCACCTACGGGCCCGCCTTCCGGGGCCTGACCGCCGTCTGGCGGCGCGGCACCGAGGTGTTCGCCGAGGTGGCACTGCCCGAGCGGGCCGGCGGCGGCTTCGCCGTCCACCCCGCCCTCCTCGACGCGGCCATGCACTCCCTGGCCTTCCGCCCCTCGGCACCCACCACGGGCGGCCCCCTGCTGCCGTTCGCCTGGCGGGGAGTCACCACCTACGGACAGGGCGCCACCCTGCTGCGGGTCCACGTCCGTGACCTCGCCGAGGACCAGGTGGCCGTCGAACTCACCGACCCGTCCGGCCGTCCCGTCGCCTCGGTGGCCGCCCTCCACATGCGGCCCACCTCCACCGACCGGCTGGAGACCGTGCGCATCCGCCCCGAATGGCTGCTGCGCACCGAGTGGACCGGCCTCGACGACATCCCCGCCTTCCCGGGCGGGCAGGTCCCCGGCCGGTATGCGGTCCTCGGAGACCTAGCCGCCCGCGCGCAGGCGGAGCCACTCCTGACGGCCGCCGGGGACGTCGAACACCTCGCCGACCTCGCGGCACTGCGCGCCGCCGCCTCGCCGCCCGATGTGGTCGTCGTCCCGCTGCCGCGCGCCGAGCCGACGGCGGCAGCCGCCCGCGACGCCCTGCACCGCGTCCTCGCCCTGCTCCAGGAGTGGACGACCGACGACACCCTGGCCGGCACCCAACTGGTCCTGGCCACCTCGGGCGCCGTACGGACCGGCACCGACGACACCGTCCACGACCCGGCGGGCGCCGCCGTCTGGGGAATGGCCCGCTCCGCCCAACTGGAGAACCCCGGCAGCGTCCTGCTCATCGACCACCTGCCCGGCGCCACCACCCCGCTGCCCCTGGCCGTCGCCACGGCACTCGCCACCGGGGAACCCCAACTGGCCCTGCGCGCCGACACCGTCCTGGTGCCACGCCTCGCCCGCCTGCCCCAGGCCACCGAGACACCGGCCGTCCCCTGGCCCACCACCGGGACCGTCCTGGTCACCGGGGCCACCGGCACCCTCGGCCGCCTGGTCGCCCGGCACCTGGTCACCAAGCACGGCGTGCGCGACCTGCTGCTCGCCGCCCGACGCGGCCCGGACGCCCCCGGCACCGCCGAACTCCTCACCGAACTCGGTGAACTCGGCGCGACGGCACGCGCCGTGGCCTGCGACGTCACCGACCGCGCCGCGCTCGCCGCACTCCTCGGCACCGTCGACGACCTGCGGGCCGTCGTCCACACCGCGGGCACGGTCGACGACGGCACCCTCACCGCCCTCACCCCCGCACAGCTCGACACCGTCCTGCCGGTCAAGACCGACGCGGTCGAGCACCTGCACGAACTGACCGCCCCGCTCGGCCTGGACGCCTTCGTCGTCTTCTCCTCCCTCGCCGGCACCATGGGCGGCGCGGGACAGGCCAACTACGCCGCCGCCAACGCCTTCGCGGACGCCCTGTGCCACCGCAGGGCGGCGGACGGACTGCCCGCCCTCTCCCTCGCCTGGGGCCCCTGGCAGCGCGGCGAGGGCATGACCGCGGGCGTCGCCGAGAGCGACCTCAAGCGCATCGCCCGCGCGGGACTGCGCCAGCTCGACTTCCGCGAGGGCATGGCCCTCTTCGACGCCGCCGTCACGGCCGGCGAGAGCGTCGCCGTCCCCGTACGGCTCGACACCTCGGCCCTGGACGCCGACTCGCCCGCCACCCCCGTACTGCTGCGCGGCCTCGCCGCCGACAACGCGGGACCCCGCACCGGCAACCGCCCGGCCGTCTCGGCGGCCGGCCTGCGGGAGCGGCTGCTGCCGCTCTCCACGGCCGACCGCAGCGCCGCCCTCGTGGAACTGGTGCGCGCCGAGACCGCCACCGCGGCCGGCCTGCCCAGCGCGGAGGCCGTACCCCAGGCCAAGCCGTTCAAGAACCTCGGCTTCGACTCCCTCATGGCCGTCGACCTGCGCAACAGGCTCTCCGCCCTCACCGGCCTGCGCCTGCCCGCGACGCTCATCTTCGACCATCCGACACCCAAGGACCTGGCCGAACTCCTCCACGAGGGGCTCGACCTGACCCCGGTGGAGGCACCCGACCCGGCCCTGCTCGCCCTCCAGTCCCTCGAAGCGGCCCTGCGGACACCCGGCGACGACCCCGGCCGCGAGGCATCGCTCGCCGTGCGTCTGCGTGTGCTCCTCACCAAGCTCGAAGAGACCCCCGGCAGCCCGGGAGCGGCCGGCCCGCAGGACGACGCCGACGAACTCGACGCCGTGAGCACGGAAGAACTTCTCAGCCTCATCGGAGACGAGTTCGGCATCCACTGAATCCGGATCCGGTGACCCCACCGGATCCGACCCCGCCGCCCCCTAGAGGACCCCGGGAACTCTAGGGGGACGGCAGGCCCCTTCTGGGGGTTACAGCCCCCGACCAGCCCCATAGCGTCAACAACCAGGCCCGCAGCGGAGCGTCCGAACGCCCGGAGGCAGGCGGAGAAGCCCCTTTCCCTCCGCCCGTGCCAGGCGCGGCAGGCAGAAACCAGCGGCAGAACCAGTGGGAGCCAGAGGCATGAACACATCCCTCGACGAGGTCATCGACGCACTGCGCGCCTCCTTGGTGGAGAACGACCGCCTGCGCAAGCAGAACCACCGGCTCACCTCCGCCGCCGCCGAACCCCTGGCGATCGTCGGTATCGGCTGCCGCTTCCCCGACGGCGCCGACAGCCCCGAGGAACTGTGGAAGCTCGTCGCCGAAGGCCGCGACGCCATGACCGGCCCGCCCGCCGGACGCGGCTGGGAACAGCGCGCCACCTTCGACCCCCGCCACCAAGGCGCCTTCCTCGACACCGCCGCGGACTTCGACGCCGGGTTCTTCCGCATCTCGCCCCGCGAGGCCCTGGCCATGGACCCGCAGCAGCGACTGCTGCTCGAAGTGTCCTGGGAGGCCGTGGAGCGCGCGGGCATCAACCCCTCGGCCCTGCGCGGCAGCCGCACCGGAGTCTTCGTCGGCGGCGCCCCCCAGGAGTACGGCGCCCTCCTCGCCGAATCGCCCGAGGACACCGACGGCTACGCCATCACCGGCCTGCCCGCCAGCATCATGTCCGGCAGGATCGCCTACCTGCTGGGACTTGAGGGCCCCGCCCTCACCATCGACACCGCCTGCTCCTCGTCCCTGGTCGCCCTCCACCTCGCGGGCCGCTCCCTGCGCTCTGGCGAATGCGACCTCGCCCTCGTCGGCGGCGTCCTCGTCATGACCACCCCCACCATCTACGGCGAGTTCGACAGCCAGGGCGGATCCGCCTCGGACGGCCGCTGCAAGGCGTTCTCCGACGAGGCCGACGGCACCGGCTGGGGCGAGGGCGCCGGCGTACTGGTCGTCGAGCGGCTGTCCGACGCCCGCCGCAACGGCCACCAGGTGCTCGCCGTCGTACGGGGCACGGCGGTCAACCAGGACGGCGCGTCCAACGGGCTCACCGCACCGAACGGACCCTCCCAACAGCGCGTGATCCGCGAGGCGTTGGCAAGCGCCGGCCTCACCCCAGCAGACGTCGACGCGGTCGAGGCACACGGCACGGGAACCCGGCTGGGCGACCCGATCGAGGCACAGGCCCTGCTCGCCACGTACGGCCAAGGGCGCCCGCCGGAGCGGCCGTTGTGGGTCGGCTCCGTCAAGTCGAACATCGGACATACCCAGTTCGCCGCCGGAGTGGCGGGCGTCATCAAGACCGTCATGGCACTCCAGCGGGGAGTACTGCCCCGCACTCTCCACGTCACCGCGCCCACCCGGCAGGTGGACTGGTCCGAGGGCGCCGTCGAGGTCCTCACCGAGGAACAGACCTGGCCGGAGACGGGACGGCCCCGCCGGGCCGGTGTCTCGTCGTTCGGGATCAGCGGCACCAACGCCCACGTCATCCTCGAACAGGCCCCCGAGGACGCGCCGGAGACCGCCGCCGACGACACCGCCCGTCCCCTTCCCGCCGTACCCGTCACCTTCAGCGCACGCGGCGAGGCCGCCCTCCGCGAACAGGCCGTCCGTCTCCTCGGCCACCTCGAAGACCACCCCGGCCTGTCACTGCCCGACCTCGCCTACTCGCTTGCCACCACCCGTGGCCGCATGGACCACCGCGCGGCCGTCGTCACCACCGACCTGCCCGGCCTGACCGCCGGACTGCGCGCCCTCATCGAAGGCGAGGACGCGCCGGGACTGTTCCGCGCCACCGGGTCCGAGGGCGGCCTCGCGCTGGTGTTCTCCGGCCAGGGCTCCCAGCGGATCGGCATGGGCGCACAGTTGTACGAGGCGTTCCCGGTGTTCGCCGCTGCCTTCGACGAGGTGTGCGCCGCCTTCGAGGGACTGCTGCCGGGCCCGCTCAAGGAGACGGTGTTCGCCGGTTCCCCGGAACTGCTGCGCTCCACGGGCTGGGCGCAGCCCGCGCTGTTCGCCCTGGAAGTCGCGCTGTACCGCTTGACCGAGTCCTGGGGCGTACGCGCCGACGTGGTGTTCGGGCACTCGCTGGGCGAACTGGTCGCCGCCCATGTGGCAGGCGTGTGGTCGCTCGCCGACGCCTGCCGGGTCGTCGCGGCGCGCGGACGGCTGATGCGGGCGCTGCCCGAGGGCGGCGCGATGTGGGCCGTCGAGGCGGCGGAGACGGAGGTGCCGGAAACGGCCGACGTCTGGATCGCCGCCGTCAACGGGCCCTCGTCCCTCGTCCTCTCGGGCGCGGAGGACACCGTACGGGAGGTGGCGGACCGGTTCGCCGCCGACGGCCGCCGCGTGAAGCGGCTGGCGGTGAGCCACGCCTTCCACTCGGGACTGATGGACCCGATGCTGGACGACTTCGCCGCCGTGCTGAACGAGGTCGAGTTCTCGGACCCGGTGATCCCGGTCGTGTCCAACGTGACCGGGGAGATCGCGGGCGAGGAGCTGTGCTCGTCGGACTACTGGGTGCGGCACATCCGCGCGACCGTCCGCTTCGCCGACGGAGTACGTGCCGTACGCGCCCAGGGCGTGGGCACGGTACTGGAACTGGGCCCCGACGGCTCGCTGGTGTCCATGGTCGAGGAGACCGAGCCGGACCTGACCGGTGTGCCGGCGCTGCGCGGCGACCGGGACGAGCCGGGCGCCCTGCTGTCCGGCATCGCGCGGGCACATGTGCTCGGCGCCCCCGTGGACTGGCCCGCGCTGTTCACCGGCACCGGGGCACGACGGGTGGACCTGCCGACGTACCCCTTCCAGCGCCGCCGCTACTGGCCCCGGGCGGGCTCGGCCGTGGGCCGGGGACGGAAGGTCGACGACTGGCGCTACCGCCTCACCTGGAGCCGCCACGTCCCGGAAACGACCGGGTCACCGGCCGGCCGCTGGCTCCTGATCACGTCCCGTGAGGACGCCGGAGCCAGGGTGGCCGAAGCACTGCGGGCCACGGGCAACGACGTCGAGATCGCGACGGGCGTCGTCCCCGGGGACTTCACCGGAGTGGTGGCCCTGCCGGACTCCGTCGCGGACGCCGTCGCTCTCGTACAGGAACTGCGCTGCACGGAACTCAAGGTGCCGCTGTGGTGGCTGACGGAGAACGCGGTCGCCGTCGCCGGAGACGACACCGTGCGACCCGACGCCACGCAACTGTGGGGACTGGGACAGGTGGTGAGCCTGGAGGAGCCGTCCTGGTGGGGCGGTCTCGTCGACCTGCCCGCCGCATGGGACGACACCACGGGCACCACGCTCGCCTCGCTCCTCGGAGCCGCGCCGGGCGGCGAGGACCAGCTCGCCGTGCGCGGCACGGGCGTGTTCGCCCGCCGGCTCGTACGGGCGCCCCTGACCGGACGTGAACCGGTCCGCGCGTGGCAGCCGAGGGACACGGTCCTGGTCACGGGCGGTACGGGCGGGGTCGGCGCGCATGTCGCCCGCTGGCTGGCCACCGACGGCGCCCGGCATCTCGTACTGACCAGCCGTCGCGGCGCCGCCGCGCCCGGAACCGACGAACTCGCCCGGGAACTGGAGGCGTTGGGCGCGCGCGTGACCTTCGCCGCCTGTGACGCCGCCGACCGCGAAGCGCTGGCCGCCGTACTCGCGGACATCCCCGAGGAGACCCCGCTCACCGCAGTCGTCCACGCCGCAGGCATCGTCCGCTACACCAAGGTGCGCGACCTGACCACGGCGGAACTCGACGAGGTGATCCGAGGCAAGGCGGACGGCGCCCGGCACCTCGACGAACTCACCGCCCACCTGGACCTGGACGCCTTCGTCCTGTTCTCCTCCGGAGCCGCGACCTGGGGCGGCGGATCCCAGGGCGCCTACGCCGCCGCGAACGCGTACCTCGACGGACTCGCCCACGACCGCCGCACCCGTGGTCTGCCCGCCACCTCACTGGCCTGGGGCACCTGGCGCTCCGAGGGCATGGCCGGCGACCTCGACGAACAGTCCCTGGCCCGCATGGGACTCGGGCTGATGGAACCGGCCCTCGCCCTGTCCGTCATGCGGGAGGCCGTCGAACACGGCGAGACCGCCCTCACGGTCACCGACACGGACTGGTCCCGCTTCACCCCCGTCTACACGGGCGCCCGCCGCCGCCCGCTCATCGAGGACATCCCGGAAGCCGCCCTCGCCCTCACCCCCGAGGCGGACGAGGAGCCCACCGACACCGCCACACCCGCCGACACACTCCGCCGCAAGCTCACCGGCCTCACGGACGGAGAGCGCCACGCCACGCTGCTGGACCTCGTACGCACCCGGTCGGCGACCGTACTCGGCCACTCCGACGTGGCGGAGATCGCGCCCGGCCGCCCGTTCAAGGATCTCGGTTTCGACTCGCTGACGGCGACCGAACTGCGCGACCGCCTGAACGCGGCGACCGGTCTGCGCCT
This sequence comes from Streptomyces graminilatus, assembly GCF_001418565.1. Classification (GTDB taxonomy): domain Bacteria; phylum Actinomycetota; class Actinomycetes; order Streptomycetales; family Streptomycetaceae; genus Streptomyces; species Streptomyces graminilatus. The sequence goes on along the minus strand of NZ_LIQQ01000103.1, from coordinate 4,365 downwards.
GCCCGCCACGATGGTCTTCGACCACCCCACCCCCATCGCCCTCGCCGGCCTCCTGCTCCAGGAACTCCTGGGCGGCCCGGAAACGGCCGCTCCCACGGTCGTCGTACGACAGGTCGACGCCGACGACCCCCTGGTGATCGTCGGCATGGCCTGCCGGCTCCCCGGCGGCGTCACCGGCCCCGAGGACCTGTGGCGACTGGTCACCGAGGGCCGCGACGAGGTGTCCTCGTCACCGGATGACCGGGGCTGGGACGCCTGGGGAGCCTCCGGCGACCAACAGGGCGGCTTCCTCTCCGAAGTCGCCGGGTTCGACGCGGAGTTCTTCGGCATCTCCCCGCGCGAGGCCCTCGCGATGGACCCCCAGCAGCGACTGCTGCTCGAAGTGTCCTGGGAGGCCGTGGAGCGCGCGGGTATCGACCCGTTGTCGCTGCGCGGCAGCCGCACCGGCGTCTTCGTCGGCGGCTCACCCACCGGCTACGGAGCCCTCCTCGGCGACGCCGACGCCGCCGCGGGCGGCTATCTGCTCACCGGCAACAGCGGAAGCGTCATGTCCGGCCGTATCTCCTACGTCCTGGGCCTGGAGGGCCCGGCCCTGACCGTCGACACCGCCTGCTCCTCCTCCCTGGTCTCCCTCCACCTCGCCGGACAGGCCCTCAGAGGAGGGGAGTGCGACCTCGCGCTCGTCGGCGGTGTCGCCGTCATGCCCACACCCGGCGCCTTCGACGAGTTCGCCCGTCAGGGCGGCCTGGCCTCCGACGGCCGCTGCAAGGCCTTCTCCGACGACGCCGACGGCACCGGCTGGTCCGAGGGCGCCGCGTTCCTGGTCGTGGAACGGTTGTCGGATGCGCGGCGGAACGGTCACCGGGTGCTGGCGGTGGTGCGGGGTTCGGCGGCGAATCAGGACGGTGCGTCGAACGGTCTGAGTGCGCCCAGTGGTCCCGCGCAACAGCGGGTGATTCGGCAGGCGTTGGCGAGTGGGGGGTTGTCGGCGTCGGATGTGGACGCGGTGGAGGCGCACGGTACGGGGACCCGGCTGGGTGACCCGATCGAGGCGCAGGCGTTGTTGGGTGTGTTCGCCGGTGGTGAGCGTGAACGGCCTTTGTTCGTGGGGTCGTTGAAGTCGAACATCGGTCATACGCAGGCGGTGTCCGGTGTGGCCGGTGTGGTGAAGACGGTGATGGCACTGCGGGAAGGAATCCTTCCGCGGACCCTGCATGTGAGTGAGCCGTCGTCGGAGGTGGACTGGTCCTCCGGTGCGGTGGAGTTGCTGACGGAGGAGCAGGCGTGGCCGGAGACCGGACGTCCACGGCGCGCGGGTGTGTCGTCGTTCGGGATCAGCGGGACGAACGTCCACGTGATCCTCGAACAGGCCGAAGAGACGGAACAGACCGCAGAGGCCGAAGAGTTCGAGCCGTTGTCGGGTCCTGTGCCGTGGACGGTGTCCGGGGCGACCGCGCCGGCGCTTCGTGATCAGGCCCGCCGTCTGCACGACCACCTGACCGAACACCCGGAACTGCCCATCGACTCCGTTGCCCTCTCTTTGGCGTCGTCGCGTGCGGTGTTGGGGCATCGGGCTGTGGTGGTGGGTGGTGGTCGTGAGGGGTTGTTGCGTGGTGTGAGGGCGTTGGCGGAGGGGTTGCCGGACGCTGGTGTGGTGCGGGGTCGTGCCGGTGACGGTGGTGTGGTGTTCGTGTTCCCGGGTCAGGGGTCGCAGTGGGTGGGGATGGCGGTGGAGCTTTTGGGTTCCTCGCCGGTGTTCGCGGCGCGGATGGCGGAGTGTGAGCGGGCGCTGTCGGGGTTCGTGGACTGGTCGCTGACCGAAGTGCTGGGCGATGAGGTCGAGTTGGCTCGGGTGGATGTCGTTCAGCCCGTGTTGTGGGCGGTGATGGTGTCGCTGGCGGAGGTGTGGCGCTCGTACGGCGTCGAACCGGCCGCCGTCGTCGGTCACTCGCAGGGTGAGATCGCCGCTGCCGTGGTCGCGGGTGCGTTGTCCCTCGAAGATGGCGCCCGTGTGGTGGCGCTGCGTTCGCGGGCGATTCTTGCCCTGTCGGGTCGGGGTGGTATGGCTTCCGTGCAACTGCCCGTCGATGAGGTGCGGGGTCTGACTGCGGTGCTGGACGGCCGTGTTGAGGTCGCCGCCGTGAACGGCCCCTCCTCGGTCGTGGTGGCCGGTACGCCTGAGGGGCTGGACTCGGTGATCGCCGAGGCGATCGCCCGGGGCGCGCGTGCCAGGCGTGTTGACGTGGACTACGCCTCGCACTCCGCGCAGGTGGAGGGCATCCGCGACGAACTCCACTCACTGCTGGGCGAGTTGTCGCCCGCACCCGCTCATGTTCCCTTCCACTCGACGGTCGTTGCCGAGCGTCTCGACACGGCTGGTCTGGACGCCGAGTACTGGTACCGCAACCTCCGCTCGACGGTCCGTCTCGAAGAAACCGTGACAGGCCTGGTCGAGGCCGGGCACCGCCTGTTCGTAGAGATCAGCCCCCACCCTGTCCTGACGGCTGCCGTCCAGGAGACGGCGGAGTCGGTGGGCCGGGAGGTCGCGGTCACCGGAACGCTCCGCCGTGGCGAGGGCGGCCCGGAGCGGCTGCTGCTGTCGCTGGGCGAGGCGTATGTCCACGGCGCGACGGTCGACTGGACGGAGTGGTTCGCGGGGAGTGGTGCGCGACGGGTCGAGCTGCCGACGTACGCCTTCCAACACGAGCGCTACTGGCCCGAGTTCACCCTGGCCGCCGGTACCGCCGGCCGGGCCTCGGACTCCTGGCGCTATCGCGTCGTATGGCGTCGGAGCCCTGGTGCTGATGATCAGCCGCTGACCGGACGCTGGCTGCTGATCTCCACGCCGGACGGTGTCGCCGAAGCGCTACGGACCGCCGGGGCGGAGACCGAGGTCGCGGCAGGTGTCGTCCCCGGCGACTACGCGGGCGTGATCGCCGCCCCGGCCTCCCTCGACGAGGCCGTGGCACTCCTGAAGGAGCTGCACGCGGCCGACGTGAAGGCACCCCTGTGGTGGTTGACCCAGGGCGCCGCCGCCGTCACCCCCGACGACGCGGTGCTCCCGGAAGCGGCGCAACTGTGGGCGCTCGGCCAGGTGGTCGGCCTGGAGGAGCCGAACTGGTGGGGCGGCCTCGTCGATCTGCCCGCCGAATGGAGCGACGGCGCGGGCAGCTCCCTCGCCACCGTCCTCGGGGCCGCCGCGACCGGCGAGGACCAGGTCGCCGTTCGGGAGTCGGGAGTCTACGTACGACGGCTGGTGCGAGCCGTGCCGACCGGACGTGAGCCGGTCCGCGCGTGGCAGCCGAGGGGAACGGTCCTGGTCACGGGCGGTACCGGCGGGGTCGGCGCGCATGTCGCCCGCTGGCTGGCCACCGAGGGGGCGGAGCACCTGGTCCTGGCCGGCCGTCGTGGCGCCACCACTCCGGGCGCGGCCGAACTGGGCAGGGAACTGGAGGCGTTGGGGGCACGCGTGACCCTCGCGGCCTGTGACGTGGCCGACCGGGACGCGCTGGCCGCCGTACTGGCGGACATCCCGCAGGACACCCCGCTCACCGCCGTCGTTCACGCCGCCGGGGTCGCCACCTTCTCCGACGCGCTGTCCATCGAGCCGGAGGAACTGACCGGCGGCACCACGGCCAAGGTGGACGGCGCCCGTCACCTGGACGAACTCACCGCCGGGCTCGACCTCGACGCGTTCGTGCTCTTCTCGTCCGGCGCGGCGATCTGGGGCAGCGCGGGCAACGGCACGTACGCCGCCGCCAACGCGTACCTCGACGCCCTGGCCCACCAGCGCCGCGCCCGAGGGCTGCGCGCCACCTCGCTCGCCTGGGGAGGCTGGGCCGGCGGAGGCATGCTGGAGGGCTCCGAGGCCGTCGCGGGCCAGTTGGAGATGATGGGCGTACGGCAGATGCAGCCCGAGCTGGCCATCGAGATCATGCGGGACGCGGTCGGTCACGACGAGACCACACTCGCCGTGACCGACATGGACTGGCGGCGGTTCGCGCCCGTCTACGCCCTGTCCCGGCGCCGCCCGCTGATCGAGGAGATCCCCGAGGCCGCCGACGCCCTGCGGGGCGGCGGCCAGGACGGCCCCGGCGACGGGGCGGAGGCCGACGAGACCGCCGCCCGGCTGCGGGACAGCCTCGGTGGACTCACCGAGGTGGAACGCCAGGACGCCCTGGTGGACCTCGTACGGGTGCACGCCGCCGCTGTTCTCGGGCACGCGACACCGGACGTCCTCACCCCGGACCGGCCGTTCAAGGACCTCGGGTTCGACTCGCTGACGGCGACCGAACTGCGCAACCGCCTGGGCGCGGCGACCGGACTGCGGCTGCCCGCCACCCTCGTCTTCGACCACCCCACCCC
>NZ_LIQQ01000102.1 GCF_001418565.1 Streptomyces graminilatus | reverse complement strand
CTCGTCCGCCAGCTCGGCGAGCCGCCGGGGCTCACCGCCGCCCGCGTACCGCTCGCCCAGCAGCTCGTGGAGCAGCTCGCGATGGACGTCCGCGCGCCACGGCAGCCCCGCCGCGTTCATCTCGGCGGCCACCAGCATCCCCGCCGACTCGGCGGCCGTGAGCAGCCGCATCCGGTCCGGGTGCGCGGTCGCGTCGTGCCGCCGCTGCTGGTCGGCGTACACCTCCAGCAGGTCGGCCAGCGGTACGTGCACCGGCCCCGGCTCGAAGAGCGGCGACTGCGCGCCCGGTTCCGCCGACCGCAGCGGCGGATCCGGCGGTACGGGACCGCCGCGCAGCCGGGCGAGGGCCGCCGCCGCGGACCGGGGTTCGCCGAGCCGCCCCTCGTGGCCGAGCAGGAGCGTCTCGGCGTCCTCGATGTCGTAGCACCGCTCGACCCGCACCCCCGTGGCGAGCAGTCGCGGATAGACCTCGGGGGTGGACCGCCACACCCACCGTGTGACCTCGGGCCGGTCCCGGACGGCCGCGCCGAGATCCCGCTCCCGCCGCACCGGCCCGGCGGGCAGCCCGTCCGGACCGAGGGGGGCGATCTCCACACCGCCGTCCTCGGCCGGAGCGAGCGCCCACCGCTCAGCCGTCTCCGCCACGCCTGCCATGTCCACGAGTCTGGCACCAGGGTCTGACAACGCCCCCGACCAGCACTTTCACCGCTGCCAGCAGCGCAAGCACCGCCCGTACGATCGGCCCTGCTCGTCGAGCCTCACCTTGTCAGCAGCGCATGCACCGCCCGTACGATCGGCCCTGCTCGTCGAGCCTCACCTTGTCAGCAGCGCAAGCACCGCCCGTACGCTCAGCCCTGCTCGTCGAGCCTCACCTTGATCTCGGCGAGGGCCGCGACGACGTACTCCTCCGTTGCCGCCTTGGTGAGACCCGCGCCGGACAGGACGCCCTCGCCGTTCTCGAACTCCAGCAGGGCGAGCAGGATGTGCTCGGTGCCGACGTAGTTGTGGCCCAGGCGCAGGGCCTCGCGGAAGGTGAGTTCGAGGGATTTCTTCGCGCCGGCGTCGAAGGGGATGAGGGCGGGGTCGTTCTCGCCGCGTGGCGGGAGTCCGGCGCGCGCGGCCTCGCGCACGCTGTCCGGGGAGACGCCCTGCGCGGTGATCGCCTTCACCCCGAGGCTCTCCGGGTCGGCGACGAGGCCCAGGATCAGGTGCTCGGTGCGGATCTGGTCGTTGCCGGCGGTCTTGGCCTCTTCCTGGGAGAGGACCACCACGTTCCTGGCCCGTGGTGTGAAGCGGCTGAAGCCCTGGCTCGGGTCGAGGTCCGACTCGCCCTTCGGCACGAACCGCTTCTGCGCGGCCTGCCGGGTGACCCCCATGCTCCTGCCGATGTCGGTCCAGGAGGCACCGGAGCGGCGTGCCTGGTCCACGAAGTGCCCGATCAGATGATCCGCCACCTCGCCGAGGTGATCGGCGGCGATCACCGCGTCCTGGAGCTGGTCCAGGGCGTCGGTGTGCACCTTCTTGATGGCCTCGATGAGGTCGTCGAGGCGTACGGAGGCCCGGACGGGCTGATTCGTCGTCATGTGTCAACCGTAGGTTGGCAGTCACGGCACTGTCAACCCGAAGTTGACAGTCGGTGGCGACGGCATGAAACGATCGGCGGGTGACCAGCAGAACGCCCCCTCCGCCCGGCACGGGTGCAGGCACCGGCACCGTCGAACGCGCCTTCGAGGCCGCCCTGTACGCAGACACCGACTCGACCCTCGACACGGGCGCCTCCCTGCTCGCCGCCGACCCGGCCACGGACGCCGAAGTCGCCGGGCGCGGCGAGGAGTTCGTGGCGTCGGCCTGGCGGCGCGGCTGGCAGCCGGCCGACGTCGTACGCCTCGTACGGCGCGAGCTGGACGACGTGCACGTACGCCTGGTGTCGGCGCTGATCACGGCCCAGGCGCCGAACGACCGGGCCCGGGGCCGCCGCTGGGCGCAGCAACTGACCGACCTCGCCGCGACGCCCGCCCCACCCCGCACGGACCGCTTCACGCACGCGACGACCGTCCTGGAGCTGTACCGCCTGCTGCTCGGCCTGCCGACCCTGGAGTCCCTCGAATCCCTCGAATCCGTGGACGGACAGTCGGCGGGGCCTGGGAAGAGCGCCCGCCGGGGCCGCGCGGAGACCCCGGAGTCCCGCATGCTGCCCCGGATCCGCGCGCTGCTGGCGAAGGCGGAGGCGACCGGGTTCCCCGAGGAAGCCGAGGCGCTGAGCGCGAAGGCCCAGGAGCTGATGGCCCGGCACAGCATCGACGAGGCCCTGCTCGCGGCCGGCGCCCCGGCGGGCGACGCCCCGCGCGCGTGCCGCCTGGGCGTGGACGCCCCGTACGAGGAGGCCAAGGCGGTCCTTTTGCACGCGGTGGCCGACGCGAACCGCTGCCGAGCGGTGTGGAACGAGGCCCTGGGCTTCTCCACGGTGGTGGGTTTCGAACCCGACCTGGAGGCGGTGGAACTGCTCTACACGTCCCTGCTGGTGCAGGCCACGGCGGCGATGACCAAGGCGGAGGCGGCACAGCGGGCGGGCGGCCGCAAGCGGACGAAGACCTTCCGTCAGTCCTTCCTGGCCGCCTACGCCCACAAGATGGGCGACCGCCTGGCGGCAGCGGCTGCCACGGAAACGGCGGACGCGGCGGCTGCGCAGACCACCGCCGCAGCGCTCCTCCCGGTCCTGGCAACGCGGGACCTGGCGGTCACCGCCCACCTGGACCAGATGTTCCCCACGACCACGACAACCCGGCTGCGAGGCGTCACCGACGAGGCGGGCTGGACGGAAGGCGCGGCTGCGGCGGACCGAGCGGCCCTGCACGCGCGCCCGCGCCTGCCGGACGCGTAGGGCAGGGCCAGCCGGGCAGCCCCAGTGCCGGATCCCGGGGTCTCAGGACCCCAGGACCGCCGTGGGCATCCCCGAGGGGAGCCCGTCGCCCTGCGCCTTCAGGTACGTCTCCGCGCCGAGCGCGCTCTCCCAGGTGATCTTCATCGACGTCCCGCCGACGGAGTCGACCATCCCCTCGGCCCGGTCCTTGTTCCCGTCCGGGCACGTCAGGTGGATCATCTTCATCCCCGCCTCCTCGCGCGCCGTACCACCGCACACGGTCCCCTTGGTGGTGAACAGCGCGGCCTTCTCGCCGTTGATCACCAGCGCGACGGCACTGCCCTTGCCGGTGGTCACCCAGTTGCCCACCAGCGCGCTGCCCGCAGCGCTCGAACCGGTCGAACCCGTCGAGCCGCTGCCCGTACCGGAGGACGACGCGGGGGACGGGGTCGACGACCCACCGCCGGACCCTCCGTCGCCACCGCACCCGGCAAGCAGGAGCACAGCGGCCACCCCAGCGGCCGAGGCCACACCCGCCCTGCGCGCCAGCACGCGCGCGTACGTCACCGAAGTCACCGGAAGCTCCCAAGTATTGATGCCCTCGCCTACGTAAACGTAGGCGATTTCTGCTCCCCCGGCTCTTGCCACAGGCGAGTCGATGCTAGAACGCGTCCGACGGCGGATTTGATCCAGTTGATCTTCCGCGAATACGTTGTGGCGGAACGCGGTCCCGAAGATCACGTGAACATTGATCACGAAAGTGCAGTGTCCCTGCGGGATGTAGAGGCGGCGTACAAGAACTTCTTCGCCTCCCTCAAGGGTGTCCGAAAGGGACGCAAGGTGGGGGCGCCCAAGTTCAAGTCCCGCAAGGATGCCCGGCAGTCGATCCGGTTCACCTCCAACGCACGCTGGTCGATCACCGACAGCGGACGCTTGAACCTGCCGAAGATCGGGACAGTCGAGGTGAAGTGGTCCCGGCCCCTGCCCGCCACCCCCACCTCCGTCACCGTGATCCAGGACGCGGCCGGACGGTACTTCGCCTCCTTCGTCATCGACACCGACCCGGACACCGACGCAACGAAGCAGGAAGCCGTGGATTCCCTCCCGAAACCTGTGCTGCGTAGCAGCCCGGGCAACGAGAGGGAAGGCCAGAATCCTCGGGCTCCAGCCCAAGGGGCAAGTCACCAGGACGACTTCCGCACCCCCGGAAGGAACCCCGCGTGGGCCTGTTCCCGCAGGCCGACCCGGGACAGGCCGAACGCCCGGAAGTAGCCCCGGGGCCGCCCGTCCACCTGGTCGCGGTTGCGCACGCGCGTGGGGCTCGCGTCGCGCGGCTGGCGGTCCAGCTCCCGCCGCGCCGCCGCCCGCTCCGCGTCCGTCGAGGACGGCAGCCGGACGATCTCCTTCAGCTCGGCCCGCCGCTCGGCGTACCGCGCGACGATCTCCCGCCGCTTCCCGTTCTTCGCGATCTTGCTCTTCTTCGCCATGTCTCTACTGCCTTCCTCGACTCGGAACCCGACCTCAGACCTTGACCCCGCGCGCGCGGATGCGGGCCACCGCCGCCTCGACGCCGATCGTGTCGACGGTCTTGATCCCCTTCGCGCTCAGCCGCAGCCGGACATGCCGGCCCTCGCTCGGCAGCCAGTACCGCTTCGACTGGATGTTCGGGTTGAAGCGACGGGACGTACGCCGGTGGGAGTGGCTGATGGTGTTGCCGAAGCCCGGCTGGGCGCCGGACAGCATGCAGTGGGCGGACAAGGTGACGCACCTCTCTCGGTCAGGTTATGCAAATGGAAGTCGTTTTCAGTAAGATACCAGCATGGCTCGCAACGAACTCCGGCCGGTCATCAAGCTCCGGTCCACGGCCGGGACCGGCTTCACCTACGTCACCCGCAAGAACCGCCGCAACGACCCGGACCGTATGACGCTGCGCAAGTACGACCCGGTCGTCGGCCGCCACGTCGACTTCCGAGAGGAGCGCTGATCAGCGCCATGCGTAAAGGAATCCACCCGCCGTACGGGCCCGTCGTCTTCCGTGACCGGGCCGCGAACCACGCCTTCCTCACCCGGTCCACGATGACCAGCGAGAAGACGATCGACTGGGAGGACGGCAACACCTACCCCGTCGTCGACGTCGAGATCTCGAACATCAGCCACCCCTTCTACACCGGCACCGCCCGCGTCCTGGACACGGCCGGCCGCGTGGAGCGCTTCGAGCGCCGCTACGGCAAGAAGGACTGAGGAAGCGGAAGAAACAGAAGAGGCGGACGAGGCAGAAGAAACAGAAGAAGGACTGAGGAAACACACGTGCAGGTGCATGAGCACGGGCCCTCGGGGGCTCACGAACTCTCCGTGGTGATCGTCGGCGGACTGCACGCCGACGCCCGCAAGGCGACCGTCGCGCGGCTGCTCGCCGACGTGCCCGGCAGCGTCGTACTCCACCACGACCTCGCCACGGCCGTCGCCGGCACGGTCGTCCGGACGGTCAGCGACACCACCGGGATCCTCTCCGCGGGCGAGGCGCCCCTGGTCAACGACTGTGCGTGCTGTGCCCTGCGCGACGACCTCGTCCCGGAGCTGCGGCGGCTCGCGGACGCCGGGCGGACCCGGCTGGCGATCGTCGAGCTGTGGGACTCCGTCGAGCCCAAGGCGATGGCCGAGGTGGTGACGGCCGGCGGCCTCACGGTCACGGGCGTCATCACCGCCGTCGACCCCGCGCTGCTGCTGCCCTACCTCGGCAACGGCGACGACCTGGCCGAACGCGGCCTCGCCGCCGCGGCCACCGACCAGCGCACGGTCGCGGACACCTTCGCCCGCCAGCTGGAGTACGCCACCGTCCTCGCCCTCGTCGACTCCCCGGACGCCGACGACGAGGACCGCGAGCTGCTCGCGCAGCTCCACCCGACAGCCCGTCAGGTCCCCGTCCCGGGCGGCCACCCAGGGGACTTGACGGGCCCGCCCGACGCCGGCGGGGGAGGACCGGCGCCGCTCTCGGCGCTCGCCTCCGCCGCCCTCGCCGGATTCGACGTCGAGGCCGCCGCCTATGCCCAGCACCCGGCGTGCGCGCTGCTGCCGGCCGAGGCCGACGCGCACGGTGTGTCCACCCTCGTATGGCACCGCGACCGCCCCTTCCACCCGGAGCGGCTGTACGAGGCGCTGGAGGACCTGACCTGCGCCGCCGCCCGCAGCCGGGGCCGGTTCTGGCTCGCCGACCACCCCGACACGCTGCTCCACTGGGACGCGGCGGGCGGCGCGCTGTGCGTGGAGAGCGTGGGCCCCTGGCTCGCCTCGCTGCCGGACGCCGCCTGGGACATGGTCGAGCCCGTGCGCCGGGCCGCCGCCGCCCTCGACTGGCACCCCGAGCACGGCGACTGCTGCCAGCACCTGGTGTTCACGTCCCCCGGCCTCGACCGCGACGGACTCGAACAGCTCCTGGAGTCCTGCCTGCTCACCGACGCCGAGTACGCCGGCGGGCGCACCGCCTGGAAACGCCTGCCGCCCGCCTTCGACACCCTCCTGGAGGTCTGACCCCGCCATGGCCCGCAAGATCGAACGCAAGCCGCTCAAGTCCCGCCCCAACCCGCTGGACGCGGCCAGGATCACGTACATCGACTACAAGGACACGGACCTGCTGCGGAGGTTCATATCGGACCGGGGCAAGATCCGCAGCCGCCGGGTCACCCGGGTCTCGGCCCAGCAGCAGCGACAGCTCGCCCGCGCGATCAAGAACGCCCGGGAGATGGCCCTGCTGCCGTACGTGTCCGGATAGCGCCCCCACCCGCGCCGCCACCCGCACCCCCGTCTCCTTGTCCTGTCCGTCAGGAGGCGGGGGTGTCGGTGTGCGCGGGAATGTGCGGGCAACGTGCGCGGGAACGTGCGGGGGGAACGCGTGGGGGTGCGCGTGCGTCAAGGTGAGTAGCGGCGCGAACACCCCCGGTGCACGTGCATCTGCTCGTGCACACGCCTGTGCATGTGGCCGTGCATGAGGCTGTGCATATGTCCATGCGTCTGCACGTGAACAGAGTTATGATCCGGCACAGTTGACCACTGCATCAATGGCCTCACCAGCCAGTGCACCATCAGGGAGCGACCTGTGGACCACGACGTGTACGGCGTTGGCGAGGCCGATGAGTCCGGCGTGTACAACGGCATGGCCGCCGCGCGGCTGGACGGGGTCGCCGCCTGGCAGAAGAGCCGGCACAGCAACTCGCAGGGTTCCTGCGTGGAGTTCGCGCGGCTGCCCGGCGGCGAGGTGGCGGTGCGCAACTCGCGCTTCCCCGACGGTCCGGCGCTGGTCTACACGCGTGCGGAGATCGAGGCGATGCTCCTGGGCATCAAGGACGGCGAGTTCGACCACCTGATCGCGAGCTGACCGCGAGCCTCGTTCGGTTCGGCGGCGCGAGCCTCACCGGGCTCGGCGGCGCGAACCCTATTCGGTGGGACGCAGCCCGAACAGCGCCCAGACGACCTTGCCGCCAAGACCGCCCGAGAGCGGGTGCCAGCCCCAGCTGTCGCTGAACGAGTCGACGAGGAACAGCCCCCGCCCCGACTCGGCCGAGAAGTCCTCCGAGAACTCCTCGGCGTCGTACGCCACCGGGCTCTCCCGGCTCGGGTCGCGCACCGCGCACACCAGCCGCTCGGTCCACCGCATCAGATGCAGCCGTACGAGCGGCTCCTGGGCGGAGGGATGCCGGGGAGGGGAGGGCAGCGCGTGCCGCAGGGCGTTGGTGGCCAGCTCGGAGACGACCAGGCATATATCGTCGAACCGGTCGCCTATGTCCCACTGGGAGAGCGTTTGGCGGCTGAACTGCCGTGCCTCGCGCACCGCTTCGTAGCGGGCGGGCAGCGCGCACGAGGCCGCGTCCGACACGGTGGAGGGATCCAGTGGCGGAAGCCCCTGCCTTAACGGCTCAAGCATGGTCGATCCATTCATCTCCATGCGAGGCACTCCCGGGAGATCGCGGTCGTTGCGATGCAGTCCTTGCGATGCAGCGGTGGCGCGAGACCATGGTTTCCGATGCGTACGGCGGATGCAAGGGCAGATGCACGTGCACGCGCCGGAATTGGACCCACCCGTACCGCTTCTTGGTCATTTTTTCCGCCAACATTCCGGCTCTGGCCGGTCTTCCCCTTGCCCCGGCCTGTGCGTACGCTCTGACGTCTTCCCATTTGCGTAACCGGACGAGTACTGCTCGGAGTGATTTAGTGGCAGACTGCGGCCCCTGGAGAGGTTGGGGAGGGTGACGAACGTGAGCGCGGGAGAGCCGGGATCGGTGGTGCGGCGCATGCTGCTCGGATCACACCTGAGGCGACTGCGTGAGGCGCGGGGCATCACGCGAGAGGCGGCGGGTTACTCGATCCGCGCGTCCGAATCGAAGATCAGTCGTATGGAGCTGGGCCGGGTGAGCTTCAAGACACGTGACGTCGAGGACCTGCTGACGCTGTACGGCGTCAGCGACGACGCCGAGCGCAACGCGCTCGTCTCCCTCGCCAGGGAGGCCAACGTCGCGGGCTGGTGGCACAGTTACTCGGACGTGCTGCCGAACTGGTTCCCGACCTACGTGGGCCTGGAGGGCGCGGCGTCGCTGATCCGCGTCTACGAGGTGCAGTTCGTGCACGGCCTGCTCCAGACCGAGGCGTACGCGCGCGCGGTCGTCGAACGCGGCATGAAGGGCGCGAGCCCCGCCGACATCGACCGCCGGGTCGCCCTGCGCATGGAACGGCAGAGGTACCTCCTCTCCGAGGGCGGCCCGGAGTTCCACGTCGTCCTGGACGAGGCCGCGCTGCGCCGCCCGTACGGCGACCGTGACGTGATGCGCGGCCAGCTCCAGCACCTGATCGAGATCTCCGAGCGCCCCAACGTACGGCTCCAGATCATGCCGTTCGGCTTCGGCGGGCACGCGGGCGAGAGCGGTGCGTTCACGATCCTGAGCTTCCCGGAGTCCGACCTCTCCGACGTGATCTTCCTGGAGCAGCTCACCAGCGCGCTGTACCTGGACAAGGCGGAGGACGTCACCCAGTACGAGAAGGCGATGAAGGAACTCCAGCAGGACAGCCCCGGTCCGGACGAGAGCCGGGACCTGCTGAGGGGCCTGCTGCAACTCTCCTGACGCGGTCCCCGACGCCCTCCCCGGCATCGTTCCCGACATCCTCCCAACTCCCTTTCGGCGCACGTACGATGACGTGTGATCAGGCCGTGATACGGGATTGAGGGATTGAGGGATCGCATGTTGTCGTCCTACTTCACCGACCTCGCTCAGCAGTACATCGGCGGTGAGTGGCGCCCGGGCACCGGCTCCTGGGACATCATCGACTTCAACCCGTACGACGGCGAGAAGCTGGCCTCGATCACGATCGCCACGGTGGACGAGGTCGACGTGGCGTACCGTGCCGCCGCCGCGGCCCAGCGGGAATGGGCCGAGGCCGGTCCGTACGCCCGTCGCGCGGTCCTCGAGAAGGCCCTGCGCGTCGTCGAGGACAGTGAGCGGGAGATCGCCGAGGCGATCATCGCCGAACTCGGCGGCACGCACCTCAAGGCCGGCTTCGAACTGCACCTCGCCAAGGAGTTCCTGCGCGAGTCGATCCGCCTGGCGCTGACCCCCGAGGGGCAGATCCTCCCGTCGCCGGTCGAGGGCAAGGAGAACCGCGTCTACCGCGTCCCGGTGGGCGTCGTGGGCGTGATCAGCCCCTTCAACTTCCCCTTCCTGCTCTCCCTCAAGTCCGTCGCCCCGGCCCTCGCGCTCGGCAACGGCGTCGTCCTCAAGCCGCACCAGGAAACGCCGGTCGTCGGCGGCTCCCTGATCGCGAAGATCTTCGAGGACGCGGGCCTGCCGCCCGGCCTGCTGAACGTCGTCATCACGGACATAGAGGAGATCGGCGACGCGTTCATCGAACACCCCGTCCCGAAGGTCATCTCCTTCACCGGCTCGGACGCCGTCGGCCGCCATGTCGCCACCGTCTGCGCGCCCCTCTTCAAGAACGTGGTCCTCGAACTCGGCGGCAACAGCGCCCTGGTGGTCCTGGACGACGCGGACATCGACTACGCGGTCGACGCGGCGGTCTTCAGCCGGTACGTCCATCAGGGACAGGTCTGCATGGCCGCGAACCGGATCCTGGTGGACCGCTCGATCGCGGACGAGTTCACCGAGAAGTTCGTGGCCAAGGTCGCCTCCCTGAAGGTCGGCGACCCGGGCGACCCCGCGACGGTTATCGGCCCGGTCATCAACTCCTCCCAGGCGGAGGCGATTTCAGGCGTGGTGCGCCGGGCGCTGGAAGAGGGCGCCACGGCTCTGCTGCACGGCACGACGACGGACAACCTTGTCGAGCCCTCGGTCCTGACCGGCCTCCCCGCCGACTCGCCCCTCCTCCGCCAGGAGATCTTCGGCCCGGTGGCCCTCCTCGTCCCCTTCGACGGCGAGGCCGAGGCGGTCCGTCTCGTCAACGACACGCCGTACGGCCTCAGCGGCGCGGTGCACACCGCCGACGTCGAACGCGGCGTCGCCTTCGCCAAGCGGATCGACACGGGCATGTTCCACGTCAACGACGGCACGGTCCACGACGAGCCCCCTGTCGCCTTCGGCGGCGAGAAGTCCTCGGGCATCGGCCGCCTGAACGGCGAGGCGACTCTGGGGGCGTTCACGACCCAGAAGTGGATCTCGGTGCAGCACGGGCGAAGCGTCTTCCCCTTCTGAGCGCTGACAGAACCCATTGGTGTGACACGGGGGCTTGCGGACAGAACCTGACCGCAAGCCCCCGTAACTTCATCGGTGTCAGGCGGCGAAAGCCCGTCCAAACCCGGTGAAAGGCAGCCCTCATGGTCACTCACGTCTCCTCCGAAGCGCCCGGCGACGAGCGCGGAGCCCTTCTCGCCTTCCTCGAGGAGCAGCGCGGCGGCATCCGGCGGTCCCTGCTGGGGCTGACGGAAGAACAGGCCGCGAGCAAGCCCAGCGCCAGTGAGCTGTCCCTGTCCGGGCTGCTCAAGCATGTCGCCGAGGTCGAGCAGGGCTGGATCGCGCGGGCCAAGGGGGAGGCGCCGGCCGTGAAGCGGGACGCGTCGAACTGGCACGAGTGCTTCGTCCTCACCGAGGGGGAGACCGTCGCGTCGCAGCTCGCGTACTGGGAGAAGGTCGCCGCCGGGACCGAGGCGTTCCTGCGGTCCGTACCGAGCCTCGACGACACCTTCGACCTCCCGCCGGACCCCTGGTTCCCGCCGCAGGCCAGTGTCTCGATGCGCTGGCTGGCGCTGCACCTGATCCGCGAGACCGCCCGGCACGCCGGTCACGCCGACATCATCCGCGAGTCCCTTGACGGCGCCACCGCCTTCGAGCTGGTGGCCCGGGAACAGGGCGCTTGACACCGGGGCCCTAATCTGGCCTGTATGTCAGCGATCCGTCTCCTCGTGCTCGGCGCGGTCCGTCAGCACGGGCGGGCCCACGGCTACCAGGTGCGCAACGACCTGGAGTACTGGGGCGCGCACGAGTGGTCCAACGCCAAGCCCGGCTCGATCTACCACGCGCTCAAGCAGATGGCCAAGCAGGGCCTGCTGATCGCGCACGAGATCGCCCCGTCCACGGCCGGCGGCCCGCCCCGCACGGAGTACGAGATCACCGAGGCCGGCACCGAGGAGTACTTCCGCCTGGTGCGCGAGGCGCTGACCTCGTACGACCAGCAGACGGACATGAAGTCGGCGGCCATCGGCTTCATCGTCGAACTGCCGCGCGCCGAGGCCGTGGCGCTCCTGAAGGAGCGGATCCGGGGGATCGAGGCATGGCGGTCCTCGGTCACCGAGCACTACGTGCCCGACGCCGGCCCCGAACAACTCGGCCACATCGGCGAGATCATGAACCTCTGGCTCCACACGGCCGACGCGGAGGCCGAGTGGACGCAGGGCCTCATCGCCCGGATCGAGGGCGGGGCCTACACCTTCGCGGGCGAGGGCGAGCCGTTCGTCGGCGTCTTGGCCGAGGGCGAGGAGAACCCGTACGCGACGGGGGAGAAGCATCCCGGGGACACCCACTAATCAAGCTTGACCAATCAATGGGGGCGGGTTACCTTCGATTCGTTCGGTAATCAAGTTTGACTAGTAACGCGGACCGGCAAGGAGGGCCCTGTGGCCGACGCGGCGATCTCCGTCGAAGGCGCACACAAGAAGTACGGCGGCACCCAGGCACTGTCCGGCCTCGACCTCCAGGTCACCCGCGGTACCGTGCACGGCGTGCTCGGGCCCAACGGCGCGGGCAAGACGACCCTGGTCCGCGTCCTGGCGACGCTGCTGAGGCCCGACGGCGGCCGGGTCGAGGTGGCCGGCCACGACGTGCTGACCCAGGCCCGGGAGGTCCGCCTCCGCATCGGTCTGCTCGGCCAGCACGCGGCGCTCGACGAGGAGCTGAGCGGCCGGCAGAACCTGGAGATGTTCGGCCGCCTCCACCACCTGGGCGCCCGCCACGCGCGCGTGCGGGCCGGCGAACTCCTCGCCCGGTTCGGACTGGAGGACACCGGCCGCAAGGCGGTCCGGCACTACAGCGGCGGAATGCGCCGACGCCTCGACCTCGCCGCCTCCCTCGTCACCGACCCGGAGGTGCTGTTCCTGGACGAGCCGACGACCGGCCTCGACCCGCGCGGCCGGACCGAGGTGTGGACCGCGGTCCGCTCCCTCGTCGGCGGCGGTACGACGGTCCTGCTCACCACCCAGTACCTGGAGGAGGCCGACCAGCTCGCCGACCGGATCTCCGTCGTCGACCGGGGCCGGGTCGTCGCCGACGGCACCCCGGACGAGCTGAAGGCCGCCACCGGCGGCGACCGCATCGACGTCGTCCTGCGCGACGCCGGCCAACTGGGCGCGGCCGTCGCCCTGTTGCCCGTACCCGCCGAGGGCGTCCTGGTGGACCCCGACCGGCGGCTGCTGAGCGCCCCGGTCACCGACCGCATGGCGGCGCTCTCCGGGGTCGTACGGGCCCTGGAGGCGGCCGGGATCGAGGCCGAGGACGTCGCCCTGCGGCGCCCGACGCTGGACGAGGTGTTCCTGGACCTCACCGGGGGCGACGAACGGACGACGGAGGCCGCGTGACGACGTACGAGACATATGAGCCGTACGAGCCGCACAAGGTGGCCGGCGGGCCGGGCACGCGCGCGTTGAGCGACTGCTGGACCATGACCCGCCGCGAACTCGCCCACTGGGCACGGCAACCGGTGCGGGTGCTGGTCGGGCTGGTCTTCCCGGTGATGCTGCTGCTGATGTTCGCCTACCTGGTCGGCGGCGGCCGGGAGGTGAGCGGGAACCACGTCCACCACCTGGTCCCGGGCGTGCTCGTGCTCACCATGGCCTTCGGCCTGGAGGGCACGATGCTCGCCGTCACCCAGGACCTCGACAAGGGCGTCATCGACCGGTTCCGCTCGATGCCCATGGCCAACGGCGCGGTGCTCGTGGGCCGTTCGGCCGCCGACATGCTCCAGTCGGCCCTGGGGCTCGCCGTGCTGCTCGCGGTGGGGTACGCGATCGGCTGGCGCGCCCACGGGGGTGTGGCGGCCCTCCTGGGGGCCGTGGGCCTGCTGCTGCTCTTCCGGTTCGCCATGCTGTGGATCGGCATCCAGCTGGGCATGGTGGCGGGCAGGCCGGAGCTGGTGCAGGCGGTCCAGATCCTGGTCTGGCCCGTCGGCTTCCTCTCCAACGCCTTCGCCGCCCCCGAGTCCATGCCGGACTGGCTGGGCACGGCCGTCCAGTGGAACCCGATGTCCCAGACGGCCACCGCGATACGCGACCTGCTGGGCAACCCCGGCGGCGAACCGGGCCACCTCTGGGCGGCCGTCGCCTGGCCACTTGCCCTCATCGCCGTCTTCTTCCCGCTGGCGGTACGGAGGTTCGCCCGCCTGAGCGGGTAGCGGTGAGCGGGTAACCACCCGCCGATGGACGGGACCACCTGCCGATGGACGGGTAACCGCCCACCGATGGACGGGTAACCGCCCACCAATGGACGGGTGCCGGTCCAATGGGCGGGTGTCAGTGATGGAAACCGGTGGCCGCGTCCTTGTCGTGCGTCGAGGGATGCGACTGCCTGCGCAGTTCGGGCAGCAGCCGCTCCAGGTCCTCCATGAACAGCTCGGCGAGGTCCGCGGAGAACCCGTTGCGGCACACGACCCGCAGTACGGACAGGTCCTGCCGGTTCTCCGGGAAGGTGTACGCGGGCACCAGCCAGCCGTGCTCACGCAGCCGCCGTGAGACGTCGAAGACGTCGTACGCGCTCACGTCCGCCCCCGTCGTGAAGGCGAACACCGGCAGTTCGTCGCCCCGGGTGAGCAGCCGGAAGTCGCCCAGCCCCTCGATCCGCCGGGCCAGGGAGCGTGCCACGTCCCGCGTGGACTGCTGCACGGCCCGGTAGCCGTCGCGGCCCAGCCGCAGGAACGAGTAGTACTGCGCGACCACCTGGGCCCCGGGGCGCGAGAAGTTCAGCGCGAACGTCGGCATGTCGCCGCCCAGGTAGTTGACGCGGAAGACCAGCTCCTCGGGGAGCGCCTCCTGGTCGCGCCACAGCGCCCAGCCGACGCCCGGGTAGACGAGCCCGTACTTGTGCCCCGAGGTGTTGATCGAGGCCACGCGCGGCAGCCGGAAGTCCCACACCAGGTCCTCGTCCAGGAAGGGCGCCACCATGGCCCCTGAGGCCCCGTCGACATGCACGGGGATGTCGAACCCGGTTCGCTCCTGAAGGGCGTCCAGGGCGGCGCACAGCTCCGCCACGGGCTCGTACGACCCGTCGAAGGTCGACCCGAGGATCCCGACGACCCCGATGGTGTTCTCGTCGCACAGTTCGGCCGCCGCCTGCGGATCGAGATGGAACCGCTCGCCCTCCATGGGCACCTGCCGCGCCTCCACCTCCCAGAAGTTGCAGAACTTGTCCCAGCAGACCTGCACGTTGACGCCCATGACGAGGTTCGGCCGGACGTCCCGCCCCGGATACCGGTCGGCGTTGCGCGCGGCCCACCGCCGCTTCAGCGCCATCCCGGCGAGCATGCACGCCTCACTCGAACCGGTGGTCGAACAGCCGACGGCGGCGGCCGGATCGGGCGCGTTCCACAGATCGGCGAGCATCGCCACACACCGCCGCTCCAGCTCGGCCGTGCGCGGGTACTCGTCCTTGTCGATCATGTTCTTGTCGCGGCACTCGGCCATCAGGACAGCGGCCTGCGGCTCCATCCAGGTGGTGACGAAGGTGGCCAGGTTGAGCCGCGCGTTGCCGTCGAGCATCAGTTCGTCGTGCACGACCTGGTACGCCGTCGACGGCGGCAGGGGAGCGTCCGGCAGCCGGTGCGTGGGCGGGGCCTCGGTCATTCCGCCGAGCGGATTGGCCTCCCCGTAGAAGGGGTTGACGGCGAGCCTGCGGACCTCGCCCTTGTCGTCGGATGCTTCGCTCTCTCCCGGATGCAGTGGCATGTCTACGACAGTAGGTCCGGGTGACGGGGCTTGCACCTCACCCGACGTGAGGACGCACCGTGGAGCGCGTACCGAGAAGGGAGCGGAAATGAGCTACTCCGTGGGACAGGTCGCGGGCTTCGCCGGCGTCACGGTGCGCACCCTGCACCACTACGACGAGATCGGCCTCCTCGTGCCGGGTGGACGCAGCCACGCGGGCCACCGGCGCTACGACGACGCCGACCTCGACCGGCTCCAGCAGATCCTGTTCTACCGGGAGCTCGGTTTCCCGCTCGAAGAGGTCGCCGCCCTGCTGGACGACCCGAAGGCGGACCCGCGCGCGCAGTTGCGCCGTCAGCACGAGCTGCTGACCGCCCGGATCGAACGGCTCCAGCAGATGGCGGCGGCCGTGGAGCACGCCATGGAGGCACGCAGAATGGGCATCAACCTCACGCCCGAGGAGAAGTTCGAGGTCTTCGGCGACAAGGACCCGGAGGCACACGCGGAGGAGGCCGAGCGCCGCTGGGGCGGCACGGAGACCTACGAGGAGTCGCAGCGCCGCGCGGCCACGTACACGAAGGACGACTGGAAGCGCATGCAGGCCGAGGTGGCCTCCTGGGGCGAGCGCTACGACGCCCTGATGGCCGCCGGCGAGCCCCCGACGGGCGAGGCGGCGATCGCCATGGCCGAGGAACACCGGCAGCACATCACCAAGTGGTTCTACGAATGCACGTACGAAATCCACCAGGGCCTCGCCGAGACGTACGTCTCCGACGAGCGCTTCAAGGAGTTCTACGACTCCATGCGCCCGGGCCTCGCCGAACACCTCAGGGAGGCGATCACGGCGAACGCGGCCCGGCACACCTCGTAGGAGTGGCCCTGGTCCGGGAGTAGTCCCCCTGGGGACTACTCCCGGACCAGGGCCACTCC
>NZ_LIQQ01000101.1 GCF_001418565.1 Streptomyces graminilatus | reverse complement strand
GCCGACCGCGCGGAACTTCCAGGCGCCCTGCCTGCGGTAGAACTCGCCGAGCACGAACGCGGTCTCGACACTGGCGCCCGCGTTGTCGAAGCGGGCCACCACCGTGTCCTGCGCCGCGTCACGGACCTCGATGTACAGGCCGGGGACCTGTCCGAACGTTCCTCCGTCGGCGGAGGCGGCGAGGACGACGGTCTCGACGGCGGGCTCCACGCGCGTGAGGTCGACGAGGAGAGTGTCCGTCACCTGACCTCCGCCGTCCCGCTTGCCCTCGTGCCGGACCGCCCCGGAGGAGTGCGCGGGCTGGTTGTAGAAGACGAAGTCGCTGTCGGAGCGGACCTTGCCGGCCACCAGCAGCAGCGCCGAGGCGTCCGCGTCGGGCACGCCCGGCCCGGGGCGCCAGCCCAGCTCGACCCGGAGTGCCGCCGTGGGCACCGGCGTATTCGATCCCTTGGCCATGGACATGGTGCCCTCATCTCTGCCGGACGTGCGGCCAAACCTATTCTCCCGGGCCGGTGAACTCTCCTCGAACTGCCCTCTCGAACGCGGGAAGAACGCGGGGCGACCCGTCGGTAACCCGCCTGGAACCTGGTCTTTACCTGATCACTGCATTACCCCGTGCCCCTTTTCGGCGAGTTCGCTCGCATTGGCCCTCTCAGGTCACAGCCGACACGGAATTCAACCCCCTGCCGGTCTCCCCAACCGGCTGATGTGGGTTTAACTTATGTGCCATGACCTCCCCCCGCTCCACCTACGGCGGCGGCTACTACTCCGCCTTCCCGGACACTCCGATCTACGACTCGCTCGTCGCAGAGCGGGGGGCCCCGCAGATCGCTCCGATCCGGGTTCCCGCCGCGTACGACACGGGCGGCAACCTGCCCGCGCTGCCGTCCATGCTTCCCGCACTGCCGGCCGGCCCTTCCCAGCAGATCCCCTCCTACGGCTACCAGCAGGCGCCGCAGCCCTCGCCGCTGCAGCAGGCTCCCGCCGCGTACATCCCGCAGCAGGTTCCGCAGCGTGGCTACCCCGGCGGCGGCCAGCCGACGCAGCAGCGTCCGGCGGCGGCCACCGGCTACGAGGCGATGCGGCCCGCGGCTCCCCGGCCCGCTCCGACTCCGTACCAGGACCCGTACAACAACCAGCAGTACCGCGGGTACTGATTCCCACCCCGGACTGTCCGTGCCTGCTGGCACGATGGTGGTATGGGGAACGCGGAGCTGCACTCGATACACATCCATCCGGTCAAGGCGTTCCGGGGCCAGACGCCCCGGCAGGCCGTGGTGGAGCCCTGGGGGCTGGCCGGAGACCGACGCTGGGTACTGATTGACGCAGGGGGAAAGGTCGTCACTCAGCGCCAGCATCCTCGTCTGGCGCTGGCCGCCGCCGAGTTGTTGCCCGACGGCGGGATCCGGCTGTCAGCACCCGGTCGCGCGCCCCTGACCGTGCCCGTCCCGGAGGTGGCGGACACGACGACGGTGGACATCTTCGGCACGAAGGTGGAGGCGGTCCTCGCGGGCGACGACGCGCATGACTGGTGCGGCGGTTATCTGGGCGAGGACGTACGTCTGCTGCACATGGACGACCCCGCCACGCGCCGCGAGATAGAACCGGAGTTCGCGCTGCCCGGCGAGACCGTGAGCTTCGCCGACGGCTATCCGCTGCTGGTCACCACACTGGCGTCCCTCGACGCCCTCAACGCCCTGATCGCGCAGGGGGACCATCCGCAGGAGGGCCCGCTGCCGATGAACCGCTTCCGGCCCAACGTGGTGCTGTCGGGGACGGCTGCCTGGGCCGAGGACGACTGGTCCCGGATCGCCATCGGCGAGGTCACCTTCCGCGTCGCCAAGATGTGCGGGCGGTGCGTGGTGACCACCACCGACCAGGAGACCACCGAGCGCGGGCGGGAACCGCTGCGCACACTCGGGCGCCATCGCCGCTTCGGAAACCAGTTGATCTTCGGCCAGAACCTGGTGCCGGAGACTCCGGGCACGATCGGCGTCGGCGATCCGTTCACGGTTCTCGAATAGGCGGGCGTGATCTTCCGATTCGGTTCCGGGGGCGGGAACACCGGCACGGGGCTCGCCCGTTGGGTTGGTGAGATGTCCAGGAGCCGGCCGGTGAGAAGCGACGAGGGGTGATCTCGCTCTCTCCCGGACCGGCGTCGTGCGTGAACTGCTCCGACCGGTAGTCACGGAGCGGGAGGGGGCGGCTGTGCGGGCGATCGGCGGACTCTGGCACTGGCGGCACAATCCGCTGCGCCGCGCGACCGACCTCGCGGAGGCCTGGACGGCACTCGTGGCCCTGCTGCTGATCGTGCTCGCGGCACCCCTGATCGGCGTCCTCGTCGGCGACGCGGCCCAGCGCGAACTGCAACAGGCCGTACGGGCCCAGCACGAGATGCGCCATCTGGTCACGGCCACCGTGGTCAAGAAGCTCGCCCGTTCCCCGCTGGAGCCCAACCCCGAGTCGGCCTCCCCCCGGGACACGCGCAGCCGCGTACGGGCCGACTGGACGGGGCCGGACGGCACCCGGCAGCACGGCACGGTGATGGCGAGCCTCAAGTCCCCGCATCCCGGCGACCACTTCACGCTGTGGACGGACGGACAGGGCCGAATAACCGCCCGCCCGCTGGACACCGTCACCGCGACGACGCACGCGGTCCTCGCCGGGTTCGCCGCGACCGTCCTGTCGGCCGCCCTCGCCGAGAGCGGCAGGCGTCTGATCCTCGGGCGCATGGTCCGTCGCCGGTACGCCCGCTGGGACCAGGCCTGGGAACGGGCCGGACCCGACTGGGGCCGGACGGGGACCGGGAGTTGACCGCCTTGCGGCTCTGGTCAACCCACCGTGCCCGCGCACGCTACGGTGGACCGGCCGACATCGTTCGGCACCTTCCGCGACATCCCGCGTTCCACGAGGTGGGGGCACAGCAGCGCCATGGCACAGGGCACGGTCCAGGTGACGCACACCGGTACATCGAGGTGGCGGCGCCGCACGGGTGAGTACGCGTCGCTCGCCGCCGCTCTGGAGGCCGCGGCGGACGGTGACGTCCTCACCGTCGCGCCCGGCACCTACCGGGAGAACCTCGTCGTCGAGCGGGCGGTGACGCTGCGCGGCCCCGAGGGGTCCCCCGGCTCGGTGCGCATCGCGCCCCTGGACGGCGTGCCGCTCACCGTGCGCGCCTCTGCGGTGGTCCAGGACCTGCATGTGGAGGGCCAGGACTCGACCTCGGCGGCGGTGCTCGTCGAGGAGGGCACCCCCGAGCTGCTGGACGTGCGGATCGTCACCCGGTCCGCCGCCGGCATCGAGGTGCGCGGCGGCGCCCGCCCTACGGTGCGGCGGTGCACGGTCGACAACCCGGCGGGCGCCGGCATCGCCGTACTGGACGACGCGGGCGGGGTGTTCGAGGAGTGCGAGGTCGTCGCGGCCGGACAGGCGGGCGTGACCGTGCGCGACGGCGGGCATCCGCGTCTGGAGCGCTGCAGTGTGCACCACACCTCGGGCGTCGGTCTGTCGGTCTCGGGCGAGCACTCGGCGCTGGAGGCGGTCGGTTGTGAGATCTACGAGGTCAGGGGCAGCGGTGTCCAGGTCACCGGCCGGGCCACCGCCCATCTCACCGACTGCGGGGTGCACCGCACGTCCGCGGACGGCGTGACGCTCGACACCGACGCCGTGCTGACGCTCGCCGACTGCCGTATCCACGACATCCCGGAGAACGCGGTCGACCTGCGGTCCCGCTCGGTCCTCACGCTGACCCGCACCACGGTGCGTCAGTTCGGGCGCAACGGGCTGTCGGTGTGGGACCCGGGCACGCGGGTGGACGCCAACCAGTGCGAGATCTTCGACAGCACCGGCGACTATCCGGCGGTGTGGATCAGTGACGGCGCCACGGCGGTTCTCGAGTCCTGCCGGGTGCACGACGTACCGGACGCGCTGTTCGTGCTCGACCGGGGCTCGCGGGCGGACGTCATCGACAGCGACCTCTCGCAGGTGCGGAACACGGCCGTGTCGGTCAGTGACGGCGCGACGGCGCAGCTCGACGACTGCCGGATCCGGGACGCGGCGACGGGCGCCTGGTTCCGTGACCACGGCAGCGGCGGCACGCTCAGCGGCTGCACGGTGGTCGGCACCCAGACGGGCGTGATCGTCACCAAGGGCGCCGACCCCACCATCGAGCGCTGCACGGTCGACTCCCCCGCCGAGGCGGGCTTCTATGTGTCGGCGGGCGGCCGGGGCAGCTTCCTGCAGTGCCGGGTGACGGGCAGCGAGGGCTACGGCTTCCATGTCATAGACGGCTGCCGTTCGACGCTGACGAAGTGCCGTACGGAGCGGTGCGCGCGCGGTGGTTACGAGTTCGCCGACGGCGGGTCCGGCACGGCCTCCGGCGGCGGACCGGTCGTCGAGGACTGCACCAGCGACGAGAGCGGCACGCTGCGCACGCCCCCGGCGCCGGAGACGGCCGTACAGACGGTTGTGCGGTCGCCGGGGCTGCTGGGCGCCATCCCGGGCCAGCGCGCCACCGAGCCGGACCCGGCGGTGGCCGCGCCCGAGCCGGAGAGGGCCGCGCGGTCCTCGGCGGACGTCCTCGGTGAACTCGACGCGCTGGTGGGCCTGGAGAGCGTCAAGCGCGAGGTGCGGGCCCTCACCGACATGATCGAGGTCGGCCGGCGCCGGCAGTTGGCGGGCCTCAAGGCGGCCTCCCCACGCCGCCATCTGGTCTTCACCGGCTCCCCCGGTACCGGCAAGACGACGGTCGCCCGGCTCTACGGCGAGATCCTGGCCGCGCTCGGTGTCCTGGAGAAGGGCCATCTCGTCGAGGTGTCCCGGGTGGACCTGGTCGGCGAGCACATCGGTTCGACGGCGATCCGCACCCAGGAGGCCTTCGACCGGGCGCGCGGCGGTGTGCTGTTCATCGACGAGGCGTACGCGCTGTCCCCGGAGGACTCCGGCCGTGACTTCGGCAAGGAGGCCATCGACACGCTGGTGAAGCTGATGGAGGACCACCGGGAGGCGGTGGTGGTGATCGTCGCGGGGTACACGGCCGAGATGGAGCGCTTCCTGTCGGTCAACCCCGGTGTCGCGTCCCGCTTCTCGCGGACCATCACCTTCGGTGACTACGGCCCCGAGGAACTGCTGCGGATCGTGGAGCAGCAGGCGGAGGAGCACGAGTACCGGCTCGGCCCGGGCTCCTCCGAGGCCCTGCTGAAGTACTTCGAGGAGATCCCCAAGGGGGCCACTTTCGGCAACGGCCGCACGGCACGCCAGACGTTCGAGGCGATGGTCGAGCGGCACGCGGGCCGGGTCGCCCAGCACGCCGAGCCCAGCACGGACGACCTGACCCTGCTCTATCCGGAGGACCTGCCCGAACTGCCCTGAGCCCCGGGACCCGGCCGGGGTCCGGGCAGCGGTCCGGCCGGTGCCCCGGTGGGCCGCAGTCGCGCCAGCAGTTCCTCGCGCTCCTCGGCGAAGGCGGGGTCGGCCTGGTAGTCGGAGTGGCCGAGGACCGGCGAGGGCAGCGGGTGTTCCCTGTCACGGCCGTGGGCGAGGGGGTCCTTGAGGGGTGCGCGGTCCACCTCGGGGCCGCAGTCGCCGGGCAGGTGGACGGGGCCTCCGATGGGGTCGGTGAGCCGGTACAGGTTGCGCCAGCAGGCCACGTCGTGATGGAGCGAGGTGAGCGCGGCGGGGCCGAAGTGGGCCGGGAACCAGCGCCCGTACAGCCGCTCCAGCGGTGAGCCGTACGTCAGCAGCGCCACGCGTTTGCGCACCGAGGGCTTCAGTTGCCAGGCGGCGGCTGCCGCGAGGACGCTGCCCTGGGAGTGCCCGGAGAGGACCAGACGCCCGCCGGTGGCCTCGGTCCAGGTGGCGATCCGCCAGGTCAGGTCGGGCACCGCGCGCTCGGCGTAGCAGGGCGGTGCGAAGGGATGCGAGGCGCGCGGCCAGAAGGTGCCGACGTCCCACAGGATGCCGATGGTGCGCCGCGCCGCCGGGTCCTTGTAGGCGCGCCGCCCCCAGGTGACGAACAGCAGGAAGCCGAATCCGATCAGCCAGGACCCGAGGGCCTGCGCGGCCTGGGCGGCGCCCCGCAAGACCACGTACGCGCCGTACGAGGCCTCGCCCGGCGTGTCGTCCGTGACCCGGGCCCCGATCAGCGCGGCGGCGCCCAGGAGCAGCGTCACCGCGGAGGTGATGCCGACGATGCGGGGTGCCCGGTCGGTGAGCGCGGCCATCGCACGCATGCCCGCGATACGGCGGGTGCGTACGGCGTCCAGGGGCGCCCCCGAACTGTCCGCGTAGTCCTGCTCGACGGCGGCCAGTTGGGCGCGCCGCAGTCGCAGGGTCTGCCGGGCCAGCCAGCCCGCGAGGCCCAGGACGACGAGGAGGACGGCCGGGATCACGGATGCCTGCCAGGTCAGCAGGACGGGCGGGCCTTCGATGGTGCCGCCGGTGCCGTCGAGCCAGTCGGCGACGCGCTGGGAGACCCCGCCGGACATCACGCCGCCCAGCGCGCAGGCGAGCGTCGTCACGGCGGGTCCGGCGAAGCCGCGCATGGCGGCACGCGGGTCGGGGTGGGCGCGGTACAGCAGGTGGGCGACCGCGGCCAGGACGATGACGACGGTGCCCTGGAACAGCGCGAGGGCACCGAAGGTCATGTCGCCCGGCAGCCGCCCCGCCGACTTCCATCCGGGGCGCGACCAGCCGGCGTACACGGCCGTGAGGATCAGCAGGGCGAGCGCGCCGCCCGGCAGGAACCGCACGAGACGGGCGTCGAGTTCCCGGTCGAGGCGCCTTTCACTGCGCCCTCTGCGGCACACCACCCACACCACGGCGACGGCCCCGGCGATCAGCGCGGCGTACAGCACCTCGGCCAGGGTCGCCAGTACCGCCGGACCGCCGGGCGCGCGGTCGTGGCGGGCGGCGGCGGAGCCCAGGGCGGCGGCGACCGTCAGCAGGCCTGCCGCGGTGTGCGCGGCGCGCAGCCGGGCGACCAGCCGCCGTCCGTACCAGAACCCGGGCCGCCCCAGTGCCGTACGGATGTTCTCCTCGGAGGGCTCGGGGGCGTGGGCCATCGGCCGCTGGGACTCGTAGGCGCTCCAGGTCCGGCGGGACAGGAACCAGAGCAGGCCGGTGAGAGCGGCGGGCACCACGGCGGCCAGGGCCAGGCGGCGGCCCGGCGCGCTCCACCAGCCGTCGTCCGACCTGGCCGGGGAGAGGAAGCCGAGCCAGGAGTGCGACTCGGCGCACGCGCGTGTGCCCGCGCACTGCCAGGCCGCGAGGTCGAGGGCGACCTCGCAGGCGGCGGCGACCAGGAGAACGGTGAGGCTCAGGGCGGCGAGGCGCACCAGGAGACCGTGGAAGCGGACCGTGCCCTGCCGGTCGCGGGCGGGCGGCCGCATCCAGTGGGCGAGGTTGACGACCATGAACGGCAGCAGCAACAGCCACAGGGCGCGTGCGCCGTTGCCGGAGGTGAGGTTGCACCAGACGTACGCCTCGCGGACCGGCGCGCCCTCCGGGTCGGCGGGTCGGTCCTCCGCTCCGGCGTCGTCCACGCGGCGGAAGACGGCGGCCGTGTCGTCGCCGGTGATGCGGACGGTGCGCGGATCGTTGAGCATCTTCTCGGGCGTGGCTCCGCCCACGCCGTGGACGAGGAGTTCCAGGGCCATGCCGGTCGTCGTCGCCCCTGCGCTGGGTGACTCGGTTTCGCCGGTCGGCTTGGTTTCGTTGGGAGGCTTGGTTTCGTTGGGTGGCTCGGCCTTGTTGGGTCGCTCGGCCTTGTTGGGCTGCTCGGTCCTGTCTCTTCCGCCGGTCCTCGCGGCCCGTTCCTGCGTGTGCTCCACTGCTCGCACTTCCCCCGATTGCTCGTACTTCCCCCGTGCCGCGCGGGCGGCCTGCCTGCTCCGGGACGTTGCCGCGCGGGACAGGAGGATCTCCGCCCGGCGGGCTCCGTACACCTCTCGTCACGGAATCTCCCCGATCCGTGTGACAGGTGGGGAGCCCGCACCGCCAGAATGGCATGCCCGTGTCATGACGGGCAGTGGCGCGACAGGTACAGGCCCATGCGAGTATGGGACGTCCGCCGGGCCGGTAGCAGGAGGAATGTCCTTGTCGGAGCGGGTTCGCAACAAGTTCGCAGCGGGTGTGCGGGACGTGTCGGAGATGGTGGGGGCGATTGGACCGACGGGCCCGAAGGAACCCCGGAAGGACGTGGAGCGGTCGTGAATGACAACCAGAACCTCCTCGCGGAGCAACGCCGCGCCCTGATCCTGGACGAGGTGCGGCGCCGTGGGGGCGTTCGCGTCAACGAACTGACCCGCAAGCTCGGCGTGTCCGACATGACGGTACGCCGCGACCTCGACACGCTGGCCCGCCAGGGCGTCCTGGAGAAGGTGCACGGCGGCGCGGTGCCGGTGGTCGAGGCGAGCACCCACGAGCCGGGGTTCGAGGCGAAGTCCGGTCTGGAACTGACGGCCAAGGAGGACATCGCCCTGGCCGCGGCGGAGCTGGTCGCGCCGGGCTCGGCGATCGCCCTGTCGGGCGGTACGACCACCTACGCGCTGGCGCATCAACTGCTGGACGTGCCCGATCTGACCGTGGTGACCAACTCGGTGCGTGTCGCCGACGTGTTCCACACCGCGCAGCGGGTTTCGGGGCAGCGGCAGGGGGCGGCGACGGTGGTGCTGACCGGTGGGGTGCGGACGCCGTCCGACTCGCTGGTCGGGCCGGTGGCCGACCAGGCGATCGCGTCGCTCCATTTCGACGTGCTGTTTCTCGGCGTTCACGGGATATCGGTCGAGGCGGGGCTGTCCACGCCGAATCTCGCGGAGGCGGAGACCAATCGGCGGCTCGTGCAGTCCGCCCGGCGCGTTGTGGTGGTTGCCGACCACACCAAGTGGGGGACGGTGGGGCTCAGTTCGTTCGCCGCGTTGGAGCAGGTGGATACGTTGGTGACGGATTCGGGGCTGGCGGCCGAGGCTCGGGGAGAGATTTCGGAGCATTTGCGGCGGCTGATTGTCGCCGGTGAGGGTGGTATCTGAGGGGCCGGCTGAGGGGGTGCCTCGGCAGGTGCGTTTGCGGGTGCGGCGCCGTTGTGGCTTGTCGCGCGGTTCCCCGCGCCCTTGAGAGGGGCGCCCTCGTAGCCGAAGGCGCCCCTCCCGGCAGGGTAGGTGCCGCGCATGTTCAGGTAGCCGTCGCCGCCGGTGACCGTGGCGGCGTAGTCGCTGACGGAGGCAGCCGAGCGGAAGTGCCCCTGTTTGAGACGGCAGGGCAGCGCTGGTCGGCTCTGGGCCACCAGCGCTGCCTGTCGTGCTCGTGGTGCGTACTCGGTGCGGTGGTGCGGCGGCCTACGGGGTCACGGTCAACGCGGGCATCATGTCGGCGTTCCCGTTGGTGAGCTTC
The DNA here is from genome assembly GCF_001418565.1 of Streptomyces graminilatus. Classification (GTDB taxonomy): domain Bacteria; phylum Actinomycetota; class Actinomycetes; order Streptomycetales; family Streptomycetaceae; genus Streptomyces; species Streptomyces graminilatus. The sequence goes on along the minus strand of NZ_LIQQ01000101.1, from coordinate 9,481 downwards.
CCGGAGCCGGTGGCGCCTTCGGAGCTGACGAAGCGCAGCTCGTGGTTGGTGCCCGTGTCGCCGACGGCGAGCAGGAGCGTGGACTGGTTGGCCGCGAAGGCGTTCTGGACGAAGGAGGTGATGTCGACGGTGATGTCACGGCCGTCGATGGCGTTGCCCTGGTGGGCCCCGCCGCCCTCGGGGATGACCGTCGAACCCAGGGCGAAGGTGGCCGACCTGGCGACGGAGGAGGTCGTGGCGGTGAAGCTCGGCCGGTTCGGCCAGGTCATCGTGGGGACCGGGCAGGACGTGCCGCCGCCGGTGCACGTGGTGGCGATGACGGGCTGAACGAGCAGCTGGTCGGTGTCGGTCGACGGAACCGAGGTGTAGCGGTGGCCGACGTAGGTGAGGTGGAGGGTCGCCCGGCTCGGTGCCTTGGTGAGGCTGCCGAGCGGGAACTGGAGGTAGGAGAGCTTCCCGTCTCCGGATCCCGTGGTGTACTGCTCGCCCATCAGTCCGTTGCCCGTGTTGCGGGTGATGAGGGTCAGGTCCGAGGAGTTGTTCGTGCTCTGGTCGCCGGACCACGCACCCACCCAGGTGTCGCCGCTGGTGGCGGCGCCGGGCTTGACGTTCTGGGTCTGCCCGTTCGCGTCCGTGTAGGTGGTGGTCAGGGTGCCGACGCCGCTCGTCGTGAGCGGGAGCTGGCCGGTGTACTCGACGAGCTGGCCCGCGACACGGAGGTTGTTCAGCGTCGCGTTCGTGACGCCGTTCATGCTGTTCGTGGTCTGCTTCGAGAACCACACGTTGTCGAGGTTGACGGTGGGGATGGGGGACTTGACGTACGTGTACGTGTTTCCGGACCCGTCAGGGTTGGGGGCGTACCCGTAGTTGGCCTGCTGGTCGGCGGTGATGGTCTGGGTGGTTCCGTTGCCGCCGCCGATGCCGATCGATCCCGAACCGAGCCGGGACGTGTCGATCGAGCTGTTCTTCACCACGAGGCTCTGGATGCGCGGGTACGTGTTGGAGTTGTTCATCACGGTGATGCCGCCGACCGGGGCCGACACCGAGTTGAAATTGTCGAACGTGAAGTTGCCGAGCTTGTGGCCGAGTGTCTGGTAGCCCAGTCGGATCGCGTTGCCGGCACCGACGGTCCAGTTCAGGGTGTTGCTGACCGAGATGTTGTTCGAGTCCTCGTTGTCCCACTGGTCGGAGTTGAACCCGAGCTGGTTGGAGACGGCGTCGTAGGCGCCGATCGCGTTGACGTAGCCCTGGACGTTGGCGCTCGGGGTGCCGAGCTGGAAGTTGTTCCAGACGCCGGAAGCGAGCGGGGTGAACCCGTTGCTGGGGTTGTAGTGGCCGGACGCGAACGCGTCGTCGTTGCCGAGGGTGAAGACGCCGTTGGCGGTGATGTTCTGGCCGCTGGCGAAGTCCGTGCCGTCCACCCACGGCTGGGCGTACGGGGTGAGGGCCTTGATGTTGTTGAACGTGACGCTCTTGGCAGTGTGGGTCTCGTAGTTCCACTGCTTCGCGTTGCGCTCGTAGGTGTCGTTGAAGGTGATGTTCGACGAGTGCATGACCATGACGCCGCCCTGGTGCTGGCTGCGGTAGGCGTCGTGCAGGTCACCGCCGCCGGAGGTGTTGTAGTTCGCCACCCCGTTGGCGTCGAAGACACCGCGGCCGTCGATCTCGACGTTGTTCGAGTTGACGATTCCGATCGCCGGCTCGAAGGCCTCCATGTACGCCTGGACCCGGTTGAGCAGCAGGGCCCCTTCGTCGGTGTAGATCTTCAGCCTGCCGCCCTTGAGCGCGCCGCCGTTCACACCGTTGATCTGCAGGCCCGACCACAGGTAGGTGCCGTTCGGGAAGTAGAGGGTGTTGAGCTGCGTGGGGTTGGCCTTGATGGTCTGGATCGCTGCCTGAAGGGCGAACGTCGCGTCACCGGCGGCCATCACGCGCTGGTTCGGGTAGCGCACGTTGGAGGTGTTCGCGCTCACCAGGCTGCCGGCCGAGGTGGTCTGGCCGGCCGGTATGGCGGTGCCGTTGACGGTACGTCCCGCCATGGAGCTGGTCGTCGCGGCCGGCGCGGTCTGGGCCGCGCTGTTCGGGTGCGCCGCGAGGTACTTGGCGGCGAACCGCTGGAAGTTGACGACCCCGGTCTGCGTGTTGACGCCCGAACCGTCCGGCGCGTCGGTGGTGTCCGGACGCTGCGACGGATCCTCGATCGGATCGTTGATGACCGCCAGATAGGGCTGACCGGCGGCGTTGGTCGAGTCGCCGTTGACCATCACGATCGCCTGGTTCAACCCGGCGGTCGCCGACATCTGGAACGTCAGGGTGTGCTTGTCCGTGCTCACCGACACGCTGCCGGCGGGGTAGTAGCGCGCCGGGTAGACGTTCACCGTGTTGATCGTGGTGCTGGGCAGCGTGACCGTGATCGTCGGTGTCCGGGAGTTCGACGCGAACCGCGCGATGTCGAAGTTGTGGCCGTTCTGGGTGTACTGCACGGCCTGGACGGGTGTTCCGGCGACCTGCACCTGGTACTTGGTGGCCGCCACATCCGGCGACGTCGTGGTGCCGCCCCCCACGCCCGACGGCGCGTAGGTGTGGACCGTGACAGGGGTGGCGGCGTGTGCGGAGACCGCGCCGGTGAGCAAGACGCTCGCCGCCGTGAGGGCGGCACTGGCGGTGGCTGCGATGATGCGGTTGACGCGCGAGGTGCCTCGCGCCGAAGTGAGCTTCGAGTCGGCTTCGTTGCCGGCCGGTCGGATCATGCGGGTCTCTCCTCAGGACTAGACCGTTCCAGGTCTGTTCGGGCGCTCGCCGCCCGCCGGGGACGCGCGGAGCATGGGCGACACCGTTGCCGAGCTGCCGCGACTGGGGCTGCCGCTACCGAGAGGGCCACCACGACGCACCCGGTGGGATGGCACGGGGTGACGTCGAGTTGTTGGTTGACGCGGTGGACCAGGATGGTTCCACAGCGTTGACCGATCCACGTGACCGGTGTGGCCGGGATGTTAATAGCGCGTTTCCTGCGACGTCAACGGTCCGCGCACCCAACTGCCCGGAAGCATGCGCGACTTGCAGCGTTTCCCTCCGTTCACGTAACGGCTGCATCACGGTCTTCCGATAACGCCTTGCCCTCTCGCGGCGCGCGATCCTACGCTGACGCAACTTCGTGGATCGATAAAAGTTCGGGAGCACTCATGGTGACTATGGCGGAAGTGGCCGCTCGGGCAGGAGTCACCAAGCAGACCGTCTCCAACGTGGTGGCCGGCAAGAAGGTGCGACCGGAGACCCTGGCGAGGGTGAACACGGCGATCGCCGAACTCGGCTACAAACCGAACCTGGTGGCGCGCTCGCTGCGCACCGGCAGCACCTCGACCGTGGGGCTGTTCGTGCCGTCGGTGGCCAATCCGTTCTACTCGGAGGTGGTCGAGGAGGTGGAGAACGTCCTGGTCGGCCACGGGTACAACCTGCTGCTGGCCACGACGCGCGACGATCCCGACTACACCCGGGCCCACCTGGAGAACCTCGCCGCGCGCTCGGTGGACGCACTGCTGGTCGCCGGGGACAAGGGCGTCGTGCAGCAGGTGCCGATGCTCACCGCGGCCACCTTCCCGGTCGCGCTGTTCGCCTGGGAGGGCGACCCGCCGACCACGCTCCCGGTGGTGTCCATCGACTACGAGCACGCCGGATTCCTGGCCGGGCGCCACCTGCGCGAGCTCGGCCACCGGAACGTCGCGGTGATCGCCGACCTTCCCTCCCACGCGCCACGCGTCGGCGGGTTGCGCCGGGCGTTCGCCGCCGACGGGCTGGCCATCGACGACCGCAAGGTGTTCACCCGTACCAGCGACGACGCGGCCGGCGGGTACGACGCGGCCTGCGCGGCACTGGACGCCGACCCGGCACTGACGGCACTCTTCGCCACCCACGACGTCCTGGCCGTCGGCGCCATCGAGGCGGTGATCCGGTCCGGGCGGCGGGTCCCCGAGGACGTCAGCGTCGTCGGCTTCGACGACATAGCGCAGGTCGGACGGATCGACCCGGCGCTGACCACGGTCACCTTCCCGAAGCGCGAGATGGCTCAGCAGGCCGTCGAACTGCTGCTGCGCGCCATCGACTCCGGTCGGCCGCCGGTCAACGTCATCACACTGCTGCGCCCGACCCTGACGGTCCGGGACAGCAGCGCTCCGCCCCGAGCAACCACCTAGCACCCGAAGCCGCTCGACCTGCGTGATCCAGGGAGCCGTCGGCAGGTCCCGCTGTGCCGTCTCCCGTCACCTCGACGACTTCCGAGAGGACCCCTCACCAATGAACGACCCCGGCCCCGACGCCTACGTCGAAGACCGGTCACCGGGCACCGGACGGCTGCGGCCGCGCGCCGCGTTCGCCTCCGACCTGCCCGTGGTCGCGCTCGACGGCGACTGGAGATTCCGCCTGGCGTCTGGGCTGGACGACCTCACCGGGGAATTAGCCGCACCGGACTTCGACGACGCCGGCTGGGACCTGCTCGCCGTGCCGTCCTGCTGGCAGATGACCGGCCTGTTAGGCGAGCCGCGTTACGGCACCCCGGCCTGCACCAACATCCTCTATCCGTTTCCGGTCGACCCGCCGAGGGTGCCCCGGCAGAACCCGACCGGCGAGTACCGCCGGTCGGGTTCGAGGTACCGGACGGGTTCCCGGCAGCTGACGCGGTGCTCCGGTTCGAGGGCGTCGACTCCGCGTTCGCGGTCTGGCTCAACGGTGTCCGGCTCGGCGACGGCAAGGGCAGCCGGCTGCCGACCGAGTTCGACGTCCGCGCCGCTCTGCGGCCGGGCCGGAACGTGCTCGCGGCCCGCGTGCACCAGTGGTCGTCCGGCAGCTACCTGGAAGACCAGGACATGCGGTGGCTGTCCGGGATCTTCCGGTCGGTGTCCGTGGCCGCTCGCGGTGTCGAGGACTTCTTCGTCCGCACCGCCTACGACCACACCACGGGCCGGGGCACCCTGGCCATCGACGTCACCGCCCCGACCCGGGTGTCGCTGTCGGTGCCCGAGCTCGGCATCACCGCCGCCGACCCCGCCGGACCGCACGTGATCGACGGCGTCGAGCCCTGGTCGGACGAGAACCCGCGCCTGTACTCGGGGGAACTGGTCTCGGCGGCGGGTGAGCGAATACCGCTGCGCATCGGCTTCCGCACCGTGGCGGTCGTGGACGGGGTCCTGACCGTCAACGGCCGGCCGATCTCCCTGCGGGGCGTCAACCGCCACGAATGGCACCCGCTGACGGGGCGGACCCTGACCGAGGACACCATGGCGGCCGACGTGCCGCTCATGAAGCAGCACAACATCAACGCGGTGCGCACCAGCCACTACCCGTCCGACCACCGCTTCCTGGACCTGTGCGACGAGCACGGACTGTGGGTGTTCCGCGAGGGCGACCTCGAGACGCACGGCTTCGAGCCCGGCGGCCGGCTGCGCAACCCCAGCGACGACCCCGCATGGCGCGAGGCCTGTCTGGACCGGACCGCGCGGCTCGTGGAACGGGACAAGAACCACCCCTCGGTCATCGTCTGGTCGCTGGGCAACGAGTCCGGCACCGGAACGAACCTCGCCGCCACGGTCGCGTGGATCCGCCGGCGCGACGACGGCCGCCTGATCCACTACGAAGGCGACTGGGCGAGCTGCTCCTACGTCGACCTGTACTCCCGCATGTACATCGGCGTGGACGAGTTGGCCGCCGTGGGGCGCGGCCAGGAGACCCCGACCGCCGATCCGGCCGACGGCGCCGACCGCCGTTCGCTGCCGGCCGTGCTGTGCGAGTACGGCCACGCCATGGGCGCCGGCCCCGGCGGCCTGTCCGAGTACCAGCAGGTCATCGAGGCGCACCCGCGCCTGGCCGGTGGCTTCATCTGGGAGTGGATCGACCACGGGATCCTCCGGCACACCGGACAGGACGACCCCCAGCCCTTCTACGCCTACGGCGGCGACTTCGGGGAAGAGGTCCACGACGGCAACTTCGTGGCCGACCGGCCGCTGTTCCCCGACCGCACGCCGTCGCCGGGCCTGGTCGAGTACAAGAAGGTCATCGAGCCGGTCCGGATCCACATCGCCCCGGCGGCGCGGCGGATCTCCGTGCACAACCCGCACCACGTCCGCGACAGCACCTACCTGGACTTCCGGTGGAGCGTCGAGGACGGCGGCGAGCCGGTGGGCTCCGGCGGCCTGACCGTGCCCGCGGTCGCACCGGGCGGGACGACAGCCGTCGCATGGCCCGCCGATCTCGCCGCCGATCTCGCCGCCGCGCTCGACGCGGCGCTCGACGCGGCGCTCGACGCGGCGCGCAAGAACGGCTCCGGCCACGAGGTGTGGCTGACCGTGACGGCGGTGCTCGCCACCGATGAGACCTGGGCCGCGGCCGGCCACGAGATCGCCTGGGGTCAGGGGCTGGTGGTTCCGGCCCGCTCGCCCATCCCCTTCACACCGGCGCCGGCGACCGCCCACGACGGGTACCTCGCGCTGGGTCCGGCGCGGTTCGACGTTCGCACCGGCGCGCTCGTCCGGCTCGGCGCCCTGGAACTCGACGGCCCGAGGCTCGATGTCTGGCGCGCCCCGATCGACAACGATCTGCTCAACGCCTTCGGTGAGGCGCAGATCCCTGCTTGGCTCGCCGCCGGACTGCACCGGATGCGCCACGAGGTCCTGGGCGTCGAACCCGACGCCTCGGGACTCACGGTCACCGCCCGGCTCGCCGCCGCCGGTTCCTCCTCCGGGCTCGACGTGGTCTACCGCTGGACAGCCTGCGACGGACCGGGCGCGGACCGGACCCGGCTCCGGCTGGAGACCACCGTCACTCCCGACGGCGCATGGCCGGTACCGCTGCCCCGCCTGGGCGTCGCGATGTCGCTGCCCGGCACCGACGCCGAGGTCGAGTGGTTCGGCCCCGGTCCCGGTGAGGCCTACCGCGACTGCCGAGCCGCGGCGCGGGTCGGCCGCCACAGGTCGACCGTCCGGCCATGCAGACCCCCTACGTCCGCCCGCAGGAGAACGGCAACCGCCACCACATTCGCCACGCCCGGATCACGGCCCCGGGCGGCTCCCTGCTCATCACCGGCGACCTCTCCCCGATCATGAACACGACCCTGGGCATGGACGTGGGCGGCCAGAACCTGGCAGCCGCCGAGTCCGTCGTGCTCGCCCTGGTCACCCTCGTGCTCTCGTTCGGATTCCTGAAGTACACCCAGCGCAAGGGAGCGATGGCATGAGCGTGGTCCTGGGCAGCCGACCGGCCCGACCGGCCCGCCGCGGCAGTGAGATCGCGAGCAGGGTCGTCGTCAACGGCGTGCTCGGCCTGATGGCCGTCTACACGCTGATCCCGCTGTGGTGGCTGTTCGTCTCCGCGACCAGGGGCTCGGGTTACCTCTACACCGGTACGCCGCTGTGGTTCTCCCACTTCGACCTGATCACCAATATCAGGAACGTGCTGAGTTTCGACGGCGGCGTCTTCTCCACCTGGCTCGCCAACAGCGCGCTCTACAGCCTCGTCGGCGCGACCGTCAGCACCCTGCTGTCCGCGATGGCCGGCTACGCGCTGACCAAGTTCAGCTTCCGTGGCCGCGAGAGCGTCTTCAACGTCATCCTCGCCTCGGTCCTCATACCGGCGCCGATGTTCGCCCTGCCGCTGTTCCTGCTCATGGCCAAGTTCGACCTCACCAACACCTACTGGTCTGTGCTGCTCCCCAGCTGCGTCAGCCCGTTCGGCGTCTACCTGTGCCGGATCTTCGCCGGCTCGTCCGTCCCGGACGAACTGCTGGAAGCCGCACGGATCGACGGAGCGGGCGAGGGGCGCACCTTCTTCAGGATCGCCCTGCCGCTGATGGCCCCGGCGCTGGTGACCGTCTTCCTGTTCCAGTTCGTCGGCATCTGGAACAACTATCTGCTGCCTTCACTCATGCTCAACTCCCCCTCGCGGCTGCCGGTGACGGTCGGCCTGGTGCAGTGGCGGTCGGAGTTCGCCAACGGCGTGCCACCGCTGCTGCCGATCACCGGTGCCTTCCTGTCACTGATCCCCCTGCTCGTCGCCTTCATCAGCCTCCAGCGGTACTGGCGCAAGGGCCTGACCGCGGGCGCCGTCAAGTAGCACGTTCACCGCCGCCCCCGGTCGCCTCCGGCTTTCGTCCTCACCGCCGGACAGGCGGGCGATGCACCCGCCTTCACCGAGGTCATGGCCCGCCTGTGTGTTCCCGGCCGACGGGGCCGGGTCAGCTGGGCCACACGCCTGTTTTCAGGAAGTCCTCGATCGTTGCCCTGTAGGGCGCGATGTCGAGGTTCTGTTCCGTCAGCCAGGTGTCCGAGTAGTACTTGTCCAGGTAGCGGTCGCCGTCGTCGCACAGGAGGGTCACCACGCTGCCCTGCCGGCCCGCCGCGACCATCTCCGCCACGATCTTGAGGGCGCTCCACAGGCCCGTGCCCGTGGAGGCGCCCGCCTTGCGGCCGATGGCCTGGTCCAGGGCTCGTACCGCGGCGACGCTGGCCGCGTCCGGGACCTTCATCATGCGGTCGATCGCACCGGGGACGAAGCTGGGTTCCATACGGGGGCGGCCGATGCCCTCGATCCGGGAGCCGCAGTCGCAGGTGACGTCCGGATCGCCGGTGGTCCAGCCCTCGAAGAAGCAGGAGTTCTCCGGGTCGGCGACACAGATGAGGGTGTCCCGCTGCGTGTAGTGGACGTAGCGGGCGAGCGTCGCCGAGGTGCCGCCGGTGCCCGCCGTGGCGACGATCCACGCGGGCTCCGGGAAACGTTCCAGCTCCAGTTGGCGGAATATGGATTCGGCGATGTTGTTGTTTCCGCGCCAGTCCGTGGCCCGTTCCGCGTAGGTGAACTGGTCCATGTAGTGGCCGCCGGTCTCCGCAGCGAGGGCCACCGAGGCCTCGTACATCTTGCGGGAGTCGTCCACGAAGTGGCACCGGCCGCCGTGGAACTCGATGAGGCGGCACTTCTCGGCGCTGGTCGTGCGGGGCATCACGGCGACGAAGGGCACGCCGATCAGTTTCGCGAAGTACGCCTCCGAGACTGCCGTGGACCCACTGGACGCCTCGATCACCGGGCGGCCCGGCCGGATCCAGCCATTGCACAGACCGTAGAGGAAGAGCGAACGGGCGAGGCGGTGCTTCAGGCTTCCGGTGGGGTGGGTCGACTCGTCCTTCAGATACAGATCGATACCCCAGCTCTCGGGCAGCGGGAAGCGGAGCAGGTGCGTGTCGGCCGAGCGGTTGGCGTCGGCCTGGACCTTGCGGACGGCCTCTTTGAGCCAGGTGCGGTATTCGGCGTCGCCTCGGTCCACGTCGAGCGTGTCCAGGGTTTCGGCGGTCCCGGTGGGGTCGGGGATGCTCACGTCAGGCTCCTTGTGCCGCACTCGCCGACGGCTCCACGGGCCGTCGGACGAACCGATCATAGACACCCTTCCAAACGCTCCCCACCTGCATAAACATCCCTTTGGGCGGCCCAAAGGGATGTTTATGCA
>NZ_LIQQ01000100.1 GCF_001418565.1 Streptomyces graminilatus | reverse complement strand
CCGGCAGACCTCCCTCGACGCCACCCGCCCGCAGGCCCGCCTCGAACTCCGGGACGTGGCGGCGGAGTTGCTGGGAGACGGGGAGGTCGACGCCGGTGCGTGTCTCGCCCGTGGCGGAGACCTCGCCGCCACCGTGCTGGCCGCCGAGGCCGTCGGGGCCGCCGAGCGGATTCTGGAGNNTTCCAGGCCGTCAAGCACCGGCTCGCCGATGTGTACGTCCAGGTCCAGGCGGCACGCTCGGCCGCCTACTATGCTGCCTGGGTGATCGCGTCAACTACCTTGAAAGAGCAGCGAGTTGGCGCCCTCGCCCTCGCCCAGGGCCTCGACTCCCTCCGTACCGCCGCCGCCGAGGGCATCCAACTGCACGGTGGTGTCGGCTTCACCTGGGAGCACGCGGCCCAGCTCTACTTCAAGCGCGCCGCGGGCGACGAGCTGCTGTTCGGGCCGGTGCACCGGCTCCGGGCGCACGCGGCCGACGCCGCGCGGCTCTTCGACACGCTCGACACGTTCGACACGTTCGACACGGGAGAGGTGGCCGTCTGATGTCCGCGGCAAAGGCGATGGTCGTGAAAGTGGTCCAGAAGGTGTCCTCGACGCGGGCCTTCGCGCGCGTCGCCCCGCACGTCATCCCCGCGCTCGACCGCGCCGTCCACCGGCTGACCAAGGGCAAGGTGCTGCTCAGCGCCCAACTGCTGCCCGGGGTCGTCCTCAGTGTGCGCGGAGCGAGGAGCGGGCAGCTCCGGCGTACCCCGCTCGCCTGTATGCCCGAGGGGGCGGGACCGGAGGCGGGCGCGGGCAAGGACTCCGGGCACGGTTGGCTGCTCATCGGGTCCAACTTCGGGCGTACCGGTCATCCCGCCTGGACCGCCAATCTGCTCGCCCACCCGGAGGACGCCGAGGTCAGTTGGAAGGGCGAGGACATCCCGGTCACGGCCCGGCTGCTGGCCGGTGCGGAACGGGAGGAGGCCTGGAAGGCGCTGCTGGCCTTCTGGCCGCCGTACGCCACGTACCAGTCGAGGGTCGAGCGGGAGATACGGATCTTCCGGATCGTACGGCGACAACAGCCGTCGCACTCGTAGCAGCCGCTGTTTGGCCGGTGATGTGCGACAGGCGGTGGTCCGCCGGAGTGAGCCGGAGTGAACCACCGCCTGGGTGACAGGACTTGGGCCTGAATCGGCCACGGAACCTGGATAAGTGGGCCGGGGCTATTTCGTCGGCTTCTTTCCGGTCACGCCCAGGTGGACCAACTGGGCAAGGTTCGGCTTCAGTTCGGCCTGCTTCACACCCCAGGTCTGGAAGCCCTTCTGGTGTGAGGCCACCGCCGCGAGCATCGCGACGAGGGAGCCGGCCATGGCGGCGGGGCTGACGTCCTTGTCGACCCTGCCCTTGGCCTGGAGGTCGGTGACCGTGTCCGTAAGGGAGTTGGTCACGGAGTTGAGGATCTTCATGCGGATCTTGTAGAACCGCTTGTCGCCCTCGGCGGCGCCCAGATCGACGACCCGGAGGATCGCGTCGTTGCGCCGCCAGAACTCCAGGAACCCGTCGACGAGTTCCTGCGCGGTCTGCCAGCCCGCCTTGCCGACCCAGGACCGTCCCGCGAGCAACTGGGTCAACCCGGCGCCCTCGGTGGCCATTTGCTCGGCGATCTCCAGGACGGCGCCTTCGACGTCCGGGAAGTACTGGTAGAAGGTCGCGGGCGAAGTCCCCGCCTTCCGGGCGACATCGATGACTTTGACGTCCCGGTAAGGGGAAGAGCTGAGCATCTCGCTGAGGCAGTCGAGCAGCTTCTGCCGGGTCGCCTGCCCACGCCGACCCGCCACACGGCCGTCGACGGTACGCACTTGTCCTGTCATGTCGTCAGCTTACCGAGGGGTGATCGGAGCGCGATTCGGCCGACTGCAAATGGGGTGCGGGGGAGATGCGAAGGGGTTTGGGAGGGCCTCCGGACGGCCTCTTGGCGGTCCCTGGAGGGCGGTATGGGGCAAGGGCCGTTAACTTGACGGTATGGCCGAAAACAGGGCATCCGCCCACACCGAGGGCGTCCCCTGCTGGGTGGACGCCCAGCTGCCCGACGTAGAGGCGGGCAAGCGCTTCTACGGTGAGCTCTTCGGGTGGACCTTCCGGGAGAATGAGGGCCTGACGCAGGCCCTGTGCGGCGGCGAACCCGTCGCCTCCCTCGGCCACAAGACCGACGGCCGGATGCCCACCGTGTGGACGGTGTACTTCGCCGCCCCGGACATCCATGCCCTCGTCGCCCGGATCCACGCGGCCGGCGGACAGGTGATCACCGCGCCGGTCCCGGTGGGCGAACTGGGGACCACGGCACTGGCCACCGACCCCGAGGGCGCCGTTTTCGGCCTCTGGCAGTCCGCCGAGTACCCCGGATTCGGCCGCCGCCACGAGCCCGGCACCTTCGCCTGGGCCGAGCTGTACGCCCGGGACACGGCCGTGGCCAACACCTTCTACGGCAACCTCTTCCACGAGGCCCTCTTCGGTCCGGACGCGGCCCCCGACTTCGGCCGGGCCGCCGTGTCCGAGGTGTTCCCGGCCGAGATGCCGCCGCATTTCCTGGTCCACTTCGCCGTCGAGGACATGGAGGCGGCGCTCGGCGCGGTGAACCGGCTCGGCGGACGTGTCCAGGCACCGCCCTTCGACACTTCGTACGGGAATGTGGCGGTCGTCACGGACAATCAGGGAGCGTCGTTCGCACTCCTCCGAAAATGAGCCGCCGGCAGCCGTGATCAGCCCTCTTCGGGCGTCATGGCCCGCGCCGAAACGGGCGTGAGCGGGGGCGGGAGCGACCGCGCGCGGACAGTTGACACCGGTATGGGCGTAGACATCCCGTTTTGTGTCCGAGTTCGCAACCTGTGCCCGGGCCAGGAAGAATCGGGGTCCGTGCCGCCAACGCGGTGGCGGTGGTGAGACGCTGCACGGGGTCGCGTACATATGTGGTGACGTGGCTCGTACGGGGAGGTGGCAGGCAAGTGGTGGATCAGCTGACGCAGCACGACCCGCGGCGGATCGGGCCGTTCGAGGTGCTGGGGCGGCTGGGTGCCGGCGGAATGGGGCTGGTCTATCTCGCGCGCTCGGCCTCCGGCCGGCGGGTGGCGATCAAGACGGTCCGGACGGAACTCGCCGAGGACCAGCTCTTCCGGGTCCGCTTCACCCGTGAGGTGGAGGCGGCGCGCGCCGTCTCCGGCTTCTATACGGCCGCCGTCGTCGACGCCGATCCGCGTGCCGCCGTACCGTGGCTGGCCACCGCGTACGTACCCGCGCCCTCCCTCGAAGAGATAGTGAACGAGTGCGGGCCGATGCCGGCCCAGGCGGTGCGCTGGCTCGCGGCGGGGGTCGCGGAGGCGCTCCAGTCCATCCACGGGGCCGGGCTCGTCCACCGTGACCTGAAGCCGTCCAACGTGCTCGTTGTCGAGGACGGGCCCCGGGTCATCGACTTCGGTATCGCGTCCGGCGTCTCGAACACGCGTTTGACGATGACGAACGTCGCCGTCGGTACGCCCGCCTACATGTCCCCCGAGCAGGCGAAGGACTCACGCAGCGTCACCGGCGCCAGCGACGTGTTCTCGCTCGGCTCGATGCTGGTCTTCGCGGCCACCGGCCATGCCCCCTTCCACGGCGCGAACCCCGTGGAGACGGTCTTCATGCTGCTGCGCGAGGGCCCGGACCTCGAAGGCCTGCCGGACGAACTCCGCCCGCTCATCGAATCGTTGATGCAGATGGAGGCGACCGGCCGCCCCAACCCCGCCGACCTCCAGGCGCAGTTGGCCCCGCACCTCTACGGCTCCGGCTCCGACGACAGCGGAACGGCCTCCGCCTGGCTGCCCGAACGGGCGGTGAGCCTCATCGAGGCCCGGCGCGCGGGCCACCAGGCACCGAAGCCGCAGTCGTCCGGCGGCGGCAGGGGCGGCGGCCGGCCGGCGATCCCGCCCCCGCCGTCCCACGACCCGGCACCGGCCTTCGGCCGCGGCCCGGGCCCCGGCCTCGTACCCGCGTCCGGGCCGGGCCCCATGCCGCCCGCGCTGCCCGCCCTTCCGGCCCTGCCGTCCGGAGCGCCCGACACCGGCCCCGTACGGCTGGCCGGCGCACCCGTGCCCATCGGCCCCGGTCCGCGCGTCGCCGACGCCCGCGCCGCCGCCGTACAGGCGCCCCCGCCGGAGGCCGGTCTGGTCGCCTCCTGGTCGCGCCCGCGTCCCGGTGTCAACGGCGCCGACCCGAACCCCGCGCTGGTCTCGCCGCCGCTGCCCCCGGAGTCCCCGACGGGCTGGCGCCCCTGGCGTTTCCGCATGTCGAACGATGTCTGGGGCAAGCCCGCCGTCGCCGGTGACCTGGTCTACGTCACCTCCTTCGAGGTGCACGCCCTCGACGTGATGACGGGCCGCCGCCGCTTCAAGACGAGGGACGTCGCCTGGTCGATGGCGGTCGCGGACGGCCGGATCCACGCTTCCGACGGCCCGACCCTGTTCGCGCTGGACGCCCGTGAGGGCATGGACCTGTGGCGGCTGTCCACGGACGCCTGGGTGTACTCCCTGAAGGCCGACCGGGGCACCGTCGTCACCGGCACGCGCGGCGGCGGCGTCCAGGGCTGGGACGCGGCGACCGGCCAGAAGCTGTGGGAGCACACCGGCGCCCAGACCGACTTCGAGTCCCCGGAGGCCGGCCCGCAGCTCCACGAGGGCACGGTCTTCGTCTGGCAGGACGGCCGACTGCGCGCCCTGGACGCCCGTACGGGTGACGAGCGCTGGTCCTACCCGATCGGCGACGCCGCCTCCTGCGGCGGAGTCCCGGTACGGCTGACCCCGGGCCCCGACGGCCAGGTGTACGCCTGCGCCGGCACCCGTGTCCTCGCGATCGACATCGCCGGCGGCCATGTCCGCTGGCACTTCGAGGCACCGGCGGTCTTCCTCTCGCCGCCCACCTTCGCCCCCGGCCCGGCGGTCACCGGCGGCGGCGTCTACCTCGCCGACTACCTCGGTACGGTGTACGCCCTCGACGCGGCCGACGGGCGCGACCGGTGGCGGATCGCGACGGAGTCCCGCGCGTCGACCGAACCGGTACTGGTGGCGGCGGGCCATGTGCACGTCGGCAGCGGCAAGGGGCTGTACACCCTGGACGCGGTCACGGGTACGCCCAAGTGGCGCTTCCAGGCGGGCGGCGACATCGTGGGCGCCCCGGCGGTCGCGGAGGGCCGTATCCACTTCGGTTCGACGGATCACCTCCTCTACACCCTGAAGGCCGACGACGGCCGCCTGCGCTGGAAGCTGGCGACCGGCGGCGAGATCACCGGCGCCCCGGTGGTCAAGGACGGAGTGGTGTACGCGTGCAGCAAGGACCGGTGCGTGTACGCGCTGGACGCGGAGAAGGGGACGGGGACGGCGCGGACCTCGTGAGCGAGCCTTGTGGTTGGGCGGGAGGGGCGCCGGTCGACGTGGTCGGCGGCGCCCCTCCCGCCTTTCCCGGGGGCCCGGTTTCAGGGCACTGAAACCGGCGTGAGACCGCGCTGAATGCGCCGTGCCGCAGTCTCTGCGGCATGACACCGACGACATCCACTTCACCCACGACACCGACAACGACACACTCACTCGCCATCGAGGCCAAGGGGCTGCGGAAGGCCTACGGGGACAAGACGGTCCTCGACGGGATCGACCTGGCGGTGCCGGCCGGTACGGTCTTCTCGCTGCTCGGGCCGAACGGCGCCGGCAAGACCACCGCCGTGAAGATCCTCTCCACCCTCGTCTCCGCCGACGCCGGCGAGCTGCGCGTCGGCGGCCACGACCTGGCGCTCGCCCCGCAGGCCGTACGGGCCGCGATCGGCGTCACCGGGCAGTTCTCCGCCGTCGACGGACTGATCACCGGCGAGGAGAACATGCTCCTCATGGCGGACCTGCACCACCTGCCCAGGCAGGAGGGCCGCCGCACCGCCGCCGAACTCCTGGAGCGCTTCGACCTCACCGACGCCGCGAAGAAGCCCGCCTCCACCTACTCCGGCGGTATGAAGCGCCGTCTCGACCTCGCCATGACGCTGGTGGGCGGACCGCGCATCATCTTCCTCGACGAGCCGACCACCGGCCTCGACCCGCGCAGCCGCCACAACATGTGGGCCATCATCCGAGGGCTCGTCGCCGACGGCGTGACCGTCTTCCTCACCACCCAGTATCTGGAGGAGGCGGACGAACTCGCCGACCGTATCGCGGTGTTGAACGACGGCAGGATCGCCGCCGAGGGCAGCGCCGAGGAACTCAAGCGGATCGTCCCCGGTGGCCACGTCCGGCTCCGCTTCACCGACCCGGTGGCCTATCAGTCGGCCGCCGTCGCCCTGCGCGAGGTCACCCGGGACGACGAGGCACTCGCCCTCCAGATCCCCAGCGACGGCAGCCAGCGCGAGCTGCGCTCCATCCTCGACTGGCTGGACTCGGCCGGTGTCGAGGCGGACGAGCTGACCGTGCACACCCCCGACCTCGACGACGTGTTCTTCGCCCTCACCGGCCCCACCACAGCTGTATCCAGCCAGGCCAACCAGGCCAACCAGCCCAAGGAGTCCGTCCGATGAGTACCAGTGCCCTCTCCCTCGCCGTGCGCGACTCGTCCACGATGCTGCGCCGCAACCTGCTCCACGTACGCCGCTACCCGTCCATGACACTGAACCTGCTGCTCACGCCGATCATGCTGCTCCTGCTGTTCGTCTACATCTTCGGCGACGTGATGAGCGCGGGCATCGGTGGCGGCGGCGCCGACCGCTCCGCCTACATCGCCTACATCGTCCCGGGGCTGCTGGTCATGACGATCGGCAGCACGGTGATCGGGGCGGCGGTGTCCGTCTCGATGGACATGACCGAGGGCCTCATCGCCCGCTTCCGCACGATGGCGATCCACCGGGGCTCGCTGCTCATCGGGCACGTCGTGGGCAGCGTGTTGCAGGTGCTCGCCAGCCTGGTCCTGGTCGGTCTCGTCGCCGTGGCCATCGGCTTCCGGTCGACGGACGCGACGCCCCTGGAGTGGCTGGCGGC
Organism: Streptomyces graminilatus; assembly: GCF_001418565.1. Taxonomy (GTDB): domain Bacteria; phylum Actinomycetota; class Actinomycetes; order Streptomycetales; family Streptomycetaceae; genus Streptomyces; species Streptomyces graminilatus. The sequence continues at coordinate 3,445 of NZ_LIQQ01000100.1, read as the reverse complement.
CTTCGGACTGCTCGCCCTGTTCGCCCTGGGGCTCACCTGGATCGCGGTCGGGATGGGGCTGGCCAGCCCGACCCCGGAGGCGGCCAGCAACATGGCGACGCCGCTGATCCTGCTCCCGCTCATCTCCAGCGCCTTCATCCCGGCCGACACGATGCCGGGCTGGTTCCAGCCGATCGCCGAGTACCAGCCCTTCACGCCCGTCATCGAGACCCTGCGCGGGCTGCTCCTCGGCACGGAGATCGGCGTCAACGGCTGGATCGCCCTCGCCTGGTGCGTCGGCCTGACCGTGCTCGGCCACCGCTGGTCGACGGCCTCGTTCAAGCGCGACCCGAAGTAACCGTGACGGCCATGACGGCGCGGGCCGCGTCCCGCAACTCGTCCCGCCCCAGGGCGGCGTACTCCGACACCGCGTCGGCGTACGCCGCCCCGTCGGCGTTCCGGGCCGCCTGCCGGGCACGGTCCTCCGACATCGTGGGCTGGTAGTCGCGCAGCACCTGTAGCCGCTCGGCGAGGGCGATCATGCGTACGGAGGTCGACGGGTCGTCCCCGGAGGCCAGGGCCGCCAGGCCGAGGGCGTGCAACACCGTTCCGTACACGGGGAGTTCCATGGGTGTGTGGGACGTACCGGAGAGCATGGTCCGCAGTGCCTGCCGCAGCCGGCCGGCCGTCGCCGCGACCAGTTCGAGGCGGCCGGCGTGCGCGTGCGCGGTGACCGCCGCCGACTGGATCTGGAGCGCCCACCGGTCGAGGAAGGGATCACCGCTGTGCAGCGGACCGGCCCCGGCAACCCCCTCCACGGCGCCGCGCCACAGGCCGAGCCCGACCTCCGTCAGCCCACGGGCGAGGGCGAGTTCGGCGCGTCCGCCGAGATCGGCGCCGTCCGCGTTCTCGGCGGCGGTGGCGGCCTTCTGCGGCGAGGCGTCGGCACCCTCCGCCTGCCGCAGCCAGTACTCGGCCTCGTCCGGGTCGCCGCGTTGCAGACAGGCGAGTACGAGCCCCCAGCGGACGCCGATGTTGTCGCGCTCGTCGCCGAGCCTCGGCAGCAGATCGAGCGCCGCCCTGAGCTGCTCGTACGCGGCATCGCCCTGCCCCAGCCGCAGGCACAGCTGACTGAGCCGGGCATGCCCCATGACCTGCATGAACGGGTTGTCGACCGGGGCCAGCGCGGAGACGGTACGGCGGGCCGAGGCGAGCGCCCGGTCGATGTCGTGCTCGGCCTCCCAGACGTACGTGGCGACGCACTCGGCGACCCCGGCGAGCAGCGGCTGCTCGCTGTCGCAGAGCGTGCGCAGTACGTCGTAGCGGGGAGGGACCATCTCGGGGATCGCGCCCAGCACCACCGCGATGGCCCGCACCAGCGTGTCCGGCGGGGCCGGGGGCAGGCGCCGGAGGGTGACGAGCTGGCGTACGGGGACCGGGCCGTAGCCCATGAAGAGGCTCGCCGTGCACAACACGGCTGCGGCGCGGGCGACTTCGACGTACTCGGGCTCGGGCCGGTAGTGCGACAGCGGCGGGCCGGTCTCGGCGGCGAGGGCGGCGAGGCGCAGGTAGTTGGAGCCGGTGGACCACAGCGCGGTGAGGACGGCGGTGAGGGCGGCGATGGTGGGGCCGTCCGAGCGCGCCAGGGCGTGGCGCAGGGCCAGTACGAGGTTGTCCTGCTCGGCCCTGATCCGCTCCCCGGCGGCCGGCGGCGCCGATCCGAAGTACCAGTCGTGGTGAGAGACCCCGAAGTCCCGGGCCCAGGCAAGGAATTGACCGACGGCGGCCTCGTCCCCGCCCGCGTCCGTCCGCCGGGCGGCGCTGAACTCCCGTACGGTCTCCAGCATGCGGAACCGGACACCGGCCGGGGTGTCGGCGACCGTGAGGAGGGACTGGTCGGCCAGTTGCTCCAGCAGCAACAGCGCGTCCTCGCCGAGGAGTTGTTCCGCCGTGTCGCCCGCGAAGCCGCCGGGGAAGACGGACAGCAGGCGCAACGCGGCCCTCGCCTCCTCGTCGAGAAGATTCCAGCTCCAGTCGACGACCGCGTGGAGCGTACGGTGCCGCTCCGGCGCATCCCTGGCGCCGCCGCGCAGCAGCGCGAACCGGTCGCCGAGGCGGCGGGCGATCTCCGGCACCGACAGCACCCGTACCCGCGCCGCCGCAAGTTCCACGGCGAGCGGCAGCCCGTCGAGATGCCGGCACAGCCCGGCCACCACGTCCGACGGCAGCTCCACACCGGGCCGGGCGGCCCGCGCCCGCTGCGTGAACAGCTCGACGGAGGTGGCGAGTTGAAGCTCGGGCAGCGCGTACACGGCCTCGGAGGTGAGGCCCAGCGGAGCGCGACTGGTGGCAAGCACCCGCAGGTTCTCCGACGATGACACCAGAGCGCGTACGAGGCCGGCGGCACCGGCGATGACCTGCTCGCAGTTGTCGAGGACCAGCAGAGCGGGCTCGGCGCCGAGGACGCCGAGGATGCCGGACACATGGTCGTGGCCGCCCGCGCCGCCTCCGGGCCGTTTGTCACCCGCGCCGAGCGCGGAGGCGACCTCGGCGGCGACGTCCTCGTCGGCGGTGACACCGGCGAGCGGCACGAAGTACACCACGCGCTGCTCGGCCCGGCGGCTGACGGCGTGCGCGAGTCGCGTCTTGCCGAGACCACCGGGCCCGACGACGGTGACGGCACGGGAGGCGTGCAACAGCCGCTCGACCTCGGCGATGTCGTGGTCCCGCCCGAGCAACGGATTCGGCTCGTGCGGCACGCCGTGCCGGACGGCGGGGGCTTCACCGGACAGCAACGCCTGCTGAACTGCCTTGAGTTGAGGTCCGGGGTCGGTGCCAAGCCCGTCGCGCAGCTCACGGCGGTACGCCTCATAGCGGGCGAGCGCGGCCGACGGGCCGGCTGTCGCCGCCTCGGCACGCAGCAGCTCGGCGAGCACCTCTTCGTCGCGCGGCTGCTCGGCGGCGACGGCGGTCAGGGGCCCGGCGGCCTCCGAGTGCCGCCCGAGCCGGGCGAGCGCGAGCGCTCGCGCGCGTACGAGGGATCGGCGTACGGGGGCACGCTCGGCGCGGAGCGCGGCAAGGGGGTCGTCGGAGTCGCCGAGGTCGCCTTCCTCCGAGGGGGTCCCCTCCCAGAGGGCGAGCCCGGCCTCGGCGGCGGCCAGTGAACCGGTGTGGTCCCCGGCCCTGGCCCGGTCCGCGCTCGTGGCCGCGTGGAGCAGCAGGGCGGAGCTGTCGACCTGCTCCTCGGCGAGGGCGAGCCGGTAACCGGTCGGCGTGCTCGCGATGACGTCGGCGCCCAACTGCGCCCGCGCCCTGGACACGAGCACCTGCAACGCCTTGCCCGGCCGCTCCGGCAACTCCTCCGGCCACAGCCCCGCCACCAGCCGCTCGGTGCCGCAGCCGGCGCGCAGATCACCGGCGAGCAGTGCGAGGAGGGCGCGGAGGCGGGGGGCGGTGACTTCCTGTC
>NZ_LIQQ01000010.1 GCF_001418565.1 Streptomyces graminilatus | reverse complement strand
CATGCCCTCGATGCCACGGCCGCGCGGCCTCCTCCAACGGAGGAGGTCGCGAGGCCGTGGCATCGAGGGCATGGATCCGGCCCGTCTGTACGCAGTGGCCGACCAGCACCGAGGGCACCCGGAGTCGTCGCCACCGTCGAGCGCGAGGCCCTCAGGCACAGGCGGCACCCATGCGTACCTCTCCGGCCACGCGGAGCGTGAAGTCCGCGCGTCCGGTGTCGCCGGTCCGGCAGGTGTCGGCCGCCGGCGGCCATGGGTGCCGGGGAGCCCGGCCGGTGGGGTCGGGTGGCGCCCCGCCGGGGCCCGCGGCGACGTGCGGCTCTCGCGCGGACCCCGCCCAAGTAGCGGCGCCCCTCGCCTGGCACGCGGAGCGGAACTCCGCGGACGGCGACGTCAGCGCAGCGCGCGTACCGCGGGCAGCAGTACCTCGGCGATCTCCTTCAACTGCGGCTCCGGATCTAGGGATCCGACGCGGATGACGATGTGCCGGACGCCCTCGCGGACGTATCCGGCGAGCCACTGCGCACAGCTCTCGGCGCTGCCCCAGCCGTAGGCCTGGATCGCGGACATCTGCTCAAGCGAGCGGCCGTAGTAGTGCTCGATGTAGTGCTCCAGTTCCCGCTTGGCCTCCTTCTCGTTCTGGTTCACCGTGATCGTCGCGTAGAACGCGGGCCGCACCGCGCCCGCCGGGCGGCCGGCCTCCGCGCGCAGCTCGTCCAGGCGCCGCCACGCGCGCCCGTACGCCTCGGCCGAGGGCAGGAAGGGCAGCCAGCCGTCGTAGTGGCGCGCGGCCCGGGTCAGTACGCGCTCGGTGTCGCTGCCCGCGAGCCACAGCGGCGGACCGTCGGGGCGCGGCGGCTTGGGCAGCTTGTCCAGGTTCCGCACCTGCCAGTGGCGACCCTCGAATTCGCTCGGCGCGCCCGGCTCACCACTCGCCCAGGCCGTGCGCCACACGGAGGTGATCTCGTCCAGCCGGCCGGCCCGCCCGGCGAAGGACGCGCCCACGGCGGCGAACTCCTCCTCCGTCTCCGGTACGGGGAAGCCCGAACCGAGACCGAGGACCAGCCGTCCGCCGCAGACATGGTCGAGGCTGGCGATCATGTTGGCGCCGATCAGCGGGTGGCGCAGCGCCGGGGTGAGCGCGGCCGTGCCCAGGGTGATCGAGCGCGTCACCGAGCCGGCCGCGGAGAGTACGACGAGCGGGTCGAGCCGGGGACGCGCGGTGAGCGAGTCACCGGTCCACAAGGAGTCGAAGCCGAGTTCCTCGGCCTGGCGGGCGAAGTCCAGCAGCGGGGAGGCCGCGAAGTTCCCGACGATCGCCTGCTCCCGGGTGGGCAGCAGAACGCCGAGCTGGACCGGTGATTCGTCGAAGGTGACCATGGTGTGCCTGCCTCGTCTCGGGTTGGGGGGGGCGGGGCGGTGACCCCGGGGGCTCGGACATCCACCGGTGTCCCCGGCGGATCCAACCAGCGGCGGCTGATACGAGCCTGACGGCAGCGCTCGACGGCCACGAGCCCCGCCCGTCATTCCTCCGGTGACCGTTGGCCGCCGTCCGGGTGATCCGGGTCGCCGCCTGTCCGCCCTCGGCCCGGCGGCCGGTCTTATGGCGGGAAGACGTCGGCCGCCGGGACCCCAGAGGGCTCCCTCGCGGTGGAGCGATCCGTACGTGGCCGGCACGGGCGGAGGACTCGCGGCGCGGCAGCCCGTGACCGGGGCGGTGGCCGCCGGACCGGTGGGCGGGACCCGGCCGGGGCCCGGATTCGGGACGGCCGCCGTTGACGGCATCCCCGTGCGGTGATCGGCGGGACACCGGTCGTGTGCCCCGCCCGTCGGCGTACCCGCCGTCACACGATCACATGCGTCCACCAGTGCTCCAGCAGCCTCGCGTCCCCGGTGATGTCCACCGCCGCCTCGCGCGGCGCGACGCGGCGCTTGAGGAGCAGCAGCAGGTCACCGGCCCGGCCGGTGATCGTCACGCCGGCCCGCCCGCCGTCGTCCGGGGCCGCCAGCACCGGGCCCGTGGGCGTCCGTACGACGAGCCAGTCGGCGTACGCCTCATCCGTCGCGTCGGTGGCGCGGAAGCGCAACGACTCGCCGTCCCCGGCCAGCGCACCGAAACCCGGTCCGAAGAACGCCTCCGCCCCGGGCGCCGTGACCGCCCGCAGCCAGAACCGCACACTGTCCAGGGAGAGTTCGGGGGACAGGCCCACGGTGTCCGGTGCGCGGCCGAGCAGCAGGTCCAGGTCCGCCCGGTGCACCGCCGTCTCCATGGCACCCCAACTCGCCCAGAACCGCGTGCCGCCCGCCCCGACGGAGCTCCACACGTCGGTGTCCGGCCCGGCACGCCGGAGCGTGGCCACGAGGCTGTCGGCGGCCCCGCGTACCCACCGCGCGCGTGCCTCGGCGCCGCCGAGCGAGGCGGCCTCCTCGATCGAGACACCGATCAGCTCGTCCACGTACTCGGCCCAGGTGCCGGTGTGCTTCCCCCACCGGTCGTCGTCGGCCCCCGCCACGAACACGTGCGGCGGTACGAACTCGGCGGCCCGGGTCTCCACCAGGCCTGCCGCCCAGGTGTACGCCTGGAACAGATGGGCCGTCAGATGGCTCACCGTCCAGCCGGGACAGGTGCCGACCGGCCGCGCCGGATCGGCGTGCAGCAGCGCCTCCGCGCACAGCGCGGCCTCGCGCTCGATGCCCGCGCAGATCCGCTCATGGCTGATCTCGTACCCCTCGTACCCCTCGTACCCCTCGTACGCCTTGGACGTCTCGTACGTCTCGCGCAAGGAGTCCTCCCTCAGCTGCGGCCACCCGACTGCCGAAGTGGCGCGCCCCACCCTCGGCCGGTCCGCTGACACCGCGCCGATGGCCCGCTGACAGCCGTACCCGCGCCCCGGAGCCCGGCTTCCCGATCCGGTCGGGGCGTACGCCCTGGGTCAGGCCCTGATCAGCGCAGTGTCAGGCCGCCTTGTTTGCATCGGGGCGTTGACCGTGCGGGGGACTGGAACGAGTCGCCCGCGTCCGAACGCCGGAACCGCCGGAACCCGGCCGGAAACGCCGGAGCCGTCGGAACCGCCGGAGACGAGGTAGGCGATGGCCCCCTTCCACGACACCACGCCCATGAACCTGGCCGCCCTGCCGGAGTCGGAGCAGTACGACACCGTCGAGGCGCTGGTGGCCCAGACGTTCAGGGAGGCCCTGCTCATGGACGGCGACGAGGACCTCCCCCTGGAGAGCAGCTACCTGGAGCTGGGGCTGACCTCGCTGCGCCTGATGGACATCCGGCGCCGGCTGGAGGAGCAGTTCGGCCTGCGGATCGACACCGCCGAACTCTTCAACCGGCCCACGATCGAGCAGCTCATCGACTACCTCGTCGAGCGCGTGCGCTAGCTCCCAGCTCCATCCGAGACTCCGCCCGAGACTCCGAGAACCCAAGAGAGGCAGGCCGAACGTGCCGGACGAGACAGATGCCGAGCAGCGGACCGCGACCAGCGCCGAGCCGATCGCCATCGTCGGGGTCGGACTGAGGTTCCCCGGCGGTTGCGACTCGTTCGAGGAGTTCGGCGAGTTCCTCGCGGCGGGCCGCTCGGGCATCCGCCCGATCCCCGAGGACCGCTGGGACACAGCCGCGTACGCCTTCGACCCCGACGACCCGGAGGCACCGGGGCGGATCCGCACCACGCACGGCGGATTCCTCGACCGCATCGACCAGTTCGACGCCCCGTTCTTCAACATCTCCCCGAAGGAAGCCCAGTTCATCGACCCCCAGCAGCGCATGCTGCTGGAGACCTCCTGGCACGCCCTGGAGCACGCCGGCATCGACCCGGGGCCCCTGCGCCACGGCAACGGCGCGGTCTATGTGGGCGCCAGCTCCATCGACTTCGCCTTCGAGCTGGAGGCGCTGCCGTACGAGAAGCTCGACGGCCATCTCGCCGCCGGGATCACCATGTTCCCGCTGTCCGGACGGCTCTCCTACTTCCTGGGCTGGCGCGGCCCCAGCATGACCATCGACACTGCCTGCTCCTCCTCGCTCACCGCGCTGCACTCCGCCGTGACCGGGCTGCGCGCCGGGGAGTGCGACATCGCGCTGTGCGCCGGAGTGAACGCCGTGCACCACCCCCGGGTGCCGGTGATGTTCAGTCACGCCCGCATGCTGGCCCCGGACGGCCAGTGCAAGACCTTCGACGAGTCCGCCGACGGCTACACCCGCGCCGAGGGCTGTGGCGTCCTGGTCCTCAAACGGCTCTCCGACGCCCGCCGCGACGGCGACACCGTCCTCGCGCTGGTACGCGGCACCGCCGTCGGCCAGGACGGCGACAGCGCCGGCCTGACCGTGCCCAACGGCGCCGCCCAGGAGATCGTCCTGCGCCGCGCCCTGTCCGCGGCCGGCCTGACCCCCGGCGACATCCAGTACGTCGAGGCGCACGGCACCGGCACCCCGCTTGGCGACCCCATCGAACTCAGCGCCATCAACGAGGTGTTCGCCGAATCGCACACCAAGCAGGACCCGGTGCTGGTCGGCTCGGTGAAGACCAACCTGGGCCACATGGAGCCGGTCTCCGGCCTGGTCGGCGTCGTCAAGACCGTGCTCCAGCTGCGCGCCGCCACCGTCTTCCCCCACCTGAACTTCACCACCCCCTCCGGGCGCATCCCCTGGGACGCCTACCCGATCGAGATCCCGACGGAGTGCCGCCCGTGGCGGGCCCCGGTACGCCGCGCCGTCGTCAACAGCTTCGGCTTCGCGGGGACGATCGCGGCGACCGTACTGGAACAGGCCGAGGAGGCCGAGGAGTTCGAGAGGTCCGAGGAGTTCGCGGGGGCTCCGGACGAGCGGCCCGAGCAGCCCGCCGCCGACCAGCCCCGCCTCTTCACCCTCTCCGCCAAGGGCGGCGCCGCCCTCCGCCGTCAGATCGAGCGCTACCGCGACCACCTCGACGAGCACCCCGACGCCGACCTGGACGGGCTGTGCTTCACCGCCAACACCGGCCGGGCGCACCTGACCCACCGCCTCGCCGGACCCGTCTCCGACCGGGCCTCGCTCATCCGGCTGCTGGACGAGGGCCTCGCCCGGGAGACGCAGCCGGGCTCCTCCGGCATCCGCAAGGTGGCGTTCCTCTTCAGCGGTCAGGGCGCGCAGTACGCGGGCATGGGCGCCGACCTGTACCGCCGCTTCCCCGTGTTCCGGCACTGGCTGGACGAGTGCGACGCCCGCTTCGCCCCCCACCTCGGGCTCTCCGTCCGCGACCTCGTCCTGGGCACCGCCCCGGCGGCGGACCTCGCCCTCATCGACCGCACCGGCTACTCCCAACCCGCGCTGTTCTCCCTGGAGTTCGCCCTCGCCCGGCTCTGGCTGTCCTGGGGCGCCAAGCCCAACGTGCTGCTCGGGCACAGCATCGGCGAGGTGGTGGCCGCGACCGTCGCCGGTGTCTTCTCGCTGGACGACGCGGTGACGCTGGTCGCCGCCCGTGCCCGGCTGATGGAGTCGGTCCGTGCGCCCGGCGCCATGGCCGCCGTCTCCGCCCCCGCCGAGGTGGTCGAACCGCTGCTGTCAGGGCGCCCGGACGCCGCCCTCGCCGCCGTGAACGCCCCCGACCAGTGCGTGGTCTCCGGCTCGGTCACGGCCGTGCTGGAGGTGTCGGAGCTGCTGCGCGAGCAGGGTGTCCGGGTGGAGCCGCTCACCGTCTCGCACGCCTTCCACTCCCCGCTCATGGGCGAGATCCTGGACGACTTCCGCAAGGCCCTGGACGGGATCACCTTCCGCCGCCCGTCCATCACCCTCGTCTCCAACCTCACCGGGAAGCCCGCCACCGCCACGGAACTCGGCGACCCCGACTACTGGGTGCGGCACATCGCCGAGCCCGTACGCTTCCTCGACGGCATCCGGGCCGTCGGCAAGCGCGGCCGGCACGCCTTCGTCGAGATCGGCCCCTCCGCCGCCCTCACCGCCCTCGCCAAGCGCTGCCTGCCCGCCGACGACCACCGCTGGCTGCCCAGCATGAGCCGCCGCGACGCCACCGGCACCGCCACCCTCAGGGCGCTGTCCGACTACTACACCGCCGGACTGCCCGTCTCCTGGTCCGGCTTCCACATCGGGCGCCGCCACCCGAAGACGGTGCTCCCCGGGTACGCCTTCGACCGCAAGCGCTACTGGCTGCCCACCGGAGGCAGGCGCGCGGGCACCGCCGAGACCACGGCCCTCCACCACCCGCTGCTCGGCCAGGAGCTGCCCGCAGGCGCCGACGGAGCGAGGGAGTTCCGCACCGAGGTCTCCGCCGACCGTCCGGCCGCCCTGGCCGGCCACCAGGCCGCCGGTGAGCAACGGCTGCCCGCCGCCGCGTACATCGAACTGCTCCTCGCCCTCTCCGAGACCGTGCACGGACACTCCCGGGGCCCGCTCCTCGATCTGGCCCTGCACCAGCCGCTGCCGCTCGCCGAGGAAACCGTCACGGAGCTGCGCACCCGGCTGCGGCCCCGCCCCGACGGGGGCGCGGACGTCGAGGTGGTGAGCGGCCCGGCCGACGCCGAGATCCGGCACGCCACCGCCGTACTGCCGCTCACCGCACCGGACGCCGGCCCCGCGCCCCAGGTCATCGACCCCGGCACACCCGTGGAGGAGACGGACGCGGTGGACGCGTCCACCGACCTGGCGTCGGCGGGCCGCCGGTTCGGCGAGGCGTACCGGATCGTCGACCGGCTGGTCCGGCACGACGACGGCACACTCACCGGCGAACTGGTCCTGCGGGACCCCGTCCCCATCGAGCACCTGCCGGTCGAGGCGGTGGAGTGCGCGCTGGCCGCGCTCACCGTGCTCGACCCGGACGGCCCGGTGTTCCTGCCCGAACGGTTCGCCCGGATACGGCTGTTCAAGAAGCCCCGGGGGACCCGGCTGCGCCTGACCGCCACCGTCGCCGTGGCCCCGGACGCTCCCGACCGCCGCCACGCCGACCTGCTGCTCGCCGACGGACAGGGCCCGGTCGCCGAACTGCTCGGCGTCGAACTCGCCGACCCCGCACCGCCCGAGGAGCGCAGCCCCTTCCTGCACCGCACGAGCTGGCTGCGCCGCACCGCCGACACCGTCGACAGCCGCCCGCGCCATCTCCTGCTCCTCAACAGCGCGCCGGAGGACTTCGCCACCGCGCCGGACGGCATCCGCCTCTCGTACGGCGCCGACGCCCTGACCGACCCCACCCTGACCGACGTGTGCTGGTTCTGGCGCCCCCGCCCGGGAGAGCCCGGTGCCGACGCCCTGCGCGCCGAGTGCCGCCTCAACTACCAGGACCTGCTGGACGTTCTCGCCGTGCTCCGGACCCGCGAGGGCCGCCAGACGCCCCGGCTGTGGCTGGTCACCGAGCGCGCCCAGTGGCTCCCGGGCGACCGGCCCGACACCGGCGAACGGCTCGCCGCCACCACCCTGTGGGGCTTCGCGCACGTCCTGCTCTACGAGGACCCCCGGCTGCGCACCACCCTGCTCGACGTCCCGGCCGACGGCACCGGCCCGGCGGCGCTGCTCGCCGAGGTGCGTACCGCCGAGCGGGACGAGTACCAGGTCGCGTACCGCGACGGACAGCGGTACGTCCGCCGGGTGCTGTCCGGGGCCACCACCCCCGCCTGGCCCGGCGGCTTCGCGGCCGTCACCGGACAGGGCGACCAGCCGCCCGCTCTCGTCCCCGCCGAGGACCGCGCCCCCGGCCCCCGCGAGGTGCGGATCCGCGTCCACACGGCCTTCCTCGGCCCCGACGACCTGCTCGCCGCCGAGGAATCCCGCACGCTGGGCACGGGCTGCACCGGCACCGTCGTCGCCTGCGGTACGGGCTCGGCGTACTCCGTCGGTGACACGGTCACCGTGACCGGCACCGGCACCCTGCGCCGCACGGTGACAGTGCCGGACGGCGCGGTGTCCGCCGCGCGACAGGACGAGGACGCCGTACGGGCTCCGTACGGCCTCGACGAACTCGACGAGGCACTGCGCGCCGTACGCCGGACCCCGGACGGAACCCTTGTACCGGTCCGCGTCGAAGCCGAACCCGAAGGCGCGAGCCGGCCGCCCCTCCGTATCCGACCCGACCGCACCTACCTGGTCACCGGCGGACTCGGCAGCCTCGGCCTGGTCACCGCGCGCAAGCTGGCCGCCCTCGGTGCCCGGCATCTGGTGCTGGTCAGCCGCAGCGGCCGGCCCGCGCCGGAGACCGTGGACGTCCTGGCCGACCTGCGCGAGCACGCCGAGGTGAACGTCATGACCGCCGACCTCGCCGACCCCGGCGACGTCGAGCAGTTGACCGTACGCCTGCATGAACTCCCGTTCCCCGTCGGCGGGGTGGTGCACGCGAGCGGGGTGGCGGGCGAGTCCCTCGTCTCCGGGCTGACCTGGGAGGCGATCGACGAACAGCTCGCCGCGAAGGTCTGGGGCGGCTGGCTGCTGCACCAACTGGCTGATACCTGCCCCAAGTTGGACTTCTTCCTCGCCCACACGTCCATCGCGTCCATCGTCGGCGGGCCCACCCGCAACTCGGCGGCCTACGCGGCGGCCAACGCCTTCCTCGACGGGCTCATGGAATGGCGGGTCCGCCAGGGCCTGCCCGGCCTCGCGGTGTCCTGGGGCGCCTGGTCCAGGATCGGTATGACCGCCCGGCTCGGTGAGGGCCTGACCCGTGAACTGGAGCGCAGCGGCGTCCTGTTCTTCTCGCCCGGCCGCGCCCTGCGCACGCTGGACACCCTGTGGAACGGTCCGCTGACCGTGCCGGTGGTCGGCCACTTCGACTGGGCGAGCCTGACCGGGAACACCCCGGTCGTCGACGCCTTCTACGAGCGGCAGGACCGGGACTCCGACGACGCTGCCCGGGACACCGGCCTCGATCCCGCCGCCCTGGCCGCGCTGCCCCCGGCCGAACGGCTCGCGGTGATCTCCCGCGCGGTGCACACCCGGCTCGCCGCCGTCCTGCGCCTCGAACCCGACGACGAGATGGACCCGGACACCGAGTTCGGCTCCCTGGGCCTCGACTCGCTGATGGCGCTCGACCTCAGGTCCGGGCTGGAGAAGGAGTTCGGCCTCGCGCTGCCCGCCTCCCTCGCCCTGGACCACCCCTCACCGCAGCGGCTGGCCGCGTTCCTCGACACCCAACTCACCGCGGGCGAGGAGCCCGCGACCACCGCGGCACCTGGAGGGACACCGTGACCGACACCCCCGACGACCGGCTCGCCACACCCTGGACACTGACGGCGAGCAGCGCGGCCCTCGCCCGCGAGCGGCCGGCCCACCCCGCCGTGATCTGCGAGGACCGGATCACGTCGTACGAGGAACTGCACCGGCACAGCAACCGGGTCGCGCACGCCATGCGCGCCGCCGGGATCGGCCCCGGCGACCGCGTCGCCCACCTGGCCCGGGAGTCGGAGCACTACTACGCCGCCATCCTGGCCTGCGCCAAGACCGGCGCGGTGATGGTGCCCGTCAACTGGCGGCTGACCGAGCGGGAGGCCGGTCACATCCTGCGCGACTCCGGGGCGGTGCTGCTGTTCACCGAGGAGGAGTTTCTGCCGCTGGCCAAACGCGCTGTCGTCGAACGTGTTGTCGCCGACTGCGCCGTCGTCGGGCGTGCAGTCCCACCCCGGATCGTCCGGCTGGACACACCTGGGGGAGATGACACCGCCGGGCGCGGGTCCGGGCTGCGCGCCTGGTGCGCCGACGCCCCCGACACCGACCTGGACCCCGGCACCGGCCCCGACGACCCGGTCGTGCAGATCTACACCAGCGGTACCACCGGCCTGCCCAAGGGGGCGGTCCTCGCCCACCGTTCGTTCTTCACCCTGCCCGCCGCCACCCGGGCGGCGGCGGGGGAGTGGATCGACTGGCAGCCGCAGGACGTCAGCCTGATCTCGCTGCCCGGTCTGGGCATCGCCGGTATCGGCTGGTTCCTGCACGGATTCACGGCGGGCGCCACCAATGTCCTGATGCGCGCCTTCGACCCGGCCGAGGCGGTACGGCTGATCGAGAGGCACCAGGTCACCAGCACCTTCGTGGCACCGACCATGCTCCAGATGATCCTGGCCGAGGCGGACCGCGCCGACGCCGCCCTGGCCTCGCTGCGCATCGTCGCCTACGGTGCCGCGCCCATCTCCGAGGGCCTGCTGCTGCGCTGCCTGGAGAAACTGGGCTGCGCGCTGTTCCAGATCTACTCCAGCACGGAGGCCGGCAGCATCGCGGTCACGCTGCCGTTCGCCGCCCACCGGCCCGGCAGCCCCCTGCTCAGGGCCGCCGGTCTGCCCTGCCCCGGCAACGAGGTGAAGATCGTCGACGCCGACGGCAACAGTCTGCCGCCCGGCCGGACCGGCGAGGTCTGCGTCCGCACCCCCGCTCGGATGCTCGGCTACTGGAACCTTCCCGAGGCCACCGAGCGAGCCATGGTCGACGGCTGGCTGCACATGGGTGACGCCGGCTATCTCGACGACGACGGCTATCTGTTCCTGTGCGACCGGATCAACGACACCATCATCGTCGGCGGCCAGAACATCTACCCCGCCGAGATCGAGAAGCAGCTCAGCGAGCACCCGGCCGTC
>NZ_LIQQ01000001.1 GCF_001418565.1 Streptomyces graminilatus | reverse complement strand
CCGCGCGCAGGACCGACTGGAAGACGGCCACGTGGTTCGGGCCCATCAGGGTGTAGTGCTCGCCGGGCACGTCGAGGTAGCGGACGTCCGGGCAGTGCTCGTCCCACCGGCTCAGCTCGTTCCTCAGCCAGTCCTCCTTGGTGCCGCGCAGCGGTATCGCGTAGAAGACGGACATCGAACGGACCGAACCACTGGGCGCGTAGGTGCGGCCCAGGTCCGTGAGCCCGTCGGCGAGCGTGGCCCAGGCGGTGAACTTCTCCAGGGTGAGGTCGAGTTCGGCGAGCCGGGCCTTCGGCGCGATGTCGATGAAGTGTGCGAGCTGCTCCTCGCGGGAGAGACGGCGCAACTGCCCCGGCAGGTCCAGGGACTGCTTCTTGTCGATGAGCGCGAGGAAGAACGCCAGGTTGGCGGCGGTCTCGACGAAGTCCAGTTCGTTCATCCGGTACTTGATGTGCGGGGGCAGGTTGAAGCTGCCGACGAAGTCGACCCGTTCGCCCTGGCTCTCCAGCACCTTGGCGATCTCGAAGGCCACCGCGCCGCCGTAGGAGTACCCCGCGACGGCGTACGGTCCGTGCGGCTGCTTGGCGCGGATCGCCTCGACGTAGGTGTCGACCATCTCCTCGAAGCTCTCGAAGGGCTTCTCGCCCGGGTTGAAGCCACGGGCCCGCAGCGCGTAGAACGGCCGGTCGCCCACGAAGTACTTGGCGAGGTTGACGAAGACGAGGACCTCACCGACGCCCGGGTGGACACAGAACAGCGGAGTCTTGTCGCCGGCGCTCTGCATCGGGACGATCGGGTCGTACGGCCGCACGGTCGCCGCGTCCTCGCCCAGCCGGGCGGCCAGTTCACGGACGGTGGGGGCCATCAGTACGGTGATGATCTGGAGGTCGTGCGCGCCGAGCCGCCGGGCCACCATGCTGCGCAGCCGCAGGATGTCCAGCGAAGTGCCGCCCAGGTCGAAGAAGTTGGCGGTGGCGCTGAGCTTCTCCGGGGCGGTGTCGAACAGTTCGGCGTAGATCCCGGCGAGGATCCGCTCGGTGTCCCCCTCGGGGGCGGTGTATCCGCCGAGCCGGCGCAGGACCAGGTCGGCGACGGACCGGATGACCGGCTCGTAGGCGCCCGCCTCCAGCTTGCGGCGCATGAGGGAGCGCTGGATCTTGCCCAGGCTGGTCTTCGGGAAGGCGTCCTTGGGCAGCGGCAGGATCAGCGCGGGGCGGAAGCCCCAGTGCATGACGACACCGGAGCGCACGGCGGACAGCACCCGGTACAGGGCGAGTTCGTCGCCGTCCTCGGTCTCCGGGTGGAAGGCGACGACGAGTTGCTCGGTGTCGCTGCCCGGGGCGCGGGTCGGGAACGCGGCGACATAGGAGCGGGCGACGCCGTCCAGCTCCTCCAGCAGGGTCTCGATCTCGTGGCTGAAGTAGTTGACGCCATTGACGATGACGCTGTCCTTGCTGCGGCCGACGAGGGTGAGCCGGCCCTCGTCGAGCCGGCCGAGGTCGCCGCTGCGGAACCAGCCGTCCGCGGTGAAGGCGTCCCGGGTCGCCTGCTCGTTGTTGTGGTAGCCCGGGGTGATCATGGGTCCGGTGAGCTGGAGTTCACCGGTCTCGCCCGCGCCCAGCTCCCGGTCGTGCTCGTCGGCGATGCGCAGCCGCAGCCCCTCGACGGGGGTGCCCAGGCCGGCGAACTCCTTGCCCTGGTCGGCGGCCGGGAACGCCTGGGAGTAGACGGAGCCGGCGCAGGTCTCCGTCATCCCGAAGGCCGGCCACAGGGCGTCGGGGCGCAGTCCGTGGGGAGCGAAGAGCCGCAGGAAGGTTTCTCCGGTGGTGCGGACCACAGCCTCGCCGCCGCTGATGATGTGGCGCAGCCGGGACAGGTCGACGGGCCCGGTCTCCTCCAGCCGGTCGGCGGACGTGTTGAGCAGGCCGAGCAGGAAGTTGGGGGTGAAGGTCATGGTGACGCCGTGCCGGGAGACCAGCCGCAGGAACTCCAGGGGTTCCCCGAGGACCACGGAGGCCTCGACGTGCAGTTGGGTGGAGCCCGTGGACAGGGGCAGCAGATGGCACTCCAGGAGGGCGGCCACGTGGTCGAAGGAGACCCAGTTGAGGGAGACGTCGTCGGGGCCGAGCCGGTGGTGGCCGTTCTTGGCGGCCATGGAAGCGAGCAGGTTGGCGTGGGTGAGCCGGACGGCCTTGGAGTTGCCGGTGGAGCCCGAGGTCAGCACCAGCAGCGCGGTGTCCTCCGGCGCCGCCCGGTGGAGCGGGCCGGCGGGGCCGTCGGCGTACAGGCTCGACAGCGGGGTGACGCCGAGGCCCTCCACGGGCGGCAGTTCGGCCGCGAGGCTCTCGGTGGTGACGATCAGCGGCCGGTCGAGGAGGGTGTTGACATGGCCGAGCTGGACCGCCCAGCGCTCGGGGTCGCCGCCCAGGGGTGCCATCGGGACGGGGACGAAGCCGCCCAGCAGACAGGCCCAGAAGGCGGGCAGGAATTCCCGCGGGCGTTCCAGGAGCAGGACGACCTTGTCCTGCGGGGCGAGTCCGAGGCCGCGCAGGCCGGTGAGCACCCTGCGGGCCTCGTTGACGAGTTCGGGGTAGGACTGGAACCGTGAGCCGTCGGAGCCGGCCGCGCCTTGCTGGTGGAGGAGACCGGACCGTGGGTGGTGCTCGGCGGCCCGCAGGAGGAGGTCCGCGATGCTCCGGGTCGATGAAACGGCCGTGGTCATGTCCGTGGTCATGTCAGTGCCCTCTCTTCTCGCTCGCGAGGAAACGCGCACCACGGGCGGTGGCCTGGCGTCACCGGGTGACGCCCGCGCCGGCCGCGTGGCGGGCGACCGCGTGTCTGTGGTCGGGAAGGAAGCGTCAGCGCGGTGCGGTACCGGGGTCGTGCGGTGTTCCCGCGAAGGCGGAATCCGAGGTGGACGAACAGCGCGACACGCGACTCCCTGGCTCCCGGCACTGATGACTGAGTGGTCGACCGCGTCCCTGCCGCCCGGGGAATTCCGGTGCGCGGGGCCTTGACAACCAGCCTCTGTGAGGCGGGTCTCCGGTTGCAACAGGCCTGGGTTCAGGGCTTCGTCAGGTTTCACAAATCCGCGCGCGGCTGTGTGTGCTCCGGCTCAGCTCCATGTCAGAGAAATGCCAGATGCCCAGGTCGGACGAGGGTGGTGGGCAAAGCGCGCACCGGGCCACCGGACGGCCGGCGGAGCGCCGGTGTCATGGGCAGCGCTCGGGGGCGGGGCGGCACTCCACCCCGCCCCAAGGCGATTTCCGGTTCCTTTTCTGTCGGCCGAACGAAATATCACCCGTCAGTTGTTCACCCGTCAGTTGTCCACCGGCCAGTTGTGGACCCTCGGCAACCGGTCGGCGAAACAATTCGAGCGCTGCTGCCGCACCGGGTGATCCATTCGGAATTCAGCCGTTGCCGAGCCTGAAGCCGACTCCCCGGATGGTGATGATCCAGTCACTGGCGCCCAGCTTGTTTCGCAGACTGCTGACATGTGTGTCAACAGTCCGCCGGGACCAGGAATCCCCCCACACCTGCTGCATGAGCCGATTTCGTGGAATCACACTGCCCGGATGGGAGGCCAGCACATGCAGCAGATCGAATTCCTTGCGGGTGACAATGACAGGACGTCCGTACAGGCTCACCTCGCGGGAGCCGGCGTCGATCCTGAGCGGACCGTGCGAAATGACGTCGGCGGGCCGGGGCGTGGGCCGGGCCCGCCGCATCACCGCCTGCATACGGGCCATCAGTTCCCGGAATCCGTACGGCTTGACCATGTAGTCGTCCGCCCCGGCCTGGAGGCCGAGGACCCGGTCCAGCTCGGTGCCCCGGGCGGTGACGGCGATGATGGGAATGTCGGACACGGTCCTGATGGCCCGGCAGACCTCAAGACCGTCCAGGTCGGGCAGTTCCAGATCGATCAGGACGAGATCGGCGAGCCCGTACACCTGGAGCGCCACACCGCCCCGCTCGACCACGTCCACTTCGTGTCCATGCCGGCGCAGGCCATGGAACAGGGATTCCGCGTATTGGGCGTCGCCCTCCACCACGAGGACCCGCCATGCCTCGGCCGCCATCGCCGGTGGCATGACCGCCGTGCCGGTTCCCGTGGTGATCCCGGTATTTGTCAGAACTGGTGGTTCCGGTGCACGCTGACTCATCGTCCCCCCAAGACTTGTCCGGCTCTCAAGGCCCTCGACCGGGCAGGGCCACAGAACTCGGCGAGTCTAAAAACCCCTCCTTCGGACTGTCAAAGATCCGTGGCGTAAACGAGCTATCCCGAACTGGGCAATCGGAATTTTGACCTCCGATTGCGGACCGCCTGCGAACACCGGGCGAACCGGAACTCCGGCCTGCGTCGATCCGGCCATTCGGGACGGCCGCGACCGGCGATTCGTCATCTCCCGGCCGGTCGTCCCGCCCAATGGGACGGATGTCCCGAAGATCGCGGTGCACCTCCTCCGGGTCCGTGAACGAGGGCAATCGCGCCGCACCTCTGCCGCTGGCCGGAATCGGGTGGTCAACGGCGTGCGAGGGTTGCCCGCTCTTCTGTGCGCCATGACCTTGTCGCCGGCCGGCCGAGCCCCGGGAAGAGTTATTCGGACCCCAGAAAGGCCGAAAAGAGGCGCGAACACGAATGTGCCCAGCGAACGCGGAAGTTCCCCCGCGCGAGAAATGCTGCTCAGCCGTCATTTCAACAGGATGACGGAATATTGCGAATTCTTTGCGCGGGTCCGGGGGCGTCGCCGTCATTCGGCGTGACACCGCGGCCCCTGGCATGCGGAAGGGCGCCCGGCGGACACCGGACGCCCTTCACGTGTACCGCGTGGTCTCACACTCAGCCGCGGAAGCCGATCAACCTGTGCAGGGTGTCGCCGTCCGACACCGCGGCGGGCGCGTCGGACCCGTCGCTCAGCGCCGACTTCGCCGGCTGGGCCGCCGCCGGCTTCGGGTCGGGGGTCTTCCGGCAGACCGCGTCGGCCACCCCGCTGCCGCGCGGCACCGTGCCGTCGGTCAGGTACTTCACCAGGTACTTGTCCAGGCAGGCGTTCCCGCTCAGCGAGATGCCGTGGTTGCCGCCGCCCTGCTCGACCACCAGGCTGGAGTGCTTGAGCAGCCGGTGCACGGTGACGCCGCCCTGGTACGGGGTGGCCGCGTCGTTCGTCGCCTGGAAGAGCAGCACCGGAGGCAGTCTGTCGTTGGCGACACTCACCGGCTTCAGCGACTTCGTGGGCCAGAAGGCGCACGGCGCGTTGTACCAGGCGTTGTTCCAGGCCATGAAGGGTGCCTTCTTGTACACCGTCCAGTTGTCCTTGCGCCACTGGTTCCAGTCGCGCGGCCAGGACACGTCACGGCACTGCACGGCGGCGTAGACGCTGTAGCCGTTGTCCCCGGACGCGTCGATCGCCGCCATGCTCTGGTACGCCTTGACCAGCGGGCCGGTCTTCCCGCTGTTGGCGTAGGCGGCGAACGCGCCGGCCAGGGTGGGCCAGTAGCCGTTGTAGTAGCCGCCGGGGATGAAGGTGTCCTCCAGCTCCGAGGCGCCCACCTTGCCGCCCGCGGGCTTCTTGGCCAGCTCGCCGCGCATCGCGTACCACCGGGCCTCGACCTTGGCCGGGTCGGTGCCGAGCTTGTACGTCGCGTTGTACTTGGCGATCCACGCCATGAGCGCCTTCTGGCGGGCGTCGAAGGCGTAGTCCTGCGAGATGTTGGCGTCGTACCAGACCCCGTCGGGGTCGACGATCGAGTCCAGCACCAGTCGGCGCACCTCGCCCGGGAAGAGCTTGGCGTAGACCTGGCCCAGGTAGGTGCCGTACGAGTACCCGAAGTAGTTGATCTTCTTGGCGCCGAGGGACTTGCGGATCGAGTCCATGTCCTTCACGGCGCTGATCGTGTCGATGTACGGCAGCAGGTCCGCGTACTTCCGGCCGCAGGCCACGGCGAAGGCCTTGGCGCGGTCCAGGTTGGCCTTCTCGATCGCCGGGGTGCTGGGCACGCTGTCGGGGCGCACCGGGTCGAAGTGGCCCGGCCTGCAGTCGAGGGCGGGCCTGCTCGCACCCACGCCGCGCGGGTCGAAGCCGATGACGTCGTACTGGGCCGCGACCGCCTTGGGCAGCGAGGACGCGACGAAGGAGGCGAGGGACAGTCCGCTGCCGCCGGGGCCACCGGGGTTGACCAGCAGGGGGCCCTGGTACTTCGTCGCGGTGTGCGGGACCCGCGACAGAGCGAGAGTTATCTGCCGGCCTCGCGGCTTGGCGTAGTCGAGCGGCACCTTCAGCGTCCCGCACTGGAGGGTCGGCGTGGCGTCGGTGCCGCACTTCTTCCAGGTGACCCGGGCCACCTGGGCGGAGATCGGGGACTGCGTCATGGCGGCCTCGGCCGGGACGGCCGTCAGGCTCCCGGCCAGTACCACGGTCGCGCCGAAGAACACGGCTGTGCTTCTTCTCATGAACTTCTTTCGGAGAGCGGGGGGTCACAGAGGATCGCGCGCACGAGCGGGATCCTGGCCCTATCCATACCTGAAGCCCGAACACGGGAGCGGGAACCACGCGAAGATTTGGCAGTCCCTTGATCCACGAGGGGCACCTGCCGGGCACCGGGCGGTCGCCGTCCGCTTGTAGTCCGTCTATGAACGCGGGCCCCGGGTCACTCAACAACTTCACATTGGCGGCGGAAAAGCGGACCGCATCCCGCTGAACTGCCATGCTCACAAGCCCCGACGGAGGTGGCTGTGACCTCGATTGCGGAAACCCTGGGATCGTCCGCGCCCGCCGCGCGCACCACGGCGGAGCGGCTCGCGGACCTCGCCGCCCGGCACGAGCGGGCCCTGTCCGGCGGCTCCGAGGCGGCCGTCGCCCGGCAGGCCGCCCGAGGCAGGCTCACGGCCCGCGAACGCGTCGCCCGGTTACTCGACCCGGGATCCTTCGTCGAGACCGGCGCCCTGGTGTGCTCCCGCACCGCCGACGGCGCGGGCACCGAGGCGTACGGCGACGGTGTGGTCACCGGCTACGGCACCGTCGGCGGACGCCAGGTGTGCGTCTTCTCGCAGGACGCCACCGTCCACGGCGGCAGCATGGGCGAGGCGTTCGGCGAGAAGGTCGTCCGGACGATGGACCTGGCCCTGAGCACCGGGTGCCCGATCATCGGCCTCAACGACTCGGGCGGCGCCCGCATCCAGGAGGGCGTGGCCTCGCTCGCCCTCTACGCCGAACTGGCCCGCCGCAACGTCATGGCGTCGGGCGTCATCCCGCAGATCTCCGTGATCATGGGCCCGTGCGCGGGCGGCGCCGCCTACTCGCCCGCCATCACCGACTTCACCGTCATGGTCGACGGCACCTCCCACATGTTCGTCACCGGCCCGGACGTCATCGAGGCCGTGACCGGCGAACGTACGACGGCCGAGGAACTCGGCGGCGCCCGTACCAGCAACTCCGGGAACGGCAACGCCCATTTCCTCGCCGAGGACGAGGACGACGCCCTCGACCTCGTCCGGGTGCTGCTCGCCTATCTCCCCGCCAACAACCGCGAGAGCCCGCCCGAATACGCCTTCGACCCGCGGGCCCTCGAACCCACCCCCGACGACCTGCGGCTGGACACCGTCGTCCCCGACCGGCCCGAGGCCGCGTACGACATGCGCGAGATCCTGCGGACCGTCGTCGACGACGGTGAACTGCTCCAGGTGCACGAGCTGTTCGCCCCCAACATCATCTGCGCCCTGGCCCGGATCGAGGGCCGCTCCGTCGGTGTCGTCGCCAACCAGCCGATGCACACAGCCGGTGTGCTCGACATCGACGCCTCCGAGAAGGCCGCGCGCTTCGTCCGCTTCTGCGACGCGTTCGGCATCCCGCTGCTGACCTTCGCCGACGTCCCCGGCTATCTCTCCGGCACCCACCAGGAGCAGGCCGGGATCATCCGGCGCGGCGCCAAACTGCTCTACGCCTACGCCGAGGCCACCGTGCCCAGGGTCACCGTCGTGGTCCGCAAGGCCTACGGCGGGGGATACGCCGTCATGGGCTCCAAACACCTCGGAGCCGACGTCAACCTCGCCTGGCCCACCGCCAGGATCGCCGTGATGGGCGCCGAGGGCGCGGTCAGCGTGCTGCACCGCCGTGAACTCGCGGCGGCGGCGGCCGTCGGCGAACAGGCCGTGGCGGAGCTGAGAGCGAAGCTCATCGAGGAGTACGACACGGCCTGGGCCACCCCCTACGCGGCCGCCGCCCGCGGCTACATCGACGCCGTCATCACCCCCAGCACCACCCGGGCACACCTCACCAGGGCCCTGCGCACACTGCGCGGCAAACGTGCCGCCGTCCCCGACCGGCGGCACGGCAACATCCCGCTGTGAGTGAGGCGAAGCCACAGCCGGCCGTAATCACCTTCCCCCGACCGGGACCAGACCAGTGACGTGAGGAGCTCCCCCATGCCCGCGCACGCCCTGCCGCACGCCCCTGGCAGAACCCCCGCAGCACCCGAACACCTGGCCACCCTGCCCGCCCATCTCGCGCACTGGGCCCACCACAGTCCCACCCGCCGCGCGTTCACCTTCGCCGACCACACCGCGCCCGGTCTGTCCGGCAGCCTCCGTACGCTCACCTGGCAGCGCCTCGACCTGCGTACCCGCGCGGTCGCCGCGTGCCTCGCCGAGACCCTGGCACCCGGCGAACGCGTCGCGCTGCTCTGCCCCCAGGGCACCGACTACGTCGTCGGTTTCCTCGCCGCGCTCAGGGCCGGCATCGTCGCCGTCCCCCTGTTCACCCCGGACCTGTCCGGACACGCCGACCGCCTCGCCGGGGTCCTGGCCGACGCGCAGCCGGCCGCCGTGCTCACCACCAGCGGCGCGGCGGGCTCCGTACGCGGCTTCCTCGACGCCCACGACCTGGGGCCCCGAGTGATCGTCACCGACCTCGTCCCCGACGACCGGGCGGGCGACCCGCTGCCACCCGTACCGGACGAACAGACCACCGCCTACCTCCAGTACACGTCCGGATCCACCCGCTTCCCCACCGGCGTCGAGATCACGCACGCCAACGTCGTCGCCAACGCCCGCCAGGCGCTCACCGCCTACGGATCCGGCACCCCCCTCGCCACCACGGTCGGCTGGCTGCCGCTCTACCACGACATGGGGCTGGTGCTCAGCATCGCCGTTCCCGTCGTCGGCGGACTGCTGTCCGTCCTCATGGACCCCGTCGCCTTCCTGCGGCGGCCCGCCCGCTGGCTGCGCCTGCTCTCCGACCACCCGGGCGTACTCACCGCGGCGCCGAACTTCGCCTACGACTACTGCGCGGCCGTCGTCACCGACGAGGACAAGGCCGGCCTGCGGCTGGACCGGGTCGCCGTGTTCGCCAACGGCAGCGAACCCGTACGGCCCGAGACCGCCGACCGCTTCCACGCGGCCTTCGCCGGACAGGGCCTGTCCGCCGACGCCCACTGCCCGTCGTACGGGCTCGCCGAGGCCACCGTCTTCGTCAGCGCCCACCGGCCCGGACAGCCACTGCGCAGATACGCCCTGGACCGGGAGGCACTGGCGGCCGGCAAGGCCCTGCCCGTCGCCGCCGACGAACCCGCCGCGATCCAGCTCGCCGCCTGCGGTGAACCCGTGGGGCAGCAGGTGCGCATCGTCGACCCCGTCACCGGGGTCCTCCTGCCGCCGGGGGAGGTGGGCGAGATCTGGGTCCAGGGACCCAACATCGGGCGCGGCTACGCGGGCAGAGAGACGCAGACCCGGGAGACCTTCCACGCCCGCCTGGGCCGGCTGTCCGGTCGCTGGATGCGCACCGGCGACCTCGGGACGACGCTCGACGGGCAGCTCCTGGTCACCGGCCGACTCAAGGACCTGATCATCGTGGACGGCCGCAACCACTACCCGCAGGACGTCGAGGTCACCGCGCAGGCCGCCCACCGGGCGATACGCCCGGACCGCCTCGCCGCCTTCGCTGTCGCCGCGCAGCACACGCCCGGCGGCGCGGCGGCCGGGGGCATCATCGCCGCCGAGCGCGCGGTGGTCGTCGCCGAGCACACCCGGGACCTGTCCCCGCAGGCCCGCGACCGCGACGAGGTCGCCGCCGCCGTGCGCGCCGCCGTCTCCGCCCGGCACGGCCTGCGTCTTGCCGACATCCTGCTCGTCCCGCCCGGGGCCGTGCCCCGCACCTCCAGCGGCAAGGTGTCCCGCGCGCTGACCCGCTCGCACTATCTCGACGGACTCTACGACACCTACGCGCGGGGCACGGCATGAGCATGAGCACGCACCCGGCCGACCCCGCCGGCCTGCGACGGCTGGTCGTCGAGCGGATCGCCCACTGGATCGGGGTGCCCGGCACGGACATCGCGCCGGACCGGCCGCTGGCCGAACTCGGCATGTCCTCCCGGGACGCGGTCGCCATCGCCGGCGAACTGGCCGACGCCCTCGGCCGTGAACTGCCCGCCACGCTGATGTGGGAGACGC
The DNA here is from genome assembly GCF_001418565.1 of Streptomyces graminilatus. Classification (GTDB taxonomy): domain Bacteria; phylum Actinomycetota; class Actinomycetes; order Streptomycetales; family Streptomycetaceae; genus Streptomyces; species Streptomyces graminilatus. The sequence goes on along the minus strand of NZ_LIQQ01000001.1, from coordinate 2,412 downwards.
CCACCGTCAACGGGCTGGTCACCCTGCTCAGCGGCGACACCGCCCCCGCCCCGGACCCCGCGCACACTCCCAGGGCCGCCACCGAGGAGGAACCCGTCGCCGTGATCGGCGTCGGCTGCCGCCTCCCCGGCGGGGTACGCGGCCCCGACGACTACTGGCGGCTGCTCGTCGAAGGCGTCGACGCCGTCGGCCAGGTGTCCGAGGAGCGCCGCCGGGACTTCGTCACCCCGCAGCCGCCGGACGCCAGCCCCTGGGGCGGCTACCTCGACGACGCCGCCCTCACCGGATTCGACTCCGCCTTCTTCGGCGTCTCCCCGCGCGAGGCCGACTCGATGGACCCGCAGCAGCGCATGCTGCTGGAGGTCACCCAGGAGGCCCTCGACCACGCCGCGTTACCCGCCGCCTCCCTCGCCGGCACCAACACCGGGGTCTTCGTGGGCGTCTCCGCCCCCGACTACAGCCGGCTCACCGCCGCCGACCCGGCGGCCGTCGACGCCTGGGCGACCACCGGGGGCGCCACCTCGGTCGCGGCGGGCCGACTCAGCTACGTGTACGACCTGCGCGGCCCGAGCGTCGCCGTCGACACCGCCTGCTCCTCCTCCCTCGTCGCCGTCCACCAGGCATGCGTCGCGCTGCGCGGCGGCGACTGCGACACGGCGCTCGCCGGCGGGGCCAACGTGCTGCTCACCCCGGTCGTCACCGTCGCGTTCGGCCGGGCCGGCGCGCTCGCGCCCGACGGCCGGTGCAAGCCGTTCTCCGCCGACGCCGACGGCATCGTCCGCGCCGAGGGCTGCGCCATGGTGGTCCTCAAGCGGTTCAGCGACGCGCTGCGCGACGGCGACCGGGTCCTCGCCGTCATCACGGCCACCGCCGTCAACTCCGACGGCCGCTCCAACGGCCTCACCGCGCCCAACCCGGCGGCCCAGCGCGCCCTGCTGGAGACGGCCTACGCGCGCGCCGACGTCGATCCGTCGACCGTGGACTACGTGGAGGCGCACGGCACGGGCACCCCGCTCGGCGACCCCATCGAGGCGGGCGCGCTGGCCGCCGTCCTGGGCCGTGGCCGCCACCCCGACCAGCCGCTGCTGCTCGGCTCGGCCAAGAGCAACCTCGGCCACCTGGAGGCAGCCGCAGGAGTGACGGGGCTGGTCAAGGCCATCCTCGCACTCCACCACGGCGTTGTCCCCGGCTCGTTGCACGGCGAGCGGCCGGCCCTGGACGACCAGCCGCTGAGGCTCGTCACCGAACCCGAGCCCTGGCCCCGCTACAGCGGCACCGCCACCGCCGGAGTCTCCGCGTTCGGCTTCGGCGGCACCAACGCGCACGCCGTACTGGAGGAGTGGCAGCCCGGCAGGCCCGCCGCCGTACGCATCCCCCTCACCCGCGGCACCGCGACCCTGGTGCAGCTCAGCGACGCCGATCCGGCCCGGGTCCGGCACACCGCCGGCCGGCTCGCGGACTGGCTCGGCACCCCCGACGGGAGCGCCGCCCGGCTCCAGGACGTCGCCCGCACCCTCGCCGGGCGCGCCGGCCGGGGCGCCGCCCGCGCGGCCGTCGTCGCCCCCGACCGCGACGCGCTCAGCGACGCCCTGCGCGCGCTGGCGGCGGGCCGCCCCCATCCGTACGTCAGTACCGGCGACCGGGACCGGCTCGGACCGGGACCGGTGTGGGTCTTCTCCGGCTACGGCACCCAGTGGGCCGCCATGGGCCGTCAACTGCTCGGCTGCGAGCCCGCGTTCGCCGCCGCCGTGGAGAAACTTGACCCGGTGCTCGCGGCCGGGTGCGGCATCTCCCTGCACGAACTGCTCGACGACTGCACGGACGACGACCTGCGCCAGGTGGAGATCGCCCAGCCCCTCCTCTACGGCACCCAGCTGGCGCTGGCCGAACTCTGGCGCTCCTACGGCGTCCGGCCCGCCGCCGTCATCGGGCACTCCATGGGCGAGGTCGCGGCGGCCGTCGTCGCCGGGGCACTCGACGCCGCCGACGGCGCCCGCGTCATCGCCGTACGGTCCCGGCTGCTCGCCACGCTGCGCGGCGGGGCGATGGCGGTGGTTGACCTGACCGACGACGAACTCGGCGACCTGGAGCGGGAGTTCCCCGGAGTGCACCTCGCCGTGCACTCCTCGCCCCGGCAGAAGATCGTCACCGGCGAGGCACCGGCCGTCGCGCGGCTCGTGGAGCATCTCGACGCACAGGGCCGCGCGGCCCGCGCCATGCCCGTCCAGGGCGCCGGGCACTCGCCGCAGGTCGACCCGCTGCTGCCCGAGCTGACGGCCCGGCTGGGCGGCATCCAGGGCCGCGCCGACTCCGCCGTGCGCATCTACTCCACCGTCCACGAAGACCCCACCCACCCCTGTGCCTTCGACGCGGCGCAGGTTCTCCGCCCAGTGCGCCGCGTCGAAGGCACAG